>CAIZPP010000056.1 GCA_903934875.1 uncultured Methylococcaceae bacterium
ATGTTACGCAGTCATCGCTAGAGGATGGCAACTTGTGGAGTGCGGCGACTCGTCGCCGCTGGACGCAAAAGGCGGCGACGAGTCGCCGCACTCCACAACATCCGGGCTACAGCCTACACGGTTGCGTAACATCAGTTAATATCTAAGACTTACTTGTTGAGCTATATCATTTTGGGCCTTGGTCATCATTTAGCCCAATTGAGTAAGAATTTGGCCAAAAACAACTTCCCGCCGGAAGTTGCGCCAACAAGGCTGATTCCGCAACAGCACCGAGTGGGTGTAGTTTAACACGCTACTATCAAGCTGACGCTGAAAAGCGGTGCCGTCGTCATCCAGTTTAAGGAGAAGTAATTTATGAATGAACAACGCCAATGCGGCTCCTGTGGCATGAAAAGCATGGAACGTGCCATCCTGGACGTGAACCGCAACTTTCAAGGCCATACGCTAACCATCCCGGCAGTGGACGGCTGGCATTGCCCAAGCTGCGGGGAAGTGGAGTTTGCCAGCCGCGAGGAGGCCGAGCGCTTTTTTGACGCTGCCCAAGCCAACCAAAAGGAAGCCACGCGATCTCAAGCGGAGGCTCTATCCGCGCCATCCGAAGCCGCTTGGGACTGACCCAAAATCAAGCGGCAGAATTATTGGGCGGCTGCGTCAACGCCTTTTCGGAGTACGAGCGAGGCATTACCCGGCCCTCAAAGTCCACACTATTATTGTTAAAGTTGCTTGACCGCCATCCTGAATTGTTACGCGAAGCCCGTCATCTATGACCCATCTGCCTTGAGTAACCCTGTAGCCGCAGTTTAACACGCTACACCCGCCGTACCAGCAGCAGCCCGCAGCCGAAGGCTTTGGCGGGGCCGATGCCCTGATACAACGCTTGAGCGAAAGCCTCAGGCTCACTTATCCGCAATAGGCCGGTAAAATCCAGTGTGCTGAAGTGGATATCTTTGCCCTTACCGCCTAGCCGAGGTTGCCGGTAGTTGTCGGCCCGCACGGTTAATACTTCAAAACCATGTCGCGCACCTTGTCGAATTATCCATTGCTCACCGGCTTCTTGGACCAATTCGGCTTCGCTGGGCATGTCGCCGGGATTGCTTTTTTTGTAGAGATGCTTGAGATGCATGACGACATCATCCCTTTTACGCTTCTTAGAGTTTTCACTGTCGGTCTTGCGGGTATGGGTGGGATTGGCCCGCAGGCTGAAAGACAAGGTTTCGCCAGCAGCCAATTGTGGGTGGAACGGTTTGCTTTCCACGCGCAACAAGGGGTGGGCCACATCGGGTGCCCGTGCGGACAGCAGATAAAATACCGGCCAGCGTTTTTCTGCATCATCGCGGAAAAGGAAATCTCGCTTGGCTTCGGCATCCTTGGGAAACAGCTTCCACAACCATTGGTGCAGGGCGTATTCGCCGGCTTTTAGCAGCGGCATGGCTTTTTCCGGTTGGTCTGCCACTACGGTGATTTTGCTGAAATACATGGTTAGCCTCCTTCTTGCTCCAGTTTGATGTATTCCTCGCGGTCGCCGAATTGCCAGCGGTCGCGGCTTAGAGGGTTGTCGTGGCGCGGGGCGCGGAAATCTTCCTTGGGAAATCCGGTATGGTTGCAGGCTTCCCAAGCGAATTGGGCAGCACCTATGCCACGCCAAGCTTTTTGATCCAGCAAAGACGGTTGCGGATAGACGGCAAATGCCTGCTTGAGGGTTTCCGCCTGGATGACTCGCGGATTTAGCGGCAAGCCCAAGGGGCAGGACTTGCGGCCTAAGTAAAGATGGAAAACCGGGGTTGCCAAATATTTTGCCAACTCGTCCAAGGTATAAATTGCCGAGTCGCTGTTGCTCCAAGCCGCCACCAGCCACAAGCCGTCTTGGCGGTATTCGCGACTGGACAGGATAGTGCCCAGCCGACCCGAACCTAGCTCGTCGCGGCGCGTGTGGTAGTGGTGGATTTTGCGCTCTTGTGGCGGAACTTGGGTGGTGTGGTAGTCTTTCAATACTGACCCCATAGCCAGGGTTTTGATGCCGAAGCGCAGGCTTTCCGACAACCGCCGTTGCCCCTCAGCGTTGTCGCGCCGCAAGCCAGCCGCTGCCGCCAACAAACCCAACAACGCAGATCGGCTAGGATGGGTGGCGCTGTGGCGGGCCTCGCCCACTGCCGGTTCGCCCCAAGCGGCCAGCGGGCCGTAAAGCTGGAATAGTAAATAGCCGCGCATGGCTGCTACTCCGTGACGAAGCGGATGATTTCGTCCAAGCTACCTTCGCCAGCGTCGGCGCTCATGGTTTTACTAGAGTCGGCGAAGCCAGTTCCATAGACTTCATCGAAATTATCGCGTTGGCTGGTCAGCGCATCAATGGCCGATTTCAATTGGTCTTGCCCGTTCACCGGCTTGAGAAAAGCAACGGCCAAGGAACGTGGCTGTTGCGGGCCTTTTTCCGCCAAGATGTAGGAAGCATAGGCACGGGACGCGAAGCTGTTTTGTTTGCCGGTGGGGGAAATTTTGGCGACGGCTTCCAAGAGGGCGGCAATGGCGCGGTTGGCAAGCTCGGCGTCGCCTTGCAGGTTTTCCACCAGCAAATCGCGGTTGATGCATACGTAGAGATAAAACACGCCTGCGCCAAAGCCGGTTTCACCGATATGGCTGGCACCACCATCGTCTTGATACTGGTTGAGGTCGTCCACGGCAGTGAAATAATCGTCATCCACTGTGGCTGCATGGACGGTCAACGCATGGGCCACTTGGGCAGCCGCTTCGACGTTGAAGCCAGGGTTAGATGCCAGCATCCGGCCAAACAGGGCGATGTCAACGGCTTTTGGGCGATGGCGCAACAGTTCCAATTCGCAGGCTTCCGGGGCGCGGCTTTCCGCCGCCAAAACCGCTGTCAATGCCTTGATGCGTTGCCATTCCTCCGGCGCAACATGGGCGAGTTGCTCAATCTCCAAGGCTTCCTGCTCATCTTTGCCGTCTTTCAGTTTACCGAATTGACCGGCAATCGCAGCCGCCCATTCCAAAGCCTTTTTCGCTTCTACACCTTTGCTGGTTAGCTGCTGGTATGCTTCACGGCCCACCCGCTTAGTGCGTGTACCTTTCCATTCGCCCAGTGCCTCGGCAAATAAATCTGATGTGCGCCAAGCCCGTTTCAGGCTTTGCGATGACACCCGTAAGCGGTTGACTCCGCCCATCACGGCGGTTTTCGGCCGCCCCATGTCGTCGCGGTTGAGGTTGGACGGGGGATAAGAGGTCAGGACATGCAGTTGGATGAATTGGCTCATGGTTTGGCTCCTTGCTTGTGGTTAAGAGTGGGTGCGAAATAATCTTTGGCCCAAGCGTAGCGGAAGCGCTGGCTGGGTTTTTCGGCATTGGAGTCTTGGTGGTCTTTGGCCCAGTGCAAAATGCTGTCGGCCAGTTGGCAAATATCGGCGCTTCCGCCAGCCAGTTGCACTGCGCGGCGCAAGCGCTGGTAAAACTCGTCGTGGTCTTTGCTGGACAGCAATTGCTGGAAACGCAGTTCGCTAAAAATCGCTTTGTCGCCGCCAAGTTCTTTAGGAGTGCCGAGTTGGCGCGGGAAAGAGCCATGTCCGGCTTCTTTTATATGCGCCAGCACACCAGCCACTATCGCCAAAGCCAGCAAGTCGCGTTTTTCCCACTTGGTCAATATCCAGCAAAGCCGGTGGAAGGCTTTGGCGGGCAGAATTTCCAAAGGGGTTTCGGCGCGGCGCAGTTCCGCCCGCTCGCCCCGGTTTGCGTCCAGGGATTCCCACCATTTTTGTAGTTCTTCCCTCAATGATTGGTCTTTCAATGCGTAGAAATAAGGCCCTTTGGGTTTTCCCTCTGTTTCAGCCATGTTGGTCTCCTGATGTCAAGCCGCTAGTTTTTTCATTTGTTTGCCGTTGTTTAGCCAGTATTCCAATCCTGTCCGCGCCTGCACTAGCCGTTTCAAGTCCCCATCTTCGTTGTCGCCAGACAAAGCCCAATAGTCGAAGATGGCGAGAGCTTGTCGACGCAAACTGGCCCGCCAATGTTCGCGCCTAGTGAGTTGGTTGGCGTCATTTTCGGGTGATTCTTGGGTAATTTCTTGCAGTTGCTGGTAAAACGCAGACTCCGTGTTCTGCCAAAAGTCTTGATCCAAAAACGAAACATCGCCTTTGGCATCTTTGGGCCGCGAAAACCAAGCTTGTTTGACGGCAATACGCAGGGTTCCGAGTGCTTCGCTGGCTGCGTCAAGTAGGGTTTGCACGGCGGCTTGAATATCGCCGCGTCGAGCCTTGTCCACGGGGAAAATCGGCAAAGTGGCTTCGTACCAGCAACGGGCTTTCATGTTGTCCATGTCATAACCGAAGGCCCACAAACGCGGCAAAGAGTCTGCTTCACCTTTTGCTTTTATTATCAAGCGTTGCCGATCCCCTCTAAAATAAGTTGAGACTACTTTAGCGGAGTGGCGCTTTGCTTTTCCTTGGTCATCAGCATCCAGCACTAAACCCAGCCAATGACGGTAACACACGCCGCCCGGCTGGCCTTTGATGGATAGTGACCCAGTTTTCAAATCGATAGAATAAGGCGTCAGCGGATGCTCCCAAGCACCGACATAATTGACACCGTAATTTTTGGTGATGTAGCCAGTGACGAGGTTTTCGTGGTGTTCGCCGCTGAGGTCGCAATGACCCACCCCACTGTGGGCCAAGTCTAAGCGGATGCGGCGCGGCATGGCCCAATACATTTGTAAGGGATGGCAATCTTCGGGATAGGTTTCGACACCGGTTTTAGCCTCACTAGTGCGCGTTTTTGCCATCCAAGGGAAGATGTCGGCGGGGGCTTTCAATTTGGAATTGCCGCTTTTCATCTCGGCAAATTCTTCTCGGGTCAGCACGTTGAGCCACAATTTTTGCCATAGGCTGGCCGGAGCAACGCTTTCGTTTGGCAGCACCAGTGTAGTCAATGGCCCACCGCCGCGAAGACCAACGCGATGGCCGACACCGCCGGATGGGGCATTGATTTGCAGCGTGAACAAAGCTATCGCCGCCCAATGCGGGGCAATCTTTTGCACCTCCCCGCCCTTGACGAAATGATCCAAGTTTTCACGCAAGGTCTTACCGCCGGGGGCTTCGATCAATAACGCGGCGATATCCTTGGGTTCGCCTTCCTGCAGATTGAAATCCTGCATGAAAACGTCCAGTTCAAATGCGGGCAGGACATGTACGAAGGCGGCTTTTAAGGTTTCGCCGCCCGGTGGATTATGCCAATACTCACGCCACTCGTCTTCGTCTTCGGGCGCAAAGGTGGTTTGCAGTAGGCCAATCAAGAATTGATACATCGCCCCCTTAAAATCGGCGCGCGGAGCGAGGATATCGACAATCGGATTGGTGTCTATGTATTCAGTGATTTGCCAAGGTTCGATGGTCTCCGGTTCATTTGCTTGACTGGTCAAGCGAAGTACGGGCATCCATTTCCAATTGTTCAATAAGTTCATTGCCATGCTCCTAGAAAGAGAACGGTTTCAAGTCTACGCATACTTAAGCAATTTGTAAAGTGATCAATGTTATTCTGCGACCGAATCCTATTTTTTTCAGGTATAGGCCGATGAGGAAGCAAGGCAACTTTATATTTGCCTTCACCCCAACCCTCTCCCGTGGGGCGAGGGCGTTTTATGTATCTTTACCTCCGCAGCATCTTATACAATGCTGCCGTTCCCTAACATACGAAGGGATGACCCGTGATCCATGTTGTTTCTGGAGAATGCGGCAAACATGTTCCCCACACCCGTGGGGATGCAAGGGGTTTGGCCTCAACAGCCAAGCACCTTGCCCCTCAATGCTGTTGAATTAGCGAATGAAGTAGGCCGGAATAAACCCGCGCAAGCGGGTGTTTCCGGCAAACTGGCCGACGAAATGCCGGAAACGGTCGCTTCACGACCTTATTCCGGCCTACGACAAATCCTTACTTCAACAGCATTGGGTTGGGGGTGCAGTCTAAACCAGTGGCTTCGCCGCCTATGGGTCGCCCCCATCCCAGCCTTACCCGTGGGGGAAGGAGTGTGTCAACAGCATTGACCTTTTCCTTTCCAAGCCTGTCCACTCAAACAACCTTCAATTCCTCCCGCAACACCTGCCGCAATACGGCCAGAGTGACCGGTGCCGATTATGTGTTGACGGCACGGACTAAGATTTCAATGATCAGCGTCTGGTAGCTTTTACCTTCGGCTTCTGCACGGGTCTGGAGCGCTGACAGAATGTCATCCTCAAGGTGAATGCTGACGAGCGTATTGCCTTCGGATTCAATGACTGCGCCACGTTGTTCCTGCGAAAAATCATATTCCGGGGCAGCTTCGTGAGTGGTCACACTTACGCCCTGCCACAGTTCCACTTCATCACCAAGCAACAAGCCCAATCTAGGATGGTAAACGGCCAAGTTGCCCCCGTCTTCGCCTATTGCTGCGAACAAGCCGCCGTTTTGCGGGCGCAACTCCAACAATTCACCATAGCGCAATTGCCGTTGGCGTTCTTTCAGTTCACGCACCGCCACTGATGGCTCTATGGCGGGCAGGTTTGCAGCCCGCACATGCAGACTGCTCAAATCCCACGGGTATGCCCCAATGTCGGCATAGGGTTTTAATCTGCCGTCATCCGCCACGGCCAAGTAAACCGTGGCCGAGTCTTCGGACAGGCGGGTGGGTGTGTTGGCTTCATCATCCCAAACACTGTCCATACTGTAACCTGCATCCACTTTGAGGGCGTTGAAATCGGCTAGGCTTCGTTGGCCGTAGCGTTCGCCTTGGGCGTCGTTACTGGCTTTATCTAACGCTTCGGGAATAGCCTCGCCTGCATTGCCATATACCGTTTCTATGAGAGTGCGGGCATTTTCTGGCATTTGCCAGCCTTGGGTTCGTGCCAACAAACGGGCAGTGCGCCAAAGCCGCCCGGTATCCGGGTAAACTGCGTTGGCTTTCGGGAACAGGCCTTTGAACCAGTCGGAAGGGGGCTGTTCCACTGGTTCCGGGGTATACAGCAACAATACCGGCAAGGGGCGTAAATCCTTGGCACCGATTCCGCGCAGGCGGTTGCCTTGAGCATCGCGCACATGCCTGTGCAAACGGCCAGCCCTCTGGATAATCAGGTCGATGGGTGCCAAATCGCTGACCATCAGATCGAAATCCAAATCCAGCGACTGCTCCACCACTTGGGTGGCAATTAAGATGCGGCCTTGGCGGTGTTCCAGCATGGAAGCCTCGCCGTAGTTGCGTAGCGTGTCAGCCTCAATGCGCAACCTGTCTTCCAAAACGAAGCGGCTGTGGAACAAGTCCAACTGTTTTGCGGCGACAAGCCCTGACTGCAGCAAATGCACATAGGCTTCGCGGGCATCAAAAACGGTGTTGCGCACCCAGCATACGCATTGCCCACCGTTGCTGGCTGCAACAATGCGGGCATACACATCCCCCGGCGTGTGAGTTAGCTCCACTGTCACTTGGCGCTTGACTTCGGGGCGGGTAGCGACTGCCTGTTCTTTGAAATAATCGGCGGCGACATGGGTAAACAGCGGATAATTGGGATTGGCCGGTTCCGGGCTTTGCTCCTCCCCCAGCCCTTCGGAGAAAGCCTCCAACAATTCCAGTCGCGTCTTGCGCGGCAAGGTGGCGGACAAGAGGATGGCACTGCCGCCTAAGCGGGCGTGGAACTTCAACAACGCTTGCAATAAGGTGTGCATGTAAGAGTCGTAAGCATGAATCTCGTCCACGACCAGCACTTTATTAGCCAATCCCAACAGGTGCAGGGATTGGTGTTTGGCCGGTAGGATTCCGAGTAAGGCTTGATCCACAGTGCCGACGCCGACATCGGCCAGCAGGGCTTTCTTGCGATGGTCGGCTAGCCAGCTTGTGCATTGCACCGATGCGGTTTCTTCTTTCCCACCGTAAGGACTGTCGGCGTTTAGGTCATTCAGCAGGGATTGATTGAAGGCTTCTGATAACTGCCTAGCTCCGTGGGCCAGCACCAAAGAGGGGTTTCCAGCCTGGGAAAACAAGCCGTGATAAGCCTTGGCCATGCGCTCATACATAGCGTTTGCAGTTGCCATGGTGGGCAGTGCTATGTAAATGCCTTGGGCCTGATGTTGGCAAATTAGGCGATGGGCCAGCAACATGGCCGCTTCGGTTTTGCCTGCGCCGGTCACGTCTTCCAGAATAAACAACTGGGGCTGTGCGAGTACGGGAATACCGCCACATAGTTTCTGCAAAGGTGTGGCGACGGTAATAGGGAAAAGTTCTGCTAACTTTTTTGGATGAGAATTGACGGCGGGCAAAACGCCTGATTGCCGCAAAGCCTGCTCGGATCTAATCAAGGCGAACTCATTCCAATACGTTTCAAGCGGCATTGGCTTGTCTTCGTACCGGAAAATGACTCTGTCCGAACCCAGCCAATCACACAGCACGGCAATTCCGGCCAACAACCAAGCGCTTTCTTTAAGTTGCGCCTTCCATGCCTTGTCTTTGATCCGCCCACGGATTATTCCTGCCTCAGGCCGGAATAATGCAAAGATATCTTCGCAAAACTGTCGGGCACTCTCCTGGTCGTGGACTTGGAAATGTTTATTTACCCTTGTGTCAAACCCGGATATTTTTGGCGGCACGCCATGATGACCGGTAACGGCAGGCAACCAGAGCTTGAGGAATTTGTCATAGACAGTTTCATCGCCAAACCATTTCTGGCAATAGTTGCTAAAGCCATAGTCAACGTCTTTCCACAATAAAAAGCCCAGGCTGTCATGGCGTGGATTATAATGGCGAAATTTTATTTCGCCCCAAAACTGTTTCCGCACTTCTTGGTTGAGTTGCTGAAATGTTTCGGCAAATTTACCCAAGTCGTGCATTGCCAGCAGTGTTTTGACCCAGCCTAAAAGGGCTTCTTCGGGAAGATTTGCCAGTTTAGCCAGCCGTTGTCTAAGAAAATGATGGTTGGCAAGCAAAACCGCCCCCACCGCCGCCACATCCAAACAGTGGTAAGGCAACAGATGATACTTCGCACCGGAGTCATTATCCGCCGCCGATGCCTTGCCCCAATACCGCCAATACTCTTGCCCCATTGCTCTCCCCCAATGTGTTACCGTGCCAAAACATCTGGCCATTGCCGGTTGGCGGCTAGACCTTAAAGAATGTGGCAAATTCTAACGCTATTGGGTGGATGTGTTAATGGATTTGGCGGTTTTGGGTAATATTCACCAAACCCGGTCTTTTTCCAATATTTGGCACGATAAATGGTGGTTGCTGCCAAGTAAGCAGAGTGAACTCTCTCGGGTGGCAGTCATCGCTGGATAAGTAGGTGACCATATATTTTTTAACTTTTTGGCTGGCGGGAGGTTAAGCCGTTCGTGGTGAGTCCTGAGCTTGTCGAAGGGTCGAACCATGAATGGCTTAACCGTCCATCCTTGGACTTCGCTCAGGACGAACGGTTAAGCCTTATTTTCTAGTCGTTAAAAAACTTATGAACCCCTACTTATTTGGCTTTCCTGCCGGTATGACGAAGTTTTGGCAGTTTGACCGGTCAAACTGCTGCCATGCCGATCCGGTCCACTTCCCAAGGGCGCAATAGCGAAGCGTATGCACGGTTCGGTCAGGATTACAAATCCCGTCAGGCGGAGGCACTACTTACACCGGTTAGGACTGGCGGGAAGTCAGCGAAAAATCAGATTTTTTCCTATATACAAAAAGCACGGCGAAAAATTACAGTGTGCCCCAAGTAAAATCACTTGCCGACGGGAAGTTTTTTTACCCATCCTTACTCCCATCCAGGCGCAGTCCGTTGTGCAGTCGCCATCGTCGGCGGCGGCACGGCGGGCTGTGCCACCGCCCTGGCACTAGCGCGGCGCAATGTTGCGGATGTTGTTGTACTGGAGGCAAAAACGGCGCTACCGGCGTTCCGCATAGGCGAAACGATGCCGCCGACCAGCGGTTTGGTGCTCCGCCGGCTCGGTTTCTTCAAGGCTTTCCAAGCTCAGGGCCACGTTGAAAGTGTTGGCAGTTGCGCCAGTTGGGGCAAACCGGAATTGGGTTACAATGATTTCCTGTTCGATCCCCACGGTTGCGGCTGGCATCTCGACCGGCCGGCCTTTGAGAACCTGTTGCTGGAAACAGTGGCGGGCCGTGGCATCAATTTGCTTGGAGGGCATCACCTTCGTTCGATAGAACCCCTGGCGAATGGCGGCTATGGCCTAGGTTTCGACACAGGGAACGGCGTTACCCATAGCTTAGAAGCCGATTTTTTAGTGGATGCCACAGGTATCGCAGCGGGTGCCGTACGGCGCCTCGGCGTGGTCCGCAACCCAATCGACAGTTTGATCGTGGTGTTTGCCGTCGTCGAACTCGACGCAGCGGACGCGATTCCCTCGCAGGGTTTTCTGGAAGGCGCAGAATGGGGATGGTGGTACGCCGCCCGCTTGCCCGGCGGAAAGATGACCGTCGCCTTGGCCACCGATTTACCGACACTGTCGGCACAGGGGTTTCGCGATGCCGTGGCATGGCGCTCGGCGTTGCGTCACACTTTACATATTGCCGAACTGGTGGAGAGGGGACGGCCACGGTGGAGCGGCCGCCAACCTGACACTGCCGTCGCCGAGTCTGCGATTCTCAGCCGTGTGGTAGGATCCCGCTGGTTGGCGGTGGGCGATGCCGCCAGCAGCTATGATCCAATTACGGCGCAAGGCCTATACAAGGCCTTATCCGACGGCGAAGCCGCAGGCGAGGCCATTGCGGAGTTTTTCGACAGCGGCGGCGGCACAGCAGCCCTTTGGGCTTACCAAGATGCCTTGTTTGGCCGTTTCACCGACTACCTCAGGTTATGGGAGTACCTCTACAGCCGGGAGCAGCGCTGGAGCCAGGCTGGTTTCTGGCGGGATCGGCCATTGCGGAAAAGGTTTGGTTCCTGACCAGGATTCTTGACGGGACCTTGGGTTTGCATTACCTTAAACCCCCAAGCGGAGTGAACTCTCATGGAGGCAGGCATGGCATTACAGCGTTTCCACGTTTAAAAAACTAACTAAAAATGAATATTCAAACAGTCCCTGATTTTAAAAAATATCTAGCACAGCCATACGCCTTATCAAGTAACCATTTGATGTTGAAAACGCTGTAATTGTTGAACTTGAACCACGATGAAGCGAACCTTGTTGGCGGGGTTATTGTGTGCGCTTTCCGCATCGCCTTTTACTGCTTGGGCCGGGGAGCCTCCCGCCAGCCTGAAACTCAGCCAAGCCCAGTTTGCGATGCCGGCGTTGGTGGTTTACCTGGATGTGCTTGATGCAGAAGGCCTAAGGGTATCCGAGCTGCGCAGCGGGCAATTCACCGCGAGCTTGGGCGGGAAAATGCTACCGGTTGAGCAAATCCAGGCATTTGGTGAAACTGGCGAGGGAGTGGCGTATATCTTCTTGGTGGATGTCTCGCAGTCGGTGAAAAGCGAGCAGTTTGGCAAAATTCGCTCCGCTTTGTCTGAGTGGGTCGATGCGCTGTCCGGCCAGGATCGCATAGCTGTGTTGAGTTTTGGCGAAACCGTCAGCCAAGTGGCGGATTTCACTGCCGACAAGTCCTCGCTGAAGTTGAAAATCCATGACTTGAAACCGCTGGCCAAGCAGACCGCCTTGCACCAAGGACTAATCCAAGCCATGCAAATGGGGCGGCGGGCCGATGCCGGTTTGCCGGGGCGGCGCGTCATAGTCGTGTTGTCCGACGGGTTGGACGACTTGCCAGGCGGGCCGACACAAAGCGAGGTGCTCCGCCAGATGGAACCGGACCGGGTTCCGATCTATGCGATGGGGCTGGACAAGCCGCCTGTCAACGGCAAGCGCGGGGAGGGCAGCAAAACCTTGGGCTTGTTCGCCCGCAGTTCCGGCGGGGATTATGTCGGGGTAGGCAACCAGCCGATTGGCAAGGTCTATGCCGATTTGCGTGCAAAGATCAAGGCGGTGGCCGTAGCCCGGCTGGATTGCAAGGCTTGTCTGGCGGACGGGCTGGTCCAACGCTTGCAAATCACCTTGCAAGAAGACGGCTTGGCCCTGAGCGATGGCATGGATGTGCGGGCATTGCCGCCAGTGCCCACTTCCAATTTAGGGCGGGACAAGCTCACACCGCCTGGCTGGGTCCAGCCTTGGGTTTATTTCGGTTTGGCATCGGCTGGCTTGCTGTTGGCCGCCGGCTTTATTTACACCTTGCGCCGCAAGCCGCCCGGCGGGCCGCCGTGGTCGCCACTGGATGGTGTGGATGCCGGCAAACCAGGCTTGTCCGAAACCCCAGCCGCCTTTCCCGGCATTAGTCGCCAACCAGCCGAGCCGCAATGCCGCGTGAAACTGGTGGAGTTGGGTTCAAGTGGACACGGCAAGGCGTATGCGCTGGACATTTCCAGCAGCGAGGCGGTGATAGGCAGAAAAGCTGAGTGTGCCGTGTCCATTGCAAGCGACACGGAGCTTTCAGCCCGCCACTGCGCACTGTTCCGCAAGGGCAAGGCAATTTATCTGCATGATCTCGGTTCGACCAACGGCACACGGGTCAATGGTGTGCCGATCACCTCAGATTTTCATTTGCAAGAAGGCGATATCATCGGCGCAGGCCGCACTGAATTGCGCATTTTGATGTGATACAACGTTTTCAACATCAAAGAGTAACTTGATAGCGGGTATGATAGCGCAGGTTATTCGGCTAACTTGAAGGGTTAACTGAATAACAGTTTTAGGTATATTTTGAAGATGAAAACGCTGTACATAAAGATAGTTCGCTGTAAGTGCCACCCTAAGAATAAGACGCCGTAGGTAGAAGTGCGCAGCAATTGCGAGCGATGCGCTGACGAAAACGGCGCATCCCACGGGCTTATATTGCAGTTGCCATCCCCCTTAGCAAACCTACCGTTTGCGGCAAACCTTGCATTAACAAGGTGTCGAGATATTCATCGACAGTTTTCACTGGATTTTTCAGTCGATGCCGGTGCGCTGCGGCAGCATTGAGCACTTTTGCAGCGTCGATGTCGAACAAGTCTGCAATGAAATCATCTGGATGAATGGCCTCAATAGCATATTTTATCGGTGAGTGCCAACTGCATCAAAAAATCCCGCAGAGGAGCGGGATATAGCACACATGCATCATAAACAACGGTAAAACTGGTCATTAGGTTAATAGCCCATATTAAATTCTTGTGCTTGGGTGGCTAATTCGTCTAATGCCTTGTTCCGTTCTTTATCAATCATGGATTTGTAGTTGATTAAATCCCGATAACGCACCCTTCTGTAAGTTCCCACTTTGTGAATTGGGCCAAAACCTCCCCCAAGCGGCTGGCGGAATCCTCCAAATCCTCCGGCGCGGCCATGACAACCTTGGGCAAGGAGGTGATTTCCAGCGTGTTCAGGATAAGCTGGCCGGGCGAGTTGAAATACTGCACCCACCACACATTGGGCAGGCTGGTGCGGCGGATGCGGCAATCCCCATAGCCTTTGGAGAGGATGGATATGCCGGCCAGCCCCAAGCACGCTATCAAAAACGCCATGTCTTCCGGTGTCAGCGGCAACAAAGTCAGATTGATGACTCCCTCGGAACCAGGAACAAATGCCTTGGATTTGGAAAATATTTCATAAGCCAAGGCCGGGGCGTTCATTAAGTTATCTGGAAATGTGTCCGGCAAACTCAGAGGGACATCCTGCCCAGCCGACCATTCAGCAAGAATTTGTGGGAACGCACCGGTCTCGATATAATCGTGCGCCAAGCGACCATCGGCATAGTGCTTGACCCGCCAGACACCGGCGAACACGGCTTCGCTGATGTTCAGCCGTTCCCCCGGCTTGTCGGCGAGGATGCTGATTTCGCCTTCCCCCAAGATTTGCTCGATGAATTGGCGGGTATCGAGAGCGTACCCGGACAGGTCGATGACGGTCGGTTCAGTGCCTTTGCTGGCGTCCAGCCCGGTGGCCAATTGTGACAGCACGGCTTTACCTTCGAGGTTATGCCGCCAGTCTCCTACCAGCGGCGGGGCATAGGTCCGCATGGCTTCCGGCAGGGCGACGTAAAGGAATTCGGGGTCGTCAAACGGGCTGACCGGTTCGGCGGTTTCGATAGCGATGGGGGGGTGTTTGTCTAGCACAGCGTTTTCAACATCGGATAGTTACTTGACAGATGGCACAAAAGGGCAGGACATTCCGTTAGCCTGAAGCGTTTACTGAATATCATTTTTACTGCCGCCCACCGATTATTCTGTTACCACGTGGGCAAACGAAATATCTGTTTGCCCACTCTGCGCGACTTCAAGCGCCACGTCCCGACCTGTGCTAGCCGAGGCGGGCCGTGTTGCTAGTTACCCGAGTTCGGCCCAGCCTACCACGACTTTTTGGTTTGCCTGGCCCCAGAACGTGACCGTCTTGGCAGATGTTTCCACAGTTATCTGCCAGACATAACGCGCACCGGGCTTTTCGAACTGCCGCACAACCTTTCCAGTACTGTCATAGCCGACGATGCCAAAGGATATGCGGTTGTCGATGTAGCTAAACGGCCAGTAAGTGAGGCCGCCATACTGGACTACCGGGTAGTTGGGTGATGAATCTCCGGTGTCAGGCCCGGGGGTGCTGGTCGGCTTCAGTTCCGCAGGAACGGCAGGGTAGCTGTTCGAGGGGACAATCACAACCTTCGGGGCCACCGCTGCCGGGATTAATGTCACGTTGACCTTGACAGAACCGCTATTGTTGGCGCTGTCGCTGTCCCAATAAAACAGCGAAAGCGGCCCTGACCCCGATACGGGGCCTTCAAACTTGGTGCCGAGCAGGAAAAATGTCTTGCCACCATCAAGGCTACCGACTAAGCTGCCCACTACGAAAGTGAAGCCATTGCGGCTAAAT
Organism: uncultured Methylococcaceae bacterium; assembly: GCA_903934875.1. Lineage (GTDB taxonomy): Bacteria > Pseudomonadota > Gammaproteobacteria > Methylococcales > Methylococcaceae > Methylumidiphilus. Next base: position 14,842 of record CAIZPP010000056.1, read on the forward strand.
GATTCTTTCGGCACGCCATTGGCAAGGATGCCATTGGCGTTAGTGGGCGGTTGGCCCGGGCCATTTGACCATTTCTGGTCTAATGCGACGCTGACTTTCAATGTGTCGCCGATGGAAACTGTGATCCCAGTATTGAACGGAACACCACCGGTGGCGCTGTTCTCTTTGGCTTTCACCTCAAATTCTTTGGATGCCACCAAAACGGTTGCGGTCACCGAGCCAAAATTGTCATTGCTCATGCTGTCCCAAAAAAACAACGAAAGCCTACCCGAGACCGACGCGACACCGTCATAATTTGTGCCGACGAGGAAAAATGTTTTTCCGCCATCCAAGCTTCCAACGAGACTGCCAAACGGAAACGGAAAGCCTTTGTATGTGTGAACAGGATAAGTTCCGCCAAAACGGTTTCCTGCGACTAGGCCGTTTGCATTCGAGGTTCTGTCAGCGGGACCCGCCGACCATGTGTCATCCTCCGCCACACTGATGTTAATCTTGTCGCCTGCGGATACGGTGATCCCTGTATCCAGCCCGACTCCCTGTTGGACACTATTTTCTTTGGCCTTTACTTCAAATTGTAACGCTGTCATTTATCCTGCTCCTTTGTAGAAGGTTTGAAAATAAAACTCTGGGGACTTGATGGTAAGCGTTCACCCCCCCTCGCCCAAGGAGTAAACGGGGAGAGGGCATCTGTAACACTCTGGTTTTGCAAGCCATCACCCTAAGCCTCTTTCGCAGGGCGAGGGAATTTCTGGTGGGGAGGTAAACGCCAGTAATATAAGTACGACGGAACCATCTGTCAATAAGATTATCAGTCTATTGGCGCACTGGATTTACAGGTGACTGCACTAGTAAAGCTACGTTCGATTTGCCCTCACTCCAACCCCTTATATTTCACAAAAACCGCCCGTCGCCAAACCGGCAGGCCGCTTCGGCGGAAGGCCGCTGCCGCTCGTATTCGTCCATGTCCTCAACTCCGTTCACTTGGCTTAAGCTTGCGGGCTGCCATTCGGGCTGGATGCCAAATTCCGCCAAATAAGCCATTACGCGGTCCATCGCCGGACGCATTTGCCGTTTGACCGCAGGACTCAAGCTGCCGCCGTAATCCTCCAGAATTTCCGGCTGCACGCCGATTAGCAGCATCTGTTTGGGACCGCCGCCCAATAACTGGCTTAAGGCCAGAACCTCTTGGAAACTGACTTGGTGCAGGCTCATCTTTTTCGCGCCCAAATAAGCAGGCACCTCGGCATCGCGCAGTTCGGCCAATGTGCCGGGCTGAAGCTGGAAATCCACCGCATCAAGGATCAGCAGCACCTGCGCCTCTTGCACATAGGGAATCAAGGCCAGTCCCTGCGTGCCGCCGTCCAACAAGCTGACCTCTGGCGGGAAGTGATAAGCTTGTTGCAAGGCTTGCACTGCACGGACGCCAAACCCCTCATCCGCCCAAAGGATATTGCCTATGCCAAGAATCAGGATGCTGGGGGCTTCCATTGCTACGGCCTGTCGTCCTTCCATGTCCGCCAGCCGTCAATCATGGTGGAGGTCATGGATTGGCGGGAGACAAATTGCTCGCGGAGTACGATATAAATATGGGTGATCATGAACACCACCAAATACCACATCCCCAAATGGTGCCAACTGTGCGTGGCCTGGCTTCCGCCCAGCAACGGAACCACCCAGCCAAACGCTAGGTCGGCCCAACTGCCACTGCCCAGACCTTCGCTATAGAGGGCAAAACCGGTGACGATCATGAACAAGGCACCGACTACGAAAAACAGGAAGATCGCCAAACCGGCTAGGGGATTATGGCCCACATGTTTGCGCGCTTCGGGAACTAGGAACAGGTACCAGAGGATTTCGTGCCACACGCCTTCCCACCAGGCCCTCTGGTTGACTTCCGGCGCAAACAATTGGCGGGCATATTGGTTCCCGACCATTGCCCAGTAGGCCCGGCCCGCCATGCCTATCGCCAACACATAGCCAGCCGAGAAATGGGTGAAGCGGATGTAGCCAAACAAGTAGTGATCGCTGGCCTCGCCTCCCGTCACGACGGGCGGGGAGCCGATCAGATAACCGCTGACGGCCAAAACCACCAGCGCCAGAGCATTGATCCAATGCCATAGGCGCACGGGTTTTTCATAGACATACACTGGCGTTTGTGTCAAAGCTGGGTGGGACATTGTTTTCTCCAAATTTCTTAATTGCTGCCCATGTTTGCAGTATGTAGGTCGGGCAACATCTTTTCCGTTGCCCGACTTTCCTGCCCGAAAGCCCAAATGTCGGGCGCAATGCAAAGAGACGCGCCCGACTTACTTGGCTGGAGTGCAAGGCAGGCCTTGCCGGGATTTACAAGTAGTTTGGAATTTTGCAAGGCAGGCCTTGCACTCCATTCAGTGCGTAACACCAGTTAAAGGACTTTTACTTTAGTCAATTCCTTGCCGTCTTTGTCGATGATATGGGTCGAGCAAGCCAGGCAAGGGTCGAAGCTGTGCAAAGTGCGCAAAATTTCCAAGGGCTGCTCGGCGTTGGCGACCTGGGTGTTCATCAGCGCCGCCTCGAAAGCGCCGATATTGCCTTGCGGGTCACGCGGCGAACCATTCCACGTAGTCGGCACTATGCATTGGTAATTGTCGATTTTGCCGTCTTTGATGACTACCCAATGCCCTAACGCACCGCGTGGGGCTTCGGTGGTGCCGACTCCCTTAGCTTCCTTTGGCCAAGTTGCGGGTTCCCAATGACTGGTATTGGCTGTCGTCAAATCCCCCGCCTTGATGTTCCGCACTAGCTTGTCTTGGAAATGCCGCATCAAATGGGCGCAATACTGCGCCTCCAAACCCCGCGCCGCCGTGCGCCCTAGGGTGGAGAACAGCGCGGTGACGGGCAAGCCCAAATCGGTGAGCAGTTTGTCCGTGGGTTCTTTAATGGCGGGGATGCCTTTGGCGTAGCCTATGATGTAACGCGCCAGCGGTCCCACCTCCATGGCATGCCCGCGCCAGCGCGGTGCTTTGATCCACGAATATTTGGCGCTTTCGTCCAGATTTTCGATGTTCGTCCTAGTGCCCTTGGTTTTGCTGCCCAATTCAAAGCGCGGCTCGGTGACACCTTGGAACGGATGCAGGCCGGCGTTTTCGTTGTCGTAGCGGTACCAAGAGTGGGTTACAAACTCCTGAATCTGTGCTACATCCCGCAAATCCACCTCATGCACTTCCTTCAGGTTGCCATTGATGATTGCCCCGTGCGGCAACAGCAGATTGTTCAGCGAACGGTCATTGGCATGTTCCGGTATGTCCCCGTAAGACATAACATTTTGCCCGGACAATCCGCCGCCATACAGCCAATCCTTGTAGAACGTGGCGATGGCTTTCAAGTCGGGCAGATACACCTGCTCAATGAATTCTATCGTGCGGTCGATGATGGAAGAAACCATATTGAGCCGTTCCATGTTCACCGCGCCCACCGCGCCGACGCCGTCCACATTGATGGCGCACGGCACTCCGCCCACCAGCCAATTGGGATGGGGGTTTTTGCCGCCGTAAATGGTGTGGATTTTGACGATATCCTTTTGGAAATCCAAGGCCTCCAGATAATGCGCCACCGCCATCAGATTGGCCTCGGGCGGGAGTTTGTAGGCCGGGCTGCCCCAATAGCCGTTGGCGAACGGCCCCAACTGGCCGCTCTCGACGAATTTCTTCAAGCGGCTGGCAATATCGAGAAAATAACCGGGCGATGATTTGCCCCAAGACGATATGCTCTGCGCCAGTTCGGAAGTCGCCTTCGGGTCGGCTTTCAGCGCACTGACCACATCCACCCAATCCAGCGCATGCAAATGGTAGAAATGCACCAGATGGTCGTGGGCCTGCAAGGTCAGTTGCATGATGTTGCGGATGGTGTTGGCGTTCTCCGGGATTTGGATGTTTAGCGCATCCTCCACCGCCCGCACCGAAGTCAGCGCGTGGGTGCCGGTGCAGACGCCGCAAATCCTTTCGGTGAAGGCCCAGGCGTCGCGGGGGTCGCGGCCTTTCAGGATCACTTCCAAGCCGCGCCACATGGTGCCGCTGGACACTGCATTGCGGATGACATTGTTATCGTCAAGGTTGACCTCGCAACGCATATGCCCTTCGATGCGCGTCACCGGGTCGACGACAACGCGCTTGCCGCTGTCGTTCAAGGCAAAGCCATTGGGTGTTTGGCTGGCAGTCATACGTTTTCCTTCTCCTTCGATTGGGTTTCGGTGTGCTTGGGCCGGGTGGAGGAAACCGCCGCATGCGCCGCGATGCCCAGACCAACAGCCCCCGCCGCGGCCAGGCCAAGCGTGTCGGCATTGGCCTCGACGCCAAAGACATTGAGTTGGGTGACGCGGTCATAGAACGAACCCTTGTCCCAGAAATCCTCCTCGGAGCAGCCTATGCAACCGTGGCCGGACTGGATGGGAAAAGAAGTCCCTTCGTTCCATTTCACCGTCGAGCAGGCGTTGTAGGTGGTCGGGCCTTTGCAACCCATTTTGTACAAGCAATAGCCTTTGCGCGCCGCCTCGTCGTCCCAGTGTTCGACGAACTGGCCGGCGTCAAAATGCGGACGGCGGTAGCATTTGTCGTGGATGCGCTGGCCGTAGAACATTTTCGGGCGGCCTTGGCGGTCGAGGTCCGGCAGCTTGTCGAAGGTGAGCATATAGGTGATGACCGCCGTCATGACTTCGGCAATCGGCGGACAGCCGGGCACTTTGATGACCGGCTTGTCGAGTATGACTTTATGCACGGGCGTGGCCTGGGTGGGGTTCGGCTTCGCCGCCTGCACACAGCCCCAAGACGCGCAGGAACCCCAGGCAATCACCGCCGCGCAATCCTTCGCAGCGTAGCGCAGGCGTTCGACGAACGGTTTGCCGCCGATGATGCAATACATGCCGTCTTCGTTCAGTGGCGGATTGCCCTCCACGGCGAGGATATAGCGGCCTTTGTATTTGCGGATGGTCTCTTCCATGACCTCCTCGGCCTGGAAACCCGCCGAGGCCATCAGTGTGTCGTCATAATCCAGCGAAAGCATGGACAACACGACATCTTTAGCCAACGGATGCGCGGAGCGGATGAAGGATTCTGAACAGCAGGTGCATTCCAGCCCGTGCAACCACAGCACCGGTGTGCGAGGCTTGGTTTCCATGGCGTTGACAATATTGCCGACGAACTGCGGCCCTAAGGCCAGGGACGATGCGGTCAGGCTGCAATATTTCAAAAAACTGCGTCGGCTGATTCCTTGGCGGCGCATCACATCGTAAAAACTGTCGGGACGCTCGGACATTTCTCCTCCCCGTGAGTCTTCGTATACTATTTAGGAACGGGCGAGGTTTCTATGGGTAGCGCCCCGCGTCGCGCATTATCCTTGACTAATGTAAGGCATTTGTCAATTACAAATAACGGGCCAAGCGTCATTAGGCTTTACTTACAGCAATATAGCTCAATTGAGCAGGGTAGTGAACATGACAATTTGCAACAAAATGGCGTTAGATTGTCCGATTTACCGCATTTTGAATTGGGTGAGTTTATGGGCTATCAACTTCAGGCGGGACTGGCACAAGGTTTAACCGTATCGTCGGCAAATCAAGACCAGTCTTGCATATTCCTTAGAATATTTCCCATAGTGATTGCATTGATTGGATTATGCCGTGGTATCGTCACAATGTGCGCACCGTTGCTCATGACGATGTGCTTGCTTTTGCGCATAACTTTAAATCCTAGGTTTTCCAGCGTAGTGACAACTTGCAAGTAATTTTTGCCGTGGTTCAATTCCATGAAGACATGCAAATAATCACGGATGGCATCTTCAATATTTTCCTTGGCCTCATGTTCGCTCATGCCCTGGGAGTGGCAGCCTGGCAAGGCGGGCACAGACACGGCGAAACCCTCCTCGGATTGCTCGTAAACAACGTGGTAATTCATTTGCAGGGTGTTCAATGCTACAGCGTTTTCAACATCAAAGAGTTACTTGATAGTGGGTAAGTAAGCGCAGGTTATTCGGTTAACCTGAAGGGTTAATGGAATGTCATTTTTAGGTATATTTTACGAAGGACGCTC
>CAIZPP010000057.1 GCA_903934875.1 uncultured Methylococcaceae bacterium
ATCTTTTTGCCCTTTACCGATTCGGCGCAATACGGCTTACACCAGTTGCACACCACGGGCCTTTAATTCTAGTGTTTTTTCAAAAAAAACTAAACGCAAACTGATTCGTTATCTTTTGAGTGAAACACCATTATAAAATCTAATTCTTCGTATATCTGGAATCATTATAAAAACAATAAAATATAATTATTTCAATTAAAGGTATAAACTTTATAACCCGTTGGCGGTGCAGGTTGCCGAAGCCCGCCCTTTGGCCTGACGATTACAGCGCACTAGTGCCCAACGCCCACGATCAGCGCCCCGCGCCACTCCACAAAACCCGAAAACACCAAGCCGCTTCGTGGCGCGGGTGCGCTGGATCGAGTAGTTAGGCAAAGGTTTGTGGAATATTCCGCGTGGGCAAACGATAAAGCCGTTTGCCCACCTACTAGGCTATTAGTCTTGCATTGCTTTACTAATAAGGTAGCTGCTGGCATCTTTTTCCAAAATATTAACTTTTTCTATTAGCTGATTTTCAGAATAATTTTGGTATGATTTAAAAATTGGCTTGTACTTATTCCCGGTCTCTCTGATAGCTAAGGGAAGCTTTTTATTCTGGTACATTGTTCTTATCATTGTTATTCCTCCAAAAGCAGCTAATATGCTTACTGCGATAAGCCCTATCGGATTTAGACCAAATGCAGCCAAAGCGGCAGGAAATGCAATTGGGCCAAGCAATAACAACGCCGTAACAGCTAGAAACACTCCCCAACCCTTGTCTATAAGCGCAAAGATAGCCGCTACTAGCGTAGATGATTTTACTTTATAGAGGTCGTTTAAGCTTTGTCCATATCGCTGTAAGCAAGTTGCGTCAGATGTTTTAACAACTGCAACCATAAAGTCTTCAAATCTGCTATACTTACTCATTATTTTTCCTGTAGCTTTCTTGTAGCGAAATTAGCCAATCTTTCGAGTTCTTCCTCAAATTGTATTTCTAATAACGGAACCTGAATATTGCTAGGCAAAGCAGAGCAATCTAAAACGCTAATATTTAAATTCACCGCATCAGGTAGCGATATTCTTTTTTGTATTTCTTTGGTAACTTGATCTAGTATTATAAAATGCTCTCCAAAAAAAGCGCCAGGAAAAAGATTTATGGCAACCAAAGGGTATTTGCTTGCGCATAAATAAATTTGCTTCTCAGCGAAGCTACATTGGTTGTTTAAAAGAAAAAATATAAATCTCCCCCAATACCCCCATGAAATCATATATCCAACCTCCTTTTCTGATGCGCTTTCAGAAAGTATTTTGCTACTCGGATTCAAGTTAATTAACTTAGTAGATATACGATATCCTTCAAGCAAAAGATCACTTTTTAACTTTTCATCGTCGATGTGGATTGCATCAAAAATACAAGAAAAAGCACTTAAGGCTTCACGGCGTATTTCATCTGCAAACCATTCAGATATGGAATATAGTCTATCTCTAACCCATACAAATTCCCCCCTGATAAACTTAGATAACTCTTTAGTCTCGTAGGAAGTTGTGGCTATATCTTCCGCCATTGTCCTCATAAGTTTTTTGGATCTCCTCTGTTGAACAAAATCAAAAACCTTGCCAGAAATAGAGCCGAGAAGTGCGATTACTGGTGGTATTTCTAGACCTGTCATACATTTGAACTAAATTAAATTGTTGACCAAGACGCTCATTCAGCGCCAGATGTGAAGCCTAACGCCCGAGCTAAGCGGCGCGGCGGGAAAGCCTCGCCACGGAGCCAAAACGTAACCCCGCGTCCGCTTGAGCGAACGGTTGGGCGCTGGGGCAGGAGACGACGCCGGGGTTGCATGGATTTTCTTTTTGCTCCCACCACCACGGCGGATTGTCGCTTGCGCTCCGAGTCTGCTTACCGCGCCACCGCCCGTTGAGCCGGTTTGGAATGGCAACGGTTGAATCTTGCCACAAATTTAACGCCGCGTCATGTCGGCAAAGACTTATTGTTTTGTAGGATTACCCTTACACGGTGCATCAACCGCAACCAGCCACGCCAAGGAGGGAGACGGTGCCGGACGCGCATACCAAGCCCGGAAACGAAAGCATAAGGAACCTGCCGGACCCCAGGCCAAAGGCTGACGCAGCGACGAGGCCGCCCCCCCATGCCACCGGCTTGCACCACGCCTGCTTGGGATTGCGGCGGGCCAGAACGAATCGAAGCCCCCGCGCCTAAACCTAAGGCCGAAGCTAAAGGCGTGGTGCAAACGGACACCACGCTGAAGGAAACTGAAGGTGGCACATCGGTTGCGAGTGTTGCGCTTCGCCATTTGGCGCAGCCTACGGTTTTACGACCCTCTTGCCGTACCTTGCAGACAAGGAAAAGCCTTTATTTGAGGAGCCCAACGCCCGAGCTAAGCGGCGCGGCGGGAAAGCCTCGCCACGGAGCCAAAACGTAACCCCGCGTCCGCTTGAGCGAACGGTTGGGCGCTGGGGCAGGTGATTACGCCGGGATCGCATGGCTTTATCTTGTTGCCCTTTA
>CAIZPP010000058.1 GCA_903934875.1 uncultured Methylococcaceae bacterium
GGCAAACCCAGAGCATCTCCGCCGGACGGGATTTGTAATCCCGTACGTAACGTTTTGGTGCGGCGGCAGGACTGTAGACTGTGGACATAACGTTCGGGTCGGGATTACAAATCCCGACCCGCATCAGTCCTGTAGATCGGGCAGGTCAGGGTGAATTCCGCGCCGCCATCCACATTATGGGCGATTATGGACCCGCCCATGCTGTTTTCGATGATCATTTTTGACATGTACAGGCCGATGCCGGTTCCTTGGGCCTTGGTGGAAAAATACGGCTCGAAAATCTGCTCCATGACGGCTGCGGGGATGCCTCCGCCATTGTCGGCGACCGTGACGATGGCATGGGATTCGTCGCGGACTAGCCGTATGACCACCACACCGCCCTGCTTGCGCTGAATTAGGACCGCATCCTTGGCGTTGCCCAATAGATTCAGTAGCACTTGGGAGAATTCATTGGCAAATCCAAGTATTTGGATATCCTCCCCCATCTCCCGGCGCAACTCAATCTGGTGGTTGACAAATCCGGGTGACACTAAGGTTAGGGTTTCCTCTATCGCGGCAACCGCACTGAAAGGCTCAGGCTGTTTTTGGGGACGGAAAAAATGCCTGAAATCGTCAATAGTGGAGGACATCTGCTGGATCAATCCTTCGCCGGTGCGGACCAAATCTTGCAGATACTCCGGGTTTAGTTGCTGCATGTGGTCGGCATCTTCGATGTTAGCCAAGACCAGCCCCAGCGCATTCAGCGGCTGCCGCCACTGATGGGCGATATTGCCTATCATCTCTCCCATCGCGGCGAGGCGGGATTGCTGGATCAGCAGACGCTCTTTCTGAAGGTTCTTCTCGGTTTCCTCCAGGACGCGCTGCTCCAAGCTTGCGTTGAGTTGTCTTAATACTTCCTTGGCATCTAGCAAAGCCGCTTCCTGTTTCTTGCGTGCGTCGATTTCCCGTTGCAGTTCGTCAGCAGTGGGAAAATTCAACAGGTAGGACAGTCTGGGGCCAAGGTAGAAGAAGGCGGTGTATGCCGAGATGGCAGCCGTCACAGCCATGATGGCGGCCTGAATGTAATAGAGTGGAATCCAGATGATGACGGCACCGAGCAAATGGGTCAGACCGCATGCGGCAATATACAAGGCCGTCAGCCCGAGTAGGAATTTGTGTTCACTCTGCCGTCTTTTCAACAAAAAGTAGGTAATGTATCCGGCAATGAAGAAGTACGACGCTGCAATCAGCAGATCACTGCCGACCGACAGAGCCACCAAGCCAGGTTGCCACAGCAGGCAGTAGCCATGTGGGGTAAAGGGTGAAGCTTCAAACAGCGTTTTCAACATCCTATCAAGTAATTATCCGATGTTGAAAACGCTGGGCGCTATCGGCAGAGTACCGGCAATGGCAGCGGCCACCTGATTGTTTAGCTTGATACATCGCAAGGTCTGCACGTTGGAGCAAGGTTGCGGCCTCTTCGCCGTCATCAGGGAACAGGCTGAGGCCGATGCTGACACCAATGCTAAAAAGCCGCCCTTCGATCTCAAACGGTTCGCATAGGGTGCGGATGATTTTCTGCGCGACTTCCCCAGCGCCCGCAGCCTCCGGCAGGTCCTCCAGCAATAACACGAACTCGTCTCCGCCAAAGCGGGCGAGCGTGTCCTGTTCCCGCACAGCCAGTAGCAGGCGCACCGCCACGGCTTTCAACAAGGCATCGCCGGCGTCATGGCCGAAGTGGTCATTGACCGCTTTGAATCCGTCCAAGTCTAGGAACAACAGGCCCAGCGAGATTTCATGGCGTTTCGCCCGCAACAAACAATGCGCCAGGCGCTCTTCGAGCAGCAAACGGTTGCTTAAGCCCGTCAGTGGATCGTGGTGCGCAATGAACTTGAGCTTGCGCTGATTGTCCAGCAAAAGGGACTCGGCCCGCTTTTGCAAACTGATATCACGCACAACATGGACAATATAGCGGGTTTGCCCGTTGCCGTCTTGAATCTGGCTGGTGAGGTATTCACAGGGGAATGTCCCCTTGTGCTTGTGTCGCATGTGGCGCTGCTGGGATGGCATCGGCCCCGTGCCCCCGCCCGAGGTCTGCTCATTACCCACAGCGAGCAGGGCGGACGGCGGGCTGCCAATGATATCCTGCCGCCCCAAGCCGAACAGGGTTTCGGCGCAGGCATTGCAATCGACGATGCGCTGGGCGGAGGGGTCTTCAATGAACACCGCCTCGTTAAGGCTGGCCAATATTTGCCGCAGCACCTCGTTGGCTTCATGCAGAGCGGCTTCCAGGCAGCGGCTTTTCGCGCATTTGCGCAATTGGGCCAGCAGTTGGTTTATTTTTACCGGTTTGACGACAAACGCCTCGACGCCCAGCTCGATAGCCCTTAACAGGTAGTCGGTTTCATTAAACGCGGTGGTGATGATGATGGGGACATGCGGATCAATCTGGCGGATGGACTCGGCCATGGTCAGCCCGTCCATCTCCGGCATCAAAATGTCGGTGACAACCAAGTCGGGGCGGGCCTCGCTGAATAGCTCAAGCCCCTCCCGGCCATTGCAGGCGGTCAACAGCTTGCCCACCCGGCGCTGCAAGAACTGCCTCAACAGATGGCTAACCATCGGATCATCCTCCACGTAGAGCAGGCTGAGGCGAGCTAGGTAGAGTCCATCGCTGCCGTTAGTTTCTTCGCTCATAAACATATCATGTCTCCGGTACAGCGTTTTCATCTTTTCGCTGCGCAACTCGATGTGGTGGCTGGCAAAGCTGGCCGCAAGCAGGGACGGGGTTGCTTGATCACGTTAGCCGCTCTGAAATTTTTTTGTCGGCGAGGCCGAAGTCTGTGGCCCAGCGGCGGCTGGCCGCGAGGTAGCGCATCTGGAGGTAAAACATGGCAAGGGCGACTGGCGCGTAGTTGATGAACAGATTCAGCCGTCCTTCGCTCTCGCGCAGTGCGGCCAGTTCCGAAGCTTCGGATGCACTCATGGAATAATTGCGTGGTGTATGCTCATTCAAGAGTTAATCTGTGATTATCAAATATAATTAGCCCTAATGTCCAGCACCACATAGTTGCCACATAATGTTTTAAAACTAAAAATGGCGGTTGATCCACGGAAACCACGACACAATCATTTAAAATGGAAGTGTTGTGTCGGGTAGTGGAGCCAAGCCCTGTCGCGCTGCTGTAACAATACCGCAGTAATTTGCGGCTGCTTGAAATATGACACAAAAGTTACATAATCCTGTGTTAACCTAAGCCAAACACTGAAGGACTTCACGCAAAGCCCCGTTCGTGCTGAGCCTGCCGAAGCATGTATGAGCTTTGCGCATGCCCTGCACCCTTCGACAAGCTCAGGGCGGACGGCATTGTGGAAACGTTTTATAACCGTTCAGTTCAGTCCCCCTGCCTTTTTCGGCCATTCTGGCCGCTTTCTGCGGGCAGGATGCCCGCGCTCCCAGGGAAGTGAACGGTTACAACGTTTTTGCCTAAGCCCAAACCCTGCCAGCGCGGATGGGTTACAATTCCTGATTGATGTTGAAAACGCTGCATGTTGACGAGTAGAGTAGATGAAATCCGCCAATCTTCCGGCTAAGGCCGGGACATTCTCTGAAGAAACGCGGGAGGAACCCGCCACTGTGGAAACCTTGCAGCGCATCGACTATGCTGAGCGGTTCAAGTATTCCGGGCTGGCGCTGGGATTGTCCCTAGTGGTCGGGCCTATGGAACTGGCCGCAGGCTCCGCCTTGGTCGGCATCGTCATTGCGCGGGCGTCGCTGCCGACCTTCCGGCGCGCTATGGTCAACATCCAGGCTACCGGCCGACCCACGGTCGATTTGCTGGATACGCTGTGGATACTTTTCCACACCGTGACCGGCGAACTGATCGCGCCCGCCTTGGCTATCTTCCTGACCGAGACCGGCAACACGCTACGCGACCTGACTGCGATGTCGGGACAACGGCAAATGCCCGAACTGGTCCCCAACCGCCAGTACTGGATCGAACGGAACGGGCGCAGAAGGCTGGTGCTGCTTAGGCATCTGGCTATAGGCGATCATGTGTTATTGGGAGCGGGCGACCTTGTGCCCGCCGACGGCACCGTGGTCAGTGGCCAGGGGCTGCTGGACCAAAGCGCACTGTCTGGTGCCGCCGAACTGCTGCCCCGCTCGTCCGGCGACAAGCTCCATGCCACCACCATCGTGGTCAAGGGTCAGTTAGTTTTCGAAATCAAGCGGATGGGTGGCGACACACGGGCAGCGCGGATGGCCGAAAAACTCATCGACAAGTCGCAGCAAGACACGCGGGTCAGCAATTTGATGGAGGAACTGGGCAACCGGGCGGTGCTGCCGGCCATCGCCACAGGGGCATTGCTGTTTGCCGCGACCGGCAGCATCCATAAAGGACTGGCCCCGCTGCAACTGGATTTTGCCCAAGGCGTAGGCATCGGCGCACCGATCCCGGTGCTTGCCTCCATGCAGCGTTCCGCCTCCAACAAAGTTCTCGTCAGGGGTGGCCACGCCTTGGAGCAGCTGGCGAAAGTGGATGCCGTGGTATTCGACAAGACCGGGACGCTGACCGAACCCGGCACCGACATTGTCGATGTGCAAACTGCAAACGACTCGGTCTGCGCACAGGAGTTGCTCTACTGGGCCGCCTCCGCAAGTTATTATGTGCTCCACCCGTTCAGCGTCGCCTTGGTACGGCATGTCGAGCGCTTGGCAATCGCGCTGGACCCGTCCGATCCGCTGGACTATTCAGATGTGGGCATTGCAGCGATGGTAGGGGGCAGCGAGGTCATGGTCGGCTCTATCCATTTCTTTGAAGAACGGGGGGTCGCCGTGGATGCCGAATACCACAGGATGCACAAAGGTGTCATCCTCGACCGGTCCATCCGCTATGTGGCGAAGGACGGCAAATTGCTGGGGGCGGTGTTTTACACCAACCCGCTACGGCCGGAAAGCGCCACCACCGTCAAGACCTTGCACGGGCTGGGCATCAGTTGCTATCTGCTGACCGGGGACAATAGCAAAGCGGCTAACGCCGTGGCCTATAAGCTAAACATCAAGCCTGGCAATACTTACGCTGAGGCATCGGCCAGGCGCAAAGCCGAGGTCGTCAACAAACTGCGCCAGCGGCATCGGGCGGTCGCTTATGTAGGGGACGGGACCAACGACTTGCCGGCCATGGCGGCTTGCGATGTCGCGGTTTCCTTCCGCAATGCCAGCGACCTGGCCAGGGAAGCCGCCGATGTGGTTCTGCTTGACGACAGCCTGCTGGGCTTGCCTTACGGAATCAACATGTCCCGGCAGGCCATGCACCTAGTTCATCAGAACATTGTCGCCGTCACTGTGGCCAACGTGGCGGCGGTGGCGGGCGGCGTATTTATCGACCTATCTCCACTGCTGTCAGTCATGGTGAACAATGGCTCGACCCTGCTGGCCGGGTTGAATGGCTTGCGCCCATTGCGGGACGGCCAACGGCTGGACCCGGAAATCGAAAACGCCATGAACCGGGACGAAAAGGGATTGCTCGGCATGCCTTGGCGCAAGCGCAAACACAGCGGGGTTGTGCAGCTACTGGCATGAATTCCATCCGCCTGCTGTTTCCGCTCATTTTCGCCCTGGAGATTGTCTTGGCCGTCAGCCTTACGGCAGCGATTGGCTACAACAGCCAGATGAGGGAGGCCCGCGAGACCGCCGCCCAGTTTCTTGTACTGATCTCAGGCATGATCGAAGACCAACTCGACAGGCATCTTTCCACTCCGTCCAGCCTGGTGCGGAATTATGCGAAAGAGGCGCAAAAAAGGCCCGGACAGCGCTTCGTCGATCTGCTCAAACCGCCTCTGGTCCGCCACATGATCGAATCCTTCCAGACCCAAGTCCATGTTTCGCGCGGGATGAACCTGAGTTTCGCCAATCCCGCCGGACAAAACCTGATGCTGGACCGGCGCGGCTACAGCAAACCCGTCGTGAAACTTTCCGATGCGGGGAAGGGCGGGGCGATTTATTGGTATCCGTTCGCTGCCTACGGCAACAGCAGGGAAGCTGAAGAAGTCCAGCGGGTGGACTATGACCCCCGCAAGCAGCCGTATTACATCGCCGCCGTCAGCGAACGGCAAGCGATTGTCTCGTCGATTTATTTCAGCCCCTTAGTGAAAGGTGAGCCGGTCGTCACCGTGGCGGAACCAGTGTACGATGCACAGGGGCAATTGCGGGTCGTGGTCTCCTCCGATATTGATTTGCGCTTGATCAGCATTTATTTGCAGGGACTGCGCCTTCCAGACAGCGCGGTGGTGTTCATGTTCGATGCCGACGGTTACTTCATCGCCAGCTCCCTGCGGCAAGCGGTAGACCCTGGCGGGCAGGCGGCAAAGCGGAATTTGCCGTCGATTCTTGACAACCGGAACCCCACGATTCGCTCCACAGCCGAGTCGATACGGAAACAGTTGGGGTCGTTTTACATACCCGAACCCAAGCAGTTCCAGTTTGATGGCGTGGATGGCAGACATTATGCCTATGTGACCCCGCTGGCCGGGAAATTCGGGCTGAACTGGAAATTCGCCGTGGTGATTCCTGAAACGGGCTTGATCGACAACCTGCTCCAAGGCATACACTCTACGGTATGGGTGTCCCTGGCGCTGCTGGTCGTCGCCATCGCCGTCGGTCTGTTGACGGCCGCCTGGATGATCAATCCCATTTTGACGATGGGCGCAGTCGCCTCGGCGGTGGAGAAGAACGAAATGACCGAGCCGCCCCTGCCGGCCAGCCAGTTGCGCAGGGACACCCGCCGCCGCAATGAATTCGGGCAATTGGCCCAGGTGTTTTTGCGGATGATTAATGAAATAAAAGCCCGCCAGAGTTTGCTGGAGGCGCAATTGGAACAGCTCCGGGTTGAAATCGATCATGAACACACCCATACACAGGTGCAGCAGATTGCCTCCACCGAATTCTTTCGCAACTTGCAAGCCAAATCCAAGCGACTTCGTGAAGAGCGAGTG
This sequence comes from uncultured Methylococcaceae bacterium, assembly GCA_903934875.1. Taxonomy (GTDB): domain Bacteria; phylum Pseudomonadota; class Gammaproteobacteria; order Methylococcales; family Methylococcaceae; genus Methylumidiphilus. Next base: position 6,976 of record CAIZPP010000058.1, read on the forward strand.
CGCAGTGCACACACCTAAGGCTGGGCGTGGAAACAGAACATCAATTAGTAAACTGAGGCAGTTACATGGGAAAACTCGTCGTGGTCCATTCCTTTCGCGGTGGCACCGGTAAATCAAACATAACCGCCAATTTGGCGGCCCTACTCGCCTGCCAAGGCAACCGGGTGGGCATAGTCGACACGGATATACAGTCTCCTGGCATCCATGCGCTGTTCAATCTTGCGCCTGAGCATTTCAAGTTTGCGCTGAACGACTACCTGTGGAAGCGCTGCCGTGTCGAAGAGGCAGCCTATGATGTCAGCGACATCGTGCTACAACACCAGCCCGATGCGCATGGCCGGCTTTATCTGATACCGGCCAGCATGCGCACAGGAGAAATCACCCGCATCTTGCAAGAGGGTTATGATGTCGGCCTGCTGAACAATGGCTTCCAACAGTTTATGGAGAGGTTGGAACTGGACTACCTGCTGATCGACACCCATCCAGGCGTCAACGAAGAGACCCTGCTGTCGGCGGCTATCTCGGACGTTTTGCTGTTGATTCTGCGCCCAGACCGGCAGGATTACCAAGGCACCGCCATTATGGTCGAGCTGGCGCGGCAACTGGACGTGCCACACATGCTGATGCTTATCAACAAGGCGATCAACCAGAAGGATTTTGCCGCCCTGGAACAGCGGGTAGCGTCGATTTACGGGGTCGAAGTGGCCGGTGTGATACCGCTTACCGAGGAAATCGCCGTGCTTGGCAGCACCGACTTATTTTGCCTATTGCATCCCGGCCATGCGATGACCAAGGCTTTGCTGTCGGTCATCGGGCAAATCACTCAAACTCATCCATAGCCAGTAAACTGGCATTGCCACCCTGCGCAGTGGTGTCCACGGTCAGCATCCGCTCTGCGGCAAACCGGGGCAGGTAATGGGGGCCGCCCGCCTTGGGGCCAGTGCCGGAAAGCCCTACGCCGCCAAACGGCTGTACCCCGACCACAGCGCCTATCATATTTCGGTTGACATAGAGGTTGCCCACGCGCACCCGGCTGGCAATGTAGGCGACAGTGCTGTCAATGCGGCTATGTATCCCCAGCGTAAGGCCGTAGCCCGAGGCTTCGATGGATTCCAGCAGGCTGTCCAGTTCCTCCCGCCGCCAGCGGATTACATGCAATACCGGACCGAAGACTTCCCCGTCCACCTGCGCCAAACTGGCAAGTTCATACACGCAAGGAGCGAAAAAATTGCCCAGCCCCGCATCTTGCGGCAATAGGCAGCGGTGGATCAGCTTAGCCGTCGCATCCAGCCGCTTGGCCTGTTGTTCCAAAACGGCTTTGGCGCTGGCATCAATGATAGGTCCGATATCGCTTGCGGGCAAAGCGGGATTGCCAATATCCAGTTCATCCATTGCGCCTTTCAGCATCACCAACAGGCGTTCGGCGATTTCCTCTTGTATGAACAGCACCCGCAACGCCGAGCAGCGCTGTCCGGCGCTGTTGAATGCAGAGGCGGACACATCCCTCACGACTTGCTGCAGCAGCGCGGAGGAATCGACGATCATGCAGTTGATGCCACCGGTCTCGGCGATCAGCGGGACTATCGGTCCGAGTTTGCTGGCCAAGGCCAGTGCGATGCCCTTGGCGACTGGTGTGGAACCAGTGAAGGCGACACCGCCACAGTTGCGGTGGGCGACCAAGGCAGCGCCGATGCAGCCCGCGCCCGGCAGCAGATGCAGCACATCCGGCGGAATGCCCGCCTCATGCAGAAGCCGCACGGTTTCGAAGGCGATGAGGGGCGTCTGTTCGGCGGGTTTGGCGACCACCGTGTTTCCGGCCACCAGCGCGGCGGCAACCTGGCCGGTGAAAATCGCCAACGGGAAATTCCACGGGCTAATGCAGACAAAGACCCCGCGGCCAGACCAGCGCAAGGTATTGCGCTCGCCGACCGGGCCGGGCAATTCGACAGGCTGGCCCAAGAGGGGCAAGGCTTGTTCCGCGTAATAGCGCAGAAAATCGACACCTTCGCGGACTTCAGCAACTGCATCGGCAAGGGTGCGCCCACCCTCGCGCACGATAAGCGCGGCCAGTGCCTTCATCCGCGACTCCATCAACCCGGCCGCCTGTTGCAAAATTTCGGCGCGGCGGCGGACCGGGGTGGCATCCCAGCCGCGTTGGGCGGATGCTGCAATAGACATGGCAGCTTCCACATCGGATGCCAGGGCTTCGACTACCGAACCGATGCGGTCCCGTGTGTCGGCAGGATTGGCTATGGCGTGCCCGTCCGTGCCAGCCGACACCCGGCCACCGACCAAGGGCGCGGCGGCATACTGGCGATTCCGGCTTTGCGCGATGGTTTGGACCAGCGCGTTTAAGGTTGGCCCATCTGCAAGGTCCAGGCCGGCACTGTTGCTGCGCACGGCCCCGTATAGATCGCGTGGCAACGGGATACGAGGATGGCGCTTGGACGGCAGCGCTGCCAGTTGCTCCGCCGGGTCGGCGATCAAATCGTCTACTGGCCGGCCGGCATCGGCGATGCGATTGACAAAAGACGTGTTGGCGCCATTTTCCAGCAACCGGCGGACCAGATAGGCCAATAAATCTTCATGTCCGCCCACTGGAGCATATACCCGGCAGGGGCAGGCCACCGGGCCTATGGCTGCGAGCTGTTCGTACAGTGCCTCGCCCATGCCATGCAAGCGTTGCAGTTCATACGCCTTGGACTGGCCTGCGATTTCCACCACGCTGGCGAGTGTCTGCGCGTTATGGGTGGCGAACGCCGGATAAAACGACTCCGCATCGGCCAGCAGCCGTTTGGCGCAGGCCAGGAAGGAGGCATCCGTGCCTTGCTTGCGGGTGAACAGCGGATAGTCGGCAAGCCCGCGCTCCTGCGCCAGTTTGATTTCGGCATCCCAGTAAGCCCCTTTCACCAAGCGGACAATTAGGCACCGCTGGCCACGTTTGGCGAGGTCAGCCAGCCAGTCCAGCACTGCCGTGGCGCGCTTTTGGTAAGCCTGCACAGCCAGCCCCAAGCCGTTCCAGCCGGCCAGTCCGGGATCGGTGGCGAGAGCCTCTATCAAATCCAGAGAGAGTTCCAGACGGTCAGACTCCTCCGCATCCAAGGTCAGGCCGATATTGGCCTGGCGGGCATCCAACGCAAGGCGGTGCACGGCAGGCAGTAATTCGCCCATCACCCGCTCGCGTTTGGCAAATTCGTAGCGGGGGTGCAGCGCGGACAGTTTGACCGACAGGCTAGGCGCGGCGAAGACATCCGGGTATTGCCGCTGCGCCGCGATGGACTGGATGGCACAGGCATAAGACTCAAAATAGCGCCGCGCATCGGCCTGGGTGCGGGCGGCTTCGCCTAGCATGTCGTAAGAATGGCGGCAACCTGCCTGCTCGGCGGTGCGGGCGCGTCGCAAAGCTTCGGCGATGGTCCTGCCCATCACGAATTGCCGTCCCAAAATATGCATGGCCTGTAGCACCGCACGGCGGATCAGCGGTTCGCCGACACGGGACAACAGGCTCTTCACGAGTCCATTGGCACTTTCTCCCGCGCCATCCAAAGAAACCATCCGCCCGGTGAGCATCAAGGCCCAGGTGGAAGCATTGACCAGCAGGCTGTCCGAATGGCCACCGTGTTTTTTCCAATCGGATGGCCCTAATTGATCCTTGATCAACCGGTCCACCGTCGCCGTGTCGGGGATGCGCAGCAGCGCTTCCGCCAAACACATCAGCACCACGCCTTCGCGCGAGGACAGGTCGTACTCATGCAGAAAAGCCTCCATGCCACGGGCTAGCCGCGGCTGGGCGCGGACGGACTCGACCCAAGCTTTGGCGCGTTGCCGTATGCGCCACCGCGCCTCCGGGTCAAAACGCGCCTGTTCGGCAAGTTCTGCGGCCAAGGAGGCTTCGTCGGCGCGGTGTAAGGTGCGGATGGCTGCACGCAGCGTGTTGGTTTCGGACATACAGCCTCAGCAGATGCGGGGCAGGGGGTCGTCTTCCAGTTCTTCGAGTATTCTTTCCCCGCCGAGCCGGGTTTCCAATACCACCCGTGCCGGACCATCCATCACCGTTCCGATAATGCCTGCATCATGGCAAGCCCTGCCATGCAACGCAGACAGCGCGGCGGCGGCGGAGTCCGGCGCAAGCACAGCGACTACACGGCCCTCGCAAGCCAAATAATAAGGGTCATACCCAAGCATTTCGCAAACCGCCCGCACTGGCCCTTTGACGGGTATGGAGGATTCAAACAACCGTATCGTGGCACTTGCCGCCCTAGCCATTTCATGGGCCACGGTGGCGATGCCTCCGCGTGTGGGGTCGCGCATGAAGCGCAGCCCCGGAATGTCCAGCAAGGCTTGGGTAATGGGGAATACGCTGGCCGCATCGGATTGCAAATCACCCTTTAAGCCGAACTGTTCCCTAGCCAGCATCACCGCCGTGCCGTGGTCGCCAACCGAACCGCTGACAAGAATTTTGTCACCCGGTTGGACGTGTTCCAAACCCAGCCGCAACGTGCTGGGCCGCACCCCAATGCCGGTGGTGGCTAGATAAAGCCCGCCGCCTTGCCCACGCCGCACCACTTTAGTGTCGCCGGCGACGATGTAGACTCCGCACTCGCGGCAGGCTTCGGCCATTCCCGCTAGTATGCGCTCCAGTAATGCCACCTCCAGCCCTTCCTCGATAAAAGCATTCAGGGTCAGATACAGCGGCGTCGCGCCGGACACCGCCAAATCGTTGACCGTGCCGTGGACCGCTAGGCTGCCGATATTACCGCCGGGGAATTCCAAAGGCTCCACCGTGAAGCCATCGGTGGTCACCATCAACTCCAACGCGCCACCCTGCAACTCCACCGCTAGCCTAGCCGCATCAACGCTAGTATCTAGGCTAGGATTATGCAAATAATGGGCGAATAACTGCTCTATCAGTTCGCGCATATAGCGGCCGCCGTTGCCGTGGGCCAGAGTGATGAAGTCGTCCTGCAATTTTTTTCGGGTGGGCATGATGATGGTTAGGCTTGGTCTTGCGGGTGGATGCGGAGGGTTTCGTCAAGCTGTCCTTGAATTTGGAGGATGTTGTCGATTTTGTCTTGGGTGATTTCCATAGAGCGCATATCGCCGAGTTTCTGGTAAACCGGTAACTCGTCTTCTTGGCGAATGCGTAGCGCTTCATCAAGCTGCCCGCGATTTTGCAAGATATCGGCGATCCTTCCTTTGCAGACGGCTATAGAGTGCGCGTCGTCGAGTGTCTGAAAGATGGGTAGTGCCTCTTCTTGTAGGATGTGTAGAGCCTTATCAATTTGACCCAGATCATTCAGTATGTCAGCTATCCGACCCTTGCAGATAGCCAGTCCACCCACATAGCCGAGCGTCTGAACGATAGGTAGAACATCATCTTGAAGTATGCGCAGAGCCTCGTCAAGCTGCCCTCGGGCTAGGAATATATCGGCGATTTGCCATTGAGTGATCGCCACGGAACGCACATCGCCGAGTCTCTGATAAATTGGTAGCGCATCTTTCTGACAGATGCGCAAGGCTTCGTCGAGCTGCCCTCGGGCTAGCAAAATTTTGGCGATTTGCCCTTGGGTAATTGCTATTGAACGCATGTGGTCGAGCCTTTGGTAAACTGGTAGCAGCTCTTGATAAATACGCAGAGCCTCGTCAAGCTGCCCGCGAGTTAGCAAAATGTCGGCGATCCGGCTCTTGCAGATAACTAATGCATGCACATCACCGAGTTCCTGGTAAACCGGCATACAGTCTTTCTGGTAGATACGCAGTGCTTCGTCAAGGCATCCGCGATCTTGCAATATATCGGCGATCAGGCATTGCCTAACGGCCTGAGAACGAATATCCCCCAAGTCTTCAAACTCAACCGAGATAGCATACAATTCATCCAAAGCCCGTTGAGGATCACCTTGCCGCCAATGGAGTTTTGCCATTTTGGCGGCTGCAATCGCAGCCCCTCGGCGGTCATCCAAGCGTTCACAAGCCGCTTTCCCCTGTTCGTAAGCCTTCATTGCCGCTTCCCAATTCCCGGAACTTTCTTGGATATCCCCTAGTTCATCCCATAAGGTCTTATGTTCTCGGTCATTGAGTTGGCCTTCATGGCGGGCAATGAACTCCCGCAGTTCGGCAATCCGCGCCGAACGCTGTTCCTTATCGGCAACAAACAGGTCTAGTGCTTGTGGCAAGGGGATGCTGGCCGTTGGCGCTTGAATAGCGAAATCCAACACGCCCGCCCGCCATTCCCAAGCATCCGGGGCCTCGCGGGCGAAATGCCGGGCTTGGTGTTCTAGCAACCATAGCACTAGCGGCCTAGTGCAGCGTTTGGCGATATAGTCGCGGTGCCGGTTAAAGCCGCGTATCCGCTCCAAGCCTGCCGGGTGGCTGCCGTCAGAGTCCAGCCAACGATCCAAGCCAATCAAATGCAAAGGAGAGCCGTTCTTGCCATCGCGTTGCAGAGCGTTTTCCAGTTCGCCGATATCCGCCAGCGTATTGGCATCAAGGAGGGCGGGGCCGTTTGGCGTTCGGCTGCTGGGAAGGTTTTCGATCAAGCGGTCTCGGTAGGCCGGTTGATTGTAAATGGCGATGACCAGTGCGAACCGGTTCTCTGATCCGTCCAACAAACGATTGAGCCGGATCAGGTTGCCGGTATGGCTAGGCTCTGGCGGTTCGTATGCCACCGGTGTTATGGCTGTTTTAACGGCGCTCACGGCGATTGTGCGCCAGTGTCGGCGGGTGAATACGCCGGCAGGGTTCGGACTAAGGGATGGGAGCGCCACCAAAAGCTGTTGTATTCCAACAGCGCCCCGTAGTACAGCAGGGAAACCACCCGTTCACGATCCTCCGCCGAAAGGCTTGAGGGATCATTGGAGGCATCAATGCGCCGCAACAAGTCAAAATCCTCAGCGGCCAATTGATAACGGTAGTCGGTGGCATAGCGCTTGACCGCTTTTTCGGCGCAGGCCAGGTCAAACACATTCCCCAGCGTATCGGTATAAGCATAACTTAACAGCCTTAGTAAATGGCGCGGGTTGCCGCCTGAGTAATGGATCAGATAGTCCAAGGTGGTGTCGGCATCGAAAAGCGCCCGGTCAATCCGGCGCAGCATCATCTCCCGCATCGTCCCATAGCCTTCCGGATTGGGCTTAGTGTCCTTCAAGTCGGCTTTTTCGCTCAACTTGATCATTGGCAAATGGAACAAATAGGTGTAGAGATTGGCCAGGATAGTCCGGTAATTGAATACTAGGGAAATCGGTGCACAGTAGATAAAGACGGATTGGATTTGCTGCAATTGGTGGATATCGTCTATGAAAAAACCCTTGCCATCGTCCTTAGACAGCCGGTCGGTGCCGTCCACCACGAACAGCACCCGACGGCCTAGGTTGTCCCGCTCCAACGCGCTGTCCGTTGCCTCAATCAACTGGTTAAACGCAAACGAAAAGTCCGCGTAACTGTTCTTAACCACAGTACGCAGTTCGTTCTTATAGGTGGAATTGATCTTGAACGAATTGGTCAAGCTGGCAAAGACATGGCCAAGGAATGGAATGCCGGTTTTCCCCTCGGCACCCAGTTTGATCTCGGCGGCCAAGTCGCGGGTTTGTTCATGCTTTTCGACTCGCTCGGCGAACCATTTTTCTAGGTTGTGTAAAAATACTGAGTCAACAGACCAGCCATCACTTTCCAGAACGCCCAATAACTCGGCCGCCAGCGCGAACAGCACATCGGGATAGTTCAAATTATGCGGGTCTAGGCGTTCCAGAATGTCCAGCATGACCACCAGAAAACCATCGGGCCGATGCAATTCCTTGGCGAGTCTGCGCAGTTCCGTACTTTTGCCACAACCCACATGGCCGCTGTACAGAAAATAACTCCCCGCTGCCGCGCCATCCCCCCGGCAAGCGTCCAAAGTGCGCAAAATCCGCCCCCGGCTAAAATCTCCCCGCGCTTGCGCCGTATCGACATAGCGCGAATCGTCGTCCGCTAGCGCTTGATCGAAACGCAGTTGCTGATAAGCGGCTTTCAGCGTGTTGGCGGGTTTGATTGCGGTCTGGTCGGCCATGTCGTTCTCGTTGAAAAGGCAGGGGGGAGTGGACGCTTACGGAAGCTCTAGCTTCGGGTATTACAGCGTTTTCATGGTTAAAAACTACCTAAAAATGAATATTCGAACAATCTTTGATTGAAAAAATATCTAGCACAACCATAAGACCTATCAAGTAACCATTTGATGTTGAAAACGCTGTATCATACCTCACAAACTTGCTGGCATTAATAGTTTATTAACTGATGTTACGTAGTCATCGCTAGAGGATGGCAACTTGTGGAGTGCGGCGACTCGTCGCCGCTGGACGCAAAAGGCGGCGACGAGTCGCCGCACTCCACAACATACGGGCTACAGCCTACACGGTTGCGTAACATCAGTTATTAAGCTAATGGCAGTGACGCGGTAGCGTGACAGGGATAGAATGAAAGCATGTTGACCCTCCAATCCCTACACATCCTCATCACCGGCCGCGTCCAAGGCGTGGGCTTCCGCCCGTTTGTCTGCCGCATCGCCAACGAGTTCAAACTTTCCGGCTGGGTTCTCAACCGTGGCGGCGCGGTGGAAATCCGCGTGGAGGGTGCGCCCGCCAATATAGATGCATTTCAACGGGCGTTAGTTGAGCAGGCTCCACTCTTGGCCAGACCCAATCCACCACTATTCACAGCTATTTATCCCATAGGACTCAAGGGTTTTGTCATTAAACATAGCGAGGCAGGGCAGGGGAGTGATGTCCACATCCCCCCGGATTATTTTGTCTGCGACGACTGCCTCGCTGAAATGCGCAATCCTGCGGAGCGCCGCTACCGTTATCCCTTCATCAATTGCACCCAGTGCGGGCCGCGCTATACACTGATTGACCGCTTGCCTTACGACCGTCCGAACACCGCTATGGCCGGCTTCATGTTGTGTCCGGCTTGCCGTGCAGAATATGAAAATCGCCTAGACCGCCGCTATCATGCCCAGCCCTTGGCCTGCGCCGATTGCGGACCGGTGTTGACTTACCGGCAAGCGGGGCAGGATGTCACCGGCAATCCAGCCGCGCTGGACGCTTGCCTGACTGCCTTAAGAAGGGGCTGGATAGTCGCGGTCAAGGGCGTGGGAGGGTATCACCTACTTTGCGATGCCACCGACAACGCTGTAGTTAACCGTCTGCGGCGTTTGAAACACAGGCCCGCCAAACCGCTCGCAGTGTTGCTGCCTAGGCGTGGCGTTGACGGGCTGGATGCGGTCAGGGAACTTGCGATACCTGAGCCTTGGGAGCTTGAGTTAATTGGCTCACCCTTGCGGCCTATCGTGCTGATGCAAAAAAGCCAAGGCTCTGCGCTGTTGGCCGAGGCTATCGCGCCAGGATTGCGCGAGGTCGGCCTGATGCTGGCCTACAGCCCGCTGCATCATCTGCTGGTTGAGGGCTTCGGCGCACCGTTGGTGGCAACTTCCGCCAATATCAGCGGCGAGCCGGTGTTGACTGAGGGGGTTGAGGTCGAACGACGGCTAGAACAAGTCGCCGATGCGTTTCTCCACCATAACCGACCCATTCTAAGGCCCGCCGACGATTCGGTGTTCAGGCGTATTGCAGGCCAACTTAGGCCCTTGCGCTTGGGGCGCGGCTTGGCACCGGTGGAGCGGGTTGTACCGTTTGTGCTGGAGCAACCCCTGCTTGCGGTCGGGGCCGATTTGAAAAACACTGTCGCGTTTGGCTTTGGCAACCGCGTGGTGATCTCGCCGCATATCGGCGACCTCGGCACTCTGCGCAGTGGCGAGGTTTTCGAGCGGGTCATTGCCGACCTGAAGACGCTTTACGGCATTCACCCTGCCGCCATCGTGTGCGATGCCCACCCCGATTACCGCTCCAGCCGTTGGGTCAAGACGCAGAACATCCCTGTAATCAGAGTGTTCCACCACCATGCCCACGCCTCGGCTTTGGCGGGGGAGCATGGGCTTGAGGAAACCGTGTTGGCGTTCACCTGGGACGGGGTGGGTTTAGGGGAGGACCGAACCCTATGGGGTGGCGAAGCCTTGTTAGGCCAGCCTGGGGCTTGGCGCAGAGTGGCATCAATGCGACCGTTCCGGCTATTGGGCGGCGACCGGGCCAATCGGGAACCCTGGCGGTGCGGGTTGGCCCTGTGCCTGGAAGCGGGCATCGCTTGGGATGCATGCCCCGAGGATGCGGCATTATTGCGCCATGCTTGGGAGCGAAGCATCAACTGCCCAGTTTCGACCTCCGCAGGCCGCTTGTTCGATGCCGCCGCCGCATTGACTGGTCTGGGGCTGGAGGCGAGTTTTGAGGGGCAGGCCGCGATGCAACTGGAATCTCTAAGCGAACCCGTCAATGAGTGGATCGACTTGCCATTGCGCCGGGATGCGGCCGGCTTGTGGCGGGCTGACTGGGGACCGCTGTTGCCCATGCTGATGGATGCCTCGCTAACTGTGGCCGAACGCGGTTCGCTCTTCCATGCGAGCCTTGCCCGGTTAATTGTAACGCAGGCCATTAACATCCGTGATGAGCAGGGCGTTTGCAAGCTGGGGCTGACGGGTGGGGTTTTCCAAAACCGCTTGCTCACCGAACAAGCCGCCAGTCTGTTGGCACAAGAAGGATTTGAGGTTCTCCTGCCAAACGAGATTCCCGCCAATGACGCAGGCATTAGTTACGGGCAAATTATCGAGGCCGCCGCACGCCAAGCAACAGCTTGACAAGGTGAGTGGCGACTGCTGCGTATGTAAGGAAAAGCACAAACATAAACGGGTATGCATCACTGACTGTCGTGTATACTACAATTATTTAGTCTTTAAGCGTCCGTCTGGCCGCTATTTGGCGAACGGCATCAAGCTTGCTTGAATTACTATTTGATGTTATCCACATGTCGGCAAAGGGTTGCCGACCTACGGCGGTGACGGTCCTTAAGCCACCTTGATCGTAGAGCGGCAACCCTTTGTCCTCCAAGGATTCAGTGTCCGTGCCTAACATCAGCTACTACAGAGTCAATGACAGATCAAGAGGCGGATAATGAAAAAAGACCAAAGCGCCCCTTCCTTGGAGCAGAAAGAACCTTCAGTCCATGAAGATGCGCACCACGCGCCAAAATTACCGTATGGCTTGTTTGCTGAAACGGTGCGGCAGGCTCCCATCGCCATCGCCATTACTGACGACAAGGCTAACATCATCTACATCAACAAGGCTTACACAGATATTACCGGCTACACGCTAAAAGAGAGCATAGGACGGAACCAGTCCATGCTCTCCGACAAGCGCACACCCAGAAACGTTTACGAAGAACTCTGGTCCAAGCTGTCGGAACAAATTCCCTGGCGCGGCCTGCTGCTCAACCGCCACAATGACGGTCATCCCTATCTGGCGGATTTAACCATTGCCCCCATCCTGAATCTGCAAGGGGAAACTACTCATTACATCGGTATGCACCGTGACACCACCGAGGTCTACCAATTGCAACAACAGGTTGTGGACCAGAAATTGCTTATAGAAATGGTGGTGGATTCAATGCCCGTGCCTACTATCCTGTTGGATGAGAAAGGCCGTATTGTGCTGGACAACCAAGCCTATAAAAAATTGGACAGCGATTTGGGTTTGCGCGAACCTTCCAAAATGTTCATGCAAATATTGCGCGAGGACATGGGTGAGGAATGGGAACGGCTAAAGAGCAAAAATCTGGGGTTCACCAACCGGGAAGTCCGCTATGACCGTGGAGGACGGCACGGCCCGCGTTGGTTCGCCTGTTCTGGAACGTGGTTCAGCCGGGATGACGCCAGTGTGGACGCATTTTTTAAGCAAAGCGCGAACACCTATCTATTGCTGACTTTGAATGATGTCACCCAGCAAAAAAAAATCGAGGCGGACATCCGTTTCAACGCCCTCAAGGCGCTGATGGCGGAGGAGGAAAAAATTCAGAGCCTCAGGGAAACCCTGCTCGGGGCGATGCACCATATTCAAGGGCCAATCAACCTGCTGAATGCGGCGAAGACCTTGCTTGAACGGCGCGGAGGCGAGCGGCAAAATCCCGCCTTGCTGGACATCCTCGAACAGATTCTCGTCGCTGGGGAAGACTCGCTGGACCGTTTGAAACAATGCATCCCCGAAGCCGACGGAACGGCGATGAGAATGGTCAACCTCAATCAAATCCTGCATGAGTGCATTGTCCTTCTCACCCAGCGCCTGCTGGCCGCAGGCGTGGTGATCGATTGGCAACCAACACCCATACTGCCTACGGTGATGGGAATGGAAAACCGCTTGCGTGCGATGTTCAAGCAAATCATAGAAAATGCCATTGACGCGATGAACCAAAGCGGTGCGCAAAAACGGGAATTGCGAATTTCCACCTGGCCCGACGAGGAACTGGTCAATGTTTGTATTGAGGACACCGGGCCAGGCATACCGGAAAATCTGTATGTCAAAGTCTTCGAACCTTTTTTTTCCACCAAAAGCGGCGGGGGGCGGCACCATTCCGGCATGGGCCTGACCATGGCCCAGGAAGTGATCAACCAGCACTTGGGGTTGATCCGCTTCGATCCGACATACCAGCAAGGTTGCCGGGTGCATATCCAACTACAAACTAATGCGCAACAACACAGCGGAAATAGACCCTATGCCTATGGCTGATCGTAACCGGCTCATCGAACAAGAACTGGATGCACTGTACCAAGTCAGCAGGGTGCTGAATAGCTCGCTGCCGCTTCGGGACAAGCTCCAGGATATTCTGGAAGTGCTGCATGAAAGATCCGGCATGCGTTCCGGCATGTTGGCCCTGCGCGAAAAAAACACCGATGCCCTCGTGGTTTGCTCGGTAAGGCAAGGGACTGGCGGCATGACCGACAGGGAGCCGGTCCGCTACGAACCGGGGGAAGGGGTGATAGGCACCATTCTTGACGAGGGCTACACGATAGTCGTCGAGCGCATTGCCGACGAACCGCGCTTCCTCGGCAAGTTGGGCCTTTACGACCCCGCGCTGCCTTTTATTGGGGCACCCATCCGGGTGGGCGGTGACGATGTCGTAGGAGTGCTGGCGGCGCAGCCGGTGGACGCGCACCTGCTCGGCGAGCGTTCCCGATTTTTGGAAATGGTGGCCAACCTGATTGCGCAAAGCGTGGAAATGCTACGGGGCGTGGAACAGCGCCAGCGCGATTTGACCGAGGAGCGCGACCAGCTTAAACACAGCCTGCGCAAGAACTACGGCTTCGAGAATATCATAGGCCACACCCCCGCCATGTTACGCGTGTTTGAGTTGGTGCGGCAAGTGGCAAAATGGAACACCACTGTGCTGATCCGTGGCGAATCGGGCACCGGCAAGGAAGTCATAGCCAACGCCATCCACTACCACTCCGCCTGCGCCGGCGGACCCTTCATCAAATTGAATTGTGCCGCCCTGCCTGACAACCTGCTGGAATCCGAACTGTTCGGCCATGAAAAAGGCGCTTTCTCGGGGGCGGTGAACCAGCGCAAAGGACGTTTCGAACTGGCCAACCAAGGCACAATTTTCCTTGATGAGATCGGCGAGATTTCGGCTTCGTTCCAAGCCAAGCTGTTGCGGGTTTTGCAGGAAGGCGAGTTTGAACGGGTCGGCGGCATCCAAACCCTGAAGGTAAGGGTGCGCATCATTGCCGCCACCAACCGCGACTTGGAGGAGGCCGTGGAGAAGGGCCAGTTCCGCGAAGACCTTTACTACCGACTCAATGTGATGCCCATCAACATGCCGCCATTGCGGGACCGGTTGGAGGACATCCCACAACTTGCCGAATTCCTGCTCGCCCGCATTTCAAAACAGCAAGGTGGCCGCCCTCTGGTGGCCAAGGAAAGCGCCATCCGCATACTGATGCGCCACGACTGGCCGGGCAACGTGCGGGAGTTGGAAAACACCCTGGAACGGGCGGCTATCATGAGTCCGGAAGGCATCATTGACCGCGAAGCCATAGCCCTGACCGGGATTGAGGATGAATTGTCCCTCAACATGCCCCCCGCCGCCAAGCCCGAGTTCAACACCGATGGCATGGACGAGCGTGAGCAGGTCATCGCCGCCTTGGAGCAAGCCGGCTGGGTCCAAGCCAAAGCCGCCCGTTTGCTAAACATGACACCCCGGCAAATCGCCTATCGAGTGAGGATTTTGAATATTAAAATGAAGCATTTATGAACAATTACTGTGTTTTCAACATCTAAGAATTACTTGAAGCACCGTAGGGGAAGTTTAATCCCGCCTGTTTGGCAGAAATAGCAATCTGCTAGAGGTTTGGGCAAGAGTGATGTAAGATAAGACTCAGTAACCATTGCGCACCCCACAGGAACGCCCATGTCCGTCATCGCCTTCGACACCCTTAAATATGCCAAGCGCCTGAAGGATTCGGGTGTGCCCGACAAACAGGCCGAAGCCGAGGCGGAAGCGCTCGCCGAAGTCCTTGAAGTCAATCTTAAAGACTTGGCCACCAAGGAAGACCTGCGCCGCGACCTGCGCGAAATGGAGCAGCGCATGACCATCAAACTGGGTGGCATGATGATGGCGGCCATCGCCATCGTCGCCACACTGGTCAAATTGCTTTAATGGAGATTGCATAATTAGCGATTGGCTGGTAACCCGCAGCATTGATGGATGCGTAGCGGAATCGAGGTTTCCGTGTCTTAAAACTCTTCCGCTTTGTGATGGCGGTGGCAGCAAAGCCTTCAACCGGAATGTGTTCAAGGCCCGCAATCCAACCGCCGCCCGCCTTCCTCCAGCCAACCCGACCGCACAATCCACGCATTCTTGAAGCCCTCGAATTTCATACCCCGCGCTCCGCTGGGAACCAAGCTCGCAATGTGGCGACCAAGCGGAGAAACTCTTTGTCAGTGCAGGCGGCTATCGGTACTATGGCGATGACTACGAACCGTTGCTCATCCCATTTGTCATCAATGAGTTGCCGAGTGATGACTTCCCGAATTACGGATGGATTTGTCCGCCACATAAAATACGCAATCCCTCATCCCAGAATCCCCGTAGCAAAAAGGCTGCCGAGGTCTATGCCACCTTGCCAATCCTTGAGACGGGGATGTTTATTGCCGGCGACCAATTCCACCCCGCCGGATCGGGTCAGTCTCGCGCAAAGCAACTGATTAACTGATGTTACGTAGTCATCGCTAGTGGATGGCAACTTGTGGAGTGCGGCGACTCGTCGCCGCTGGAGGCAAAACACGGCGACGAGTCGCCGTACTCCACAACATCCGGGCTACAGCCTACACGGTTGCGTAACATCAGTTGTTAAGTTATATTTTAAAGATGAAACGGAGGGGGAATGGCTGATCTGGTCTTGCTCGCCACAGCTTGGGGTCCGAAGCACGGTGGCATCAATGCGTTCAATATGGACTTTGCCAAGGCACTGGGGCGTTTGTTCGGGCGGGGGAAGATTGTATGCATGGTGTTGGAGGCATCCGCGTCGGACAAAAACGATGCCGCCAAGCACGAAGTCACGTTGCTGGCGGTGGGCAAGAGTAACAAACACAGCTATTTTGAGGATAACCGTGCCGATGATGTGGTCCGCGAGCTGGCACAGACGGGCTTCACTCCCGGCCCGGCGACATGGTGGATAGGCCACGATGCCATCACCGGCGAACTTGCCAACCGTCTGGCGACGATCATCCCGGCAAGCAAGTCAGCCGTGATGCACCACATGAGCTATGTCGACTACCAAGCCTTCATGCACGGTGACGCGGCAATGGCCCAGCGCAAATCGGATAAGCAAGCTGAAATTTTCTCTGCCGCAGACCGTGCCTTTGCGGTCGGGCCGCTGTTGCTCGAAAGCCTGCGCCGCCTAGTGGAACCGGTCGGCAAAGCGGACGGCATCGCCATGATCATCCCCGGTTTGGCTGAAATTGAGCCTTGCCGGGTGCCGCTAGAACCGTTTACGGGTATAACCTTTGGTCGGCTTGGGCGGGAAAACGACCGCATCAAGCAAGTGCGTCTGGCGATTGCCGCGTTTGCCGATGCCTGCAATCAGAAAGTGCATCCGCTATTGCCGCTAAGCCTGCAAAACCACCCGCAATTTCATATTTACGGCGTGGACCGGGGTCAACAACAGGAATTAAGCCTGTATGCCAAAAACCATGCGGGCAAGGTCATCACCCTGCTCCCGCTGCCTTATGAGGACCGTGAAGTCATTTTTAAAAAATTACGGCACATGGAATTGGCTATGATGCTATCTTGGCATGAAGGCTTCGGCTTGGTGGGTTGGGAGGCCATTTCGGCGGAAGTGCCATTGATTGTCACGAAAAACAGCGGACTTTACCAACTGTTGGAAAGCTCAAGCTACGAAGGCTTTGTGTCCGCTGTGGATATCGATGCCCAAGAAGACCCGACCGGGGAACAGAACTTCAGTGATGACGACCTGGCCAAGGTACGCACGGCAATTTGGTCCATAGCCAATGATCGGGCGCGGGCAAAAAAGAAGGCACAAACACTGCTGGAACTGCTGCGGGGCAAAAACTACACTTGGGACAACGCCGCCCGCCAATTCGCCGAGAACTTAGGCATCGCCCTTCCGCAAACATCCAAAGCCATCGCCAAACTCGAACCCGAATGGGACATCGCCAAACAGGGTCCACCCTTTCCCGGCCTGCTGGCCTTCAATCCTGAACAAGCGGCCATTTTTTGCGGCCGGGAGAAAGAAACCGAGGAATTGCTCAAACGCTGCCGACAACCAGGCACCCAGTTCCTCGCCGTGGTCGGGGCCTCTGGTTCGGGCAAATCTTCGCTGGTCAGCGCGGGTTTGCTGTCACGCTTGGTTATGGCGCAGAACCCCCCGGAGAGCGCGGGCTGGCGGGTGATTGACTTCAAACCGGGAGATGAGGACGACCCGGTCGAGTCGTTGGCGACGGCTTGGTTTAACGCCTTGCCTAAGCCAAAAGCCATGAGCGCCATCAGCTTGCACAAGCGCTTGATGGAAGGGCCGCAGGCCGTGCTTAGCCTGCTGGACCTGCTGCCGCAACAACGCCTGCTGTTTTATATAGACCAATTCGAGGAAGTTTTTGACCCCAAGATCGAACCGCAGCAACGTAAACGCTTCATTGAGTTGATCAAAGCCCTGCGCGAAAGTGGCCGGGTTTTGGTGGTGGCAACCCTGCGCGATGACTTCCTCAGCCATTGCCTGACTAGCGAGCATGACCCTACGCTGGTGGCGTGGCTTCGGGAGCAAGGCGGTTTTTTTCCCTTGGCCCCGCCGGACAGTGATGCAATGGGCCTGATGATAGAACAACCCGCCGCCAAATCCGGCTTGGCGTTTGAAAATAATCCCGAACGGGGCAGCTTGGCCTTGCGCATCCGGCAAGAAACCGCCGCCGAGCCGGGGCGCTTGGCCTTGATGGCGTATTTATTGGGCGAATTGTTTAAGAAATGCCATGAACGCGGTGGGCGGATGCTGACTTGGCAAGACTACGACGGCCTCGGCGGGGTGGCGCACGTGGTCGGGCTACGCGCAGATGAAGAGTTTAAGCGCTTGCAACCGCGCTTTGCCGAGTTGCATGTGGAAGGTGAAGCCGTGCTGGCGCAGGTGTTCCGCAAGCTGGTGCGGGTGGACGGGCAAACCGGCAGCGTCACCCGCCAACGCGCCGAGCGCGGGGCAGTGTGCGCGGACCGCGATGACGCGCACAGCTTGGCCGTAGCCGCCTTGCTGGACCGCTTCACCGACGCGCAAGTCCGCCTGCTGGTCAGTTCTGAAGACAAGGACAGCCACAAGCGCATGGTTGAAGTTGTCCACGAGGCGCTGTTTCGCAGTTGGGGGCAGTTGACCGGCTGGATCGAGCAAAACAAAGATGATTTGCGCCTGCGCAGCCAGTTGGAGCGGGCCAGCCTGGACTGGCAGGAACAGCGCAAATATGCCCATCGCTGGAGCGACGAGCGGGCGGTGGAGGTGGCCGGCATGCTGCAACGGCTGGGCGAAACGCTGACCGGGGCACAACGCGAGTTCCTAGGTCCGGTCACCCGGGAGGAGTTGAAAGCCGCCAGCAAAACCTGGCAACCCAGCCATCAAGAGCGGGCCAGCATCGGCATACGCCTCGCGCTGCTCGGCGACGACCGGCCCGGTGTCGGGGTTAAAACCATTGCAGTAAGCTCTATAGTTCCCTCCCCCACAGGGGGCAATACTGTTGAAATAAGGAACCCTCTCCCTTTGGGAGAGGGCAGGGTGAGGGTAACAACGCCAACGAATACGACAATTTTGCCGGAGTTAACGGGCCTAACCCTCACCCCATCCCCTCTCCCGCAAGCGGGAGAGGGGCTTAATACCGTCATACTGCCCGACATCGTCTGGTGCGAGGTGCCGCCCGGCCGGGTGGAATTGGAAGACAACGCCGGAAGCTTTGACGTGGCGGCTTTTAAAATCGCCCAATACCCCGTCACGCAGGCGCAATACAAGCTGTTTGTGCAAGCGGAAGACGGCTACCACAACGAAGCCTGGTGGGAAGGTTTGCAAGGCCCGTATGCGGACCCAGGCCGCCAGATTCCAGCTTACGACAACCACCCGGCGGTGAATGTGAACTGGTACGAGGCGGTGGCGTATTGCCGTTGGTTGAGCCAACAGCTAGGCCATGAAGTCCGCCTGCCGACTGAATGGGAATGGCAGCAAGCCGCTTGCAACGGGTGTGCCGATAATAAATACCCGTGGGGGAAGGAGTGGGACGGGCGGCGTTGCAACAGCGATGAGAGCGACTTGAACCGCGCTATCGCCGTCGGCCTGTATGCGCAAGACTGGCCCGAAGACCGGCCCTTGGACATGGCGGGCAATGTGTGGGAATGGTGTTTTAATCTATATGCAATAAACGAGCCATATAATGATGACGAAGCCCGGCGGGTGATTCGCGGGGGGTCTTGGTACAGCGTACCGGACAGGCTCCGCTCGGCCAACCGCTTCGGGGACAGCGCAGACGACCGGGACAGCAACCTTGGCTTCCGTCTTGCCCAGGACTTATAGCCCTTTGCTCTTTGTGCTTTTTCCCTTTGTGTTTTTGCTTTTTGGCTCTTGCTTTTCCGCTACCGGCGAAGCCGGCGCGATTTTTTTGGACCCTTGGAGTGCGGCGACTCGTCGCCTAGTGTCGTAGGATGTGCCGAGGAACGAGGCGCATCATTCGCGATGGGTCCGGCAACCCCGGCGACGTGCCGACTCGCGGTTGATGCGCTCCGCAGGCTCAGCACATCCTGACGCGGGCCGGGATTTGTAATTGCGACCCGAACGTTATGTCCACGGACCACAGTCCTGCCGTTGCACAAAACGTTACTTACGGGATTACGAATCCCGTCCGGCGGAGTTACCGTCCTTGGCCTGGATTTCGGCA
>CAIZPP010000059.1 GCA_903934875.1 uncultured Methylococcaceae bacterium
GGACGCAAAAGGCGGCGACTAGTCGCCGCACTCCACAACATCCTTCGCCGGAAACGCCCGCCGGGGCGGCTTATTCCGGCCTTGGCTTGGCACCCTGCGTAACATCAGTTATTCAAACAACCTTTGGTTGAAAAAAATATCTAGCAACAGCCATAAGCCTTATCAAGTAACCGATTGATCTTGAAAACGCTGAAATAGGGGAAACAATATGAACAACCAAGAACTTGCCATAAAGACAGAGCCGACCTGCTTTGTTGTCATCGGCTTCGGCACGAAAACCGATTTTGCGACCGGCCGTGTGCTCAATCTTGATTTGTCTTATCAAAAGCTCATCAAACCGGCTTTCGACAAAGTGGGCATCCGTTGTTTCCGGGCCATAGATGTGAATGTCACCGGCAGCATAGACAAGCTCATGTACCAGTGGATTTACCATGCCGACTTTGTTGTGGCTGACTTGTCGACGATGAACGCCAATGTTTTTTATGAGTTGGGTGTGCGCCATGCGCAACGGCCCAACACCACCTTAATCATGGCCGAAAACGAGTTGATGAAAAAATTGCCTTTCGACTTGGGCCACACAATCATTTATAGCTACCAGCATCTAGGTGAAGATATTGCCCAAGATGAAGCCGAAAGGTTTGTCGGCCTTCTTTCCGAACAGGTGCGGAAACTCATAGCCAACCCGGTGGCAGAGGACAGCCCGGTGTACACTTACCTGCCAGGCATGGCACCGCCGGCGTGGACCGACCCGCAGCAACTCATTGCGGAGATGAAGGCAAAACTGGATGCGCAAGAAAACATGGCTGCGCAAACGGGGGCCGACCCTGAAACTTTGAAGAAGCAATCCCTGGCTATCATCATACAGCGTGCCGAAGCCGCCAAAAACGCCAAGGATTACCCAACCGCCATCGCCCTGTTTCGTGCGGCCAGCGAGAATGACCCGCAGGATGTCTTCCTCAACCAGCGTCTGGCATTGGTTACCTACAAAAACAAAGAAAAGGATGAAGACGACCAAGCCGCCATCGCCGCATTGAAAGAGGCCCTACAGATACTGGAAACTTGCTGTTCCTTGGCCATATCAAAGTGCCCGGAAACCTTGGGTCTGGGCGGTGCCATTAACAAGCGGCTTTATGACCGTAGCGGCAATATGGAGTACTTTGACAAGGCCATTGAGTATTATGAGCGCGGGTTTTATGTCAAACAGGATTATTACAATGGCATCAACGTGGCGTACATGTACACCCTTAAAGCCAACCTTGTCGATAACGAGTTCGATGCCATCGTCAATTATGGCCACGCCAATATGATACGCAAAAAAGTCGTCGAGCTTTGCCAGTATTTGATCAATCAAAATGACTTCAAAGACAGGGGAGACCAAGAGTGGGTCTACCAAAGCTTGGCGCAGGGCTATCTAGGCTTGGATCAGATGGAAAAAGTCAAAGCTATTTTGCCCAAGATCGAAGCGCTCTCGAAGGGGGCTTTTGATATGGACACGTTCATGGTGCAAAACCAAAAGCTAGTTGAGTCGATGGACGAATTCAAACGCCGCCACCCGCTCGTAGCCAGCCCTCAGCCAGAAGAAAAAGCGGCTGGTCAGGCAGTGGTTTCTTCGCCTGCCAAGCCGGAGGCTGGGCCACCAGCTGGCGGACCTATCAGCATCGACCTAGGGACACACAAAGACAAGCCGATCAAATCCATAGAACTCAGTTGCAAGATTGAGTTTGGGTAATACAGCGTTTTCAACATCAAAGAATTACTTGATAGTGGGTATGATAGCGCAGGTTATTAGGTTAATCTGATGGGGTAACGGAATGTCTGTTTTTAGGTATCTTTTTAAGATGAAAATGCTGTACATAAAGATTTTTCCATGCTTCAAATACCCTTTTCACAAATCCGTCCCTACATGTTGGGTTACGGCGCAAAAGGACGCGCCCGACCTTATAGGGCTACAGGGCTGAAAGTGTGGCTACCAAACTTAAGGCGGGACAGTTTAAAGCCGTTCGTGGTGAGCTTGTCGAACCATGAATGGCTTAACCATCCACCCTTCGACAAGCTCAGGGCGAACGGTTAAGCCTTACGCATGTCCCGCCTTAAGTTGATAGCTGAAAATGTTATGTATTAGGCCCTAGATGCTGCCAGGAGCCAAGTGTGAATGGCCTCGGCCACTGCGTCCGTGGGGTCCGCCGACACACAGTCCCAAGGCTCAAATCGGTCAGTGAGTAGTTTGGCCGCGCCATGGTCAATGAGTTTGCCGACAATTTCCCGGTGATAACACTCCGTGGCATCCTCGCTGAGGTCAATCAGCAATGGCTTGCCTGTGTAGGCGGCTTCGGAGCACATCGACAGCGAGTCGCCGGTTACGATAAGCAGGTCGGCATGGGCGAGCAATGCATGGTAGAAGCTTTGTTCATTTTGCTGCCAGTCGAAAAAACGATAGGCAAGCCCGTCCAGATTGTCCAGCAGGGCGTTTAGGGCTGGCTGCGGGGTTCTGCGGCTGTTTGAGATGACGAGGCAGGCCCCCAGTGATTTGGCTATCCTGCTGACACGCTGCGCCAAGCCCGTGGCATGAGCCTCATTAAATCCGTCACAATAGCGCGTGTTGCCGCCAATCAGCACACCAATAATGGGCTTCGGCAATGTGCTGAAATAATCTTCATGCTGCCGGTAGGCGGTCGCCAGGGTGTCCTTGGTCAGTTTATGCGGCACGCCTACCAGCGTGACGATATTGTCGCCGCTAAGTTGGGGGGAGGCGATAAGATCATAATCAACTAGGCGCGGATGGCGTTCATCCGGCAAAATAGACGCCAGATACACGTTTAACAAACAATCTTCAAACAGCCATTTCAAATCGGCTATTTCGGCAGTGGTTTCCTCGCCGGTGCCGCTAATCACCAGTAGCTTGCGCCTGCCGCCATTGGCGCTGCGGGCATAGCGCTCTTGCAGCATCTGCCCATAACCCGGTTTATCGCCGTTGGGCAGCGGAATAATCTCGTAAGGGTAGCCTAGGCGTTCTGCCAGCCCGATGCGGGCATTCAACTCGCCCGTGTAGGCGCTGTCTACGATCCATACCACAGGCTGCGTTGTTGCGTAATGATTTTCCAGAGTATGCTGGGTTGTTGGCATCAAACATTACCCCCCGTATTGAGGTCGTCCGCGATAGCCCGTGCGGCAACAGCACCGCCTGCGATGGCGGTGACAACCGATTGCAGGCTGGGGCAGGCAACATCACCGATGGCATAGACGGACGCAAGCGAAGTCCGTTGGCTTGCATCAGTCAATACATAGCCGGCGGATTGTTTGTCTATAGTGGCAAGAATGCCAAGGGTTTCCAGAAATTTGCTATTTGGGGAAAAGCCTATGCGCGTAAAAACCATATCCACATTAATCCTCGCTGCAATTGAACCTGATTGTTTCAAGGATATTTCGATGCCGGTTTGAGTTTGCCGGAAAGCATCCACCTCTGTTCCCTGGTATTCGACCACCCGCCCCTGATCAACCAGGGCGGCCACTTCGTTGCGAATGCTATTTTGTGCCTTAGGAGATGAACGCATTAGCAAATAGGTCCGGGTTGCGGCCGAAGCCACATCCTTAACGGTGAAGTGGGCATTGTCTCCGCCCCCGATGACCGCCACCGTCCTACCTCGCAAGGATTCTATTCTAGCAAGATGGTCAATGGGAAAACAACCAACCAGCCCCGCCGCAACCAGCGCATCAAAGCCAGGGGTCAAACTGAAAACCTCACGGCCCAAAACCCGCACCCCGGTCGCGATCACCAGCGCCTGCACCTGCATCAAGGTTTCATTCCGTTCAGCCATTTTTTGCAACACCAGCCCGTAACCCTGCTCCGTCGTTTCTATTGCCTTCAGTTCGGTATTATAGTGGATGGGGATATGTTCCTCGCCAATGTGCTTGCCGTAGCGTCCGGCAAGCTCAACGCTGGTCAGCCAAGGCAAGCCCAACACCCAGCGGTTGATCCGGTCGATGTTGAGCAATTGCCCGCCGAGTGCGGCATTGCGTTCGATAATATAAGGCGACAAGCCCAGTTGCTTTAACCACAAGGCACAAGACATGCCTGCCGGACCACCGCCTATGATGGCCACGATAGGTTTGTTAGCTGAAGAATTGCTCATTTGAAGGGCTACAAAGGAACTCGACGGCTAACTTTTATACTAGGATGAAATTCATTTGGATTCAGCGCTGCCAACTGGCTGCGGACGCGTTCACGAAGTTTGCATGCTGGTTCAAAAACATAGTTTTCGTAATCGGCATCCCCCGGATTTAACATTAACAACTTGGACAATGCCATGCTCAAACGCTGGACTGCTTTGACATCTCGAATATCCCCGTCCAAGTCGTGTGCTTTACCGTAGCAAAACTCAAAAGCGCTGACGGATCGTAACTGGTGTGCATACTCGCCAAACACATCGGCCTTTATGCCTATGCCTTGTGCTGCACGTTCAGTGGTGAACCTCGGGATTTCCCAGCCTGGTATGATGCCGTGGAAACGATCCATCAGCGCATCGTCGTGGAACATTTCCGGCAAGTGCCGAACATAATCTTCATGCGTTGGTCTGTCGTTAAAAATTTCAATATTGGCCAAAATCATCAAACCGCATTCACTTGGGACTTCATGCTGGCCAATCGAATAACGCCCCGATTCAAGATAATCTTTGAATTTGGCATGAATATCATCCGCCCCTTTGAAGCTGATCGATTGCCCTTCGTCCAAGACCAACACATCGTGCCTACCGAGTAGGCCAATTTCCTTAGTGCTTTGGTTTCTGAATAACTGCGCCTGCGTCAACGCCCCCCCGCTGTTCAGCCATACATAGCGGCTCAAATTGGTGTATATGTAGGATTTCCCGGTACCTTTTGGGGCCAACTCCATCATATTGATGTTGTTATGTACTAAGGGAAGCAGGCGCAACAATAGGTTGCAGCGTTGCCCTAAAGTATAAGCGGTGGGTTCGTAACCCATGGTTCTGATTAGCAGGTAAATCCATTCCTCGGTCGTGAATTCGCGGCGGGCTTCGACAATTTTATCCAAGCGAACGCAACCCGATTGCATCGGGTTGAACTCAATCAATTCAATGATGTTTTTGCCTTTTTCGGCGGCACGAAGGCGTAAGCGCCCGGCCCCCCATTGCCCGCCACCCAACAATGCATCGTGGTTGTTGAGGACTTCGTCGATCACCTGTGCGTCGTTCATTTCCAAACTTGGCACGGTAACCAGTCTCAAGCCTTTGGCAAGGTCGATGCGCACTGAAAAATTATCCAATAAAACGATGGCCTCGCCGTTGAACAGCCGATTTTTGATTGGTTCCTTTTCGGTCTTCTTGGGCAAGTGTTTGCTCATGAAATCGGTGACGGCTTGGTATACCGCCGTCTTGTCCGCTATCTTGGCCTGAAATCGTGAAATCAGCCACTCTTCGACAAAACTGGTGATGGTCCTCGCCTCGCGGATTTTCAAATCGCGCACAGCTTTCTTGTCAATCGTCAACTCGCCAAAAACCTCCAAAAATTTTTGGTCCAGGCGATTTTGTTCGATGCCTAATTCAGCCATAATGATTAAAACATGTTTTCAAATTCAGCCACCGCGTCGCTTTTTTCCAATAGCCGTGGTGGAAACAGTACATCCAGCTTGAAAAACAGCGTCTCTGTTGAATGCAAGTCTGGACGCGAAAATTTAGCCGTCAATTCAACTTGGACCAGACCTTCCTGCGGCAAATCGGTTTGTAGGGCAAACGGAATCTCTTCTTGCTTGCCTTTTTGCAACGGGCCGTAAGGCCCGGCCTTGCCGCGAAATGGCGGACTCGCCTCTATTCGCACGGTATGCGCGTCGCAATGGCTCTGCAACACTAGGCACAACTGCCAGCCTCCATCTAAGGTAATGGCTTTTTCTTTGCCTAGGCGAATCTGCAAGGGTGGTTTTAACGGGATGGCCGGGGAGAAAGGCCTGCGCATGACAATGCAAGGAATCAATAACTCCTCGGGTGTCAAGCCACCATGCGCCATCGGCGTACCGCCTTGTAAGCGAACCCGCCGCAACGGGATCAAATAATGTTTGCCACCTGCCTCGGTTATTTCAAAGTCTTCCCGTCCGTTGGGGCGGGATGGAAAGTCTATGCAGCGGTCATTGCACTTGCCAGTAGTGCCGCTAGCGGCTGATTCGACTTCGCGGATATACGTGACCCCGTGGTCGGCGGTAATCAATACCACGGGTTCCAAACCGTGCCTTCGGGTCTGATCTGTCCAGCGCTTAATTTCTTTGCCGAGTTGCCTGACGATGACTTCGACATCCGCATTGAACTTACTGTAGCTGGCACAATCGTGCAGTCGATCATCAATGCGGTTTTCCAAGTAAACTAGTAATCGGGTTTGTTTGGGTATTATCTGGTCGCGGCTCTCCCAGCTTTTCAGGAGGCAGATTTCATCAAGCGTGACGGGTGCATGTTCGAAGGTTTGGTAAAGCCGGTTTTCAACCGTGCCGCTGGTCTGGTCTGAGGGCTTGCCAGTCAATACCGCATTTTTGCCAATTTCTGTTAGGCTGGGATAAGGGGCAATCAAAAAGTTTTCTTCCACAACTAAGTCATCACTGCTGGCGAAGTCGTGGACCGTATCGCGCACTTGGGCGTTGTACAAGGCGCTGAGGGCATCGACCATGCAGACGATCACCCGCGTATCCTTGTCGCGTAGCTGTTCCCCAATGATGCGGGCGACATGTCGCCAATCCATGGGGGACCGGGCAATGCGGGCTTGCTGCCGCAACACCCATGACGAAAAACTCATGCTGACGAACTCGTCGGGTTCTTGCTCTGCAGTGAAGCGACGCCGCGCATAATCCAGGTAGCTCTTTAGCCAAAGCCTCGTCGTTTCAGTGTCAGCATTTTCCGGCAATGCCTCGCAGCTGGCCAATTGTTCGCGGATTGTGGCGGCCAAGCGCACAGCAGGTTCGCTGCCTAATCCGTTTAGTGCGCCAGCCAGTTCAACTGTTGCCAAACGGCGGTGTTCGGCCAGATGTCTTTCCAACGCATCGATAACACTGGGCCAATCGACAACGGCAAGTCCTGCCAATTCGCTAACCGGGAGGCTGCCGGCTTCAATCGCATGGGTGGCTAGCTCCAACACTGCTAGCCAATCGTCTACCAACTTTTGGCCCGCGTCGGATTCATTGACCGGCCAAGCGGGAAGAGCGTTAAGGAACTCGGACGGCTCAATCCGGGCCGGTAAGGCATGGCTCAGTCGATGACCTTGGGTGTAGCCGCGCAGGTGTTCGCAAAACCGTTGCCGGGCCAAATGAACCAGTGCTTCCGCTGGCACTGCAAAAGACGCAACCCGCCCGACGAACCATTTTGCGGCATCGGCTTGAAGAAACGGCGCGGCGGACATTTCAATCCGTTGCATCACTTCATCCATAGCGAGCCAGCCAAATTCGGCTAGCAACGGATCAGCTAGCGCTGCGCACAACGACGCCCAATTCTCCGGGCGGGTTAAATCTGGGTTTACTAATTTAAGTATGCAAAAGGTAGAGTCCCCGCCCTCATCTTCTGCATTGCTCGCGCCTGCAGCCCTTTCCTTAAACAGGATGGGATTAGTCAGCAACCTTGCCAAGTTCGGTGCTTTCGCCCACGGCGGCGCAGCAAAGCCAAACCGCTTGGCAAACTCGGCGCATGGCTCAAAGTCTAGGCAATCGACACCGCGCAAACCGATGAAATCGGCGAAACGCTGACGGTATTCGGGCTTCAGGCGGATACGCAAACAGTCCATTTTACCAGTGCGTAAATGCCGGTCAATTTGCTCGCGCAGGGTTTGCAATTGATCTATCGTGGCAATGATCGCTGGGGTTTCGTCTATGCCATATTGGTCGAAAACCAGCACTACTACACTCATAATCGGGCGATTAGGTTTTATTGGATGATGAGTTGTGAGCTGAGGGGTAATAGGTATTTATTTTTAAAGCGATATCGATTTCCTGTTCATCCTCCAGACTGGCGTTGCCGCTATTTTTTATCTGTGCTTTAGCCACCTTACGACCCACTTTATAAGTATCTCTCAGCCGACTAACCGCGTCATTTAAGTTTCGCTCATCTCGATAAACTTTGGCTGCGATTTGTCTAGGCAAGAGCAGTTCGGCTGCAAATGCATCGGCTCGTTGTTCAACCTTCTTTGAAGTCTTACCGCCTAATACCTCTGCTGCCGAAAGAGATTGTTGACGATCAACCAGTAAATGTGCTATTTCATGTGCAAGAACGAAACGAAAGCCATGTTCGTGGTTGGTCCTCATATCGGGTCTGACATTGACTAATATCGCTGGACCCTTGTTACCCCAAACGGCAATGGCTTCCAATTCGTCGAAACCTATGTCTTCCCTTTTTAGAATAACCCCCAATTCGGACAAAAATATTTCTGGATCAAAAACATTTTCTTCACTTAGATTCATATTTATGCGCAATTGGGCAGCAAGCTTATAACCTGCCTCATGTGGTGTGTCTGGAGTCTCAAGCTCCAATTGATCGCAAAGCTTATCCAATTTAGGCAAATCAACTAAAGCGGGTAATTGTCGGATTCGTTCTAATACACTCGCAATTTCATCTGGATTAAGAAAACTGGATGTCATCCGTGCCGCCGCTAGAAAAGCATTAGCATTAAAATTATCAGCATTGGCGGCACTATTGATACCCCAATATTCGCTACTTGATCTATTTTCTTTCCCCATAGCTTGAACTGTATCTAAACTAAGTCCGGTGGCAATGGAAATGCGCATTTCAAGTGATATATCATTTCGTTCATGCCAAGCTTTAAAAGCCTGTAAAGCACGAGGATGTTTTGTCCCAACCAGACCGTTAGCGATTTTCTCGCCAAATTGTTCAAGTATACGTAAACTTTCAACACAAGAAACGCGTATGGGCGGCCGTCCCTCAGGACACAATAAAACCTCGTTCCCTTGTCGAAACCAATACAGAGCGGGGGCTGCCAAGCCTTGCCAGCCAGCCGCCAAATTGTGTTTCTGGGCAAAAGCCAACGTTTTTCTTTCCTCTTCATCAGCTTGGCTGGGGGAAATTCCTTCCCAGCGATCATCGGCAATTTGCCAGAAGTTGACACCCTCCTGCATTGCCTCGGCCAACCAATCATAGGGAAAAGGCGATTCTGTCTGAAGATAAGGCCAGCAAATTGCCAGATGTTCAAGTATGTCTATCCAAGTCCAGTTAATAGGTGTCGGTTCTTGCTTAGTGCCGCAGAACCAAAAAGGCTTCCCTTCCAGCCAAAGCAGTCCGTCCCCCCATCCTAAATTCGCATTTTCCATTTCAGAAACAGGTGTATAGTCGAATTGCAGGACGCTATTAGCATTCATGATCTTTTAACCACTTTTTAAGTTTGTCAGAACAACCAGCTTCGGCAGCCCGTTGCTCCAATTCGCGTTTAATTACTCTGGGAAGCCGATTGTCTCCCGGTCTACCATGCCACGGATAACCATGATAGGAAATGCCAAGCATAGTCGGTACCGCTTGATAAACCACTCCATCATAAACGGCATAAATGCGCTTTGGATGTCCATTCTCTAGGCTGTCTGTATCTGGAATGCCAGTTTGCAATAGAGCCTGTGCCACTTGTCTAGATAGAGACGACGGGCATTTGCCAATTTTTATGCTTCCGTTCCTTTCAAAGTGGGCACTAACAGATGAACCACAATGCTTGGTGCGATGTTCACCCGGATCATAAAGATAAGAATTCATGTTCTCTCCAAATTTCATAGTCGATCAATCTGGAGTTCTTTGATGATGATTTGCAATACTTCCAACACCCGATCCCGTTCAATCAAGTTTTTGTGCTTGGTGACCACGGCCCGGAAATCATCAAGAAGCTGGTGGCGCGGGTCACGGTTTGCTTGGTGTTGCTGCACTAAAGACCGGATGTGCTGGGAAAGCCGGTCGATGTCCGTTGGCTCGCAGTGGCCGAGCGACTTTTTCAGTCCCTCTTGCGCAAGCCCGTCCAGATCATTGGGGTTAAATGGAACATCCAGCTCAAGCAGGGGCAGCAAAGCCAGCGCGAGAGCTTGCCCGTCGCCGCGCAAATTTTGCCGCAAGACAGTCAAAGCGCGCACCGTATTCGGCCAGCGACACATGGGTCAAACCAATGAACAGGGTGTGGCCCGTATCGGGCGCACAGGCTTTCTCGACGAATTCCTGAAACTCAATGATCTCATTGATCGCGTTGCGCCTTGGATTGCCAATCATGTCTTCCAATACATGCCCAAACTCATCCCAGATAATCGCAATGCCAGAATAACCCCGTGCGGCAAGGTTTTGACCGGCCTCAAGATACGCCTCGACAAATCTTTTCCCACCATGCCGTGACGGATCAAACGATTCGCCATGGCACACCGCCCGATACCAGCTTAAAAAAACGCCGTAAGCTGTGGGGTCATGCCGTTTTAAATCAGCCGCCATCTCTGCCGTGGTCAAATAGGCTTGCTGGGCCAGATTCCATTGTGATAACTCGGCGTTTTGATACTGCGGGGAAGTTGTGACGATTTCCTCAAATCGCTGACAGGCCGCGTCATATTCGGTCTTGCTGAGTATCGGTTCCTCCCGCAACTGTTCGTCCTCGCGCAACCCCCGGTACAACGCTTCAAGCAATTGATGCGAGATGGGGTGTTCGCTCGAACGGTACAGCGATACGAGGAAATACGGTCTTGCGTCGCGGTCGCTAGCGTCCAAAAACGTGCCCCGCAATCGCCCTGCAAGTTTCGCCGCATTGAGGTTTTCCAGCGCCCGCAATAAATCCGCAAATTCCCTGCCGCCCGTGCCGTCGCGCAGCAGGCGCCCGACGACCACGCCAAGATGGCTTTTGCCTGAGCCGTAAGGCCCATGCCAATTCATTGCCCGCGTTTCCGTGGGCGCAGCCGGCAACACCGCCCGCGCAAGGCATTCGAATATCTTAATTGCCGAGCGCGTTGGGGTGTATGAACTCACATACCCCGCATTGTGCAAACCTTTATCCAACAGAATAGCGGCATCTTTAATAATGCGGGCAGGGTCCGGTTGGACAATATCCCCTAGTGTGACCATTCCTGTTTTTCCTTAATTATTTAAACGGCTAATACCTCTATCGCCTGAAGCTTGCTAGCCCGTTTCGCCAGCTTCTGGTCAAAGCTTGCGAAACGCTTTGCCCGACCGCTGCTGGCAAGGTGCAAGGCATCGGCAAAATCCAAACCCTGTTCGTGCCAATCAAGCGCAACAGAAACCTCGTCTTGGTTTTCCACAGCCACATTGCCAAGCCCGATCACCTTGCGCAAGCTGGCAGCGACAATCTCGCGGGGCAATCGGTAGGAAAACCGCAGCACCCACTCGACTTCCAGCAAAACCGTTTTACAAATGAAAATGCGCTCTTGTTCAAACAGCGCCACAGCCCGCGCTACTTGCTTGGAATCGTCATTGGTGACAAGCCGGACGATGATGTTAGTATCGACCGCGAGCATGTCTCTCGCCTACGCCCTTGGCAATCGCTTCTTCCATCTCCTCAAGCGACTTGGCCGGACCGCAGTATCCGGTGCAACCGACAACATCCTTGAGTTGGGTGATGGCGAAGTGTTTTTTCGGGCGCAACAAAACGCCTTCGGGCCGGTCTTCGACTTCAAATTCGGTACCTGGCGACCAATGATGGGCATCGCGTACTGATTTAGGCAGAATGACTTGGCCCTTGCTGGACAGGCGGGTGGTTTCCATGGCGACACTCCAGGTAAGAACGGGTAAGATTATACTATACCATAAAATCGGCTTGGTATTTGGAAACCCAAAACCTAGCCCCGGCATCAGCCAGCCGGCGCGGCTTGAAATGCATTTCCAAACGCTGGGTTGTCGCAATGACATTGTTGGCAAGATCACCGGCGCACCCGCGTAATATCCGCTCAAACGACCCAAAAAGTGCCTTGACTGGCCGTATTCCAATGCTGTAGCCATTGTCCTGGATTGACCGTTTCTCAAGCAGCTTGCTTTTCTGATGCCGAACGTGCATATCGGTAAAGCGTCTTAGGTTCTATATCGACCCTTCCATCTAAGAATTCTAAACATCCGCAATCGAGGTTGATATGAGCCGTTCGCAGATTATCAACAGTTACATGTTGACCAATTAAATCCTCCAGGTCGGCCTGACATGTCTCTCCGTTCTCAAAACTTAGCAAAAAAAGATAGGATTGTAACTGCTCAAATTGATGAAGTTTCATCTTTCACTCCAATGGCTGTATGGGATGGAAGCTTTGCTTGTCCCACATTTCGATTACAGCATTTTCAACATCAGAGAGTTACTTGATAGCTGGCATGAAAGGGTAAGACATTCAGTTAACCTTAAACGGTAGCTGAATATCCTTTATTAATTATATTTTAAAGATGAAAATGCTGTACCATCCTATATGCGAATTGCTTTGCAAAACGATATAGCTCAACAATTAACTCTTCGATATTAAAGACGCTGTAACTCTACCATAATTCTCGTTTTGATTAAACCAGATTGACATAGGTGTTTCCGCACCGTGCCCATCTTGCCCATACTGCCAATATTCTAGCCAGCATTCACATTTTGCAAATATTGTGGGGGTGGGTTCCAAACCCGCCCGGTTTTGTTCATAATGATAATTGCTGATACTTAGTCTGGCACCAGCCAGTCGGCGCGGCTTGAAATACGCTTCTAGATGATGATTGAAAACGCCTACCATTTCCTCTACGATGCATACGTTTGAAGTTCAACTTTTTCGGCCCGGCTGATTACACACGCGAAACCCAAGGCCCTAAGGACACACACGATGATTCCGCTGAACCGTGACCGTACCGCCTTTGGGCGGCATGAAACCTTCCCCCTGCGCTTCGGCTGGCTGACCAAAGGCCACCAAGCTTGGAGCAAAAACCCTGATGTGTTTGAGGATGACGAGGCCACCGTGACCCTGGGCGTGGGCAAGAACATGGTTTCCGCAATTAAATATTGGATGCTTGCCACCCAAATTGTCAACCACGACAAAACGGTCCTCCGCCCCGCCGAACTCGGCAACAAAATATTCGACGAAGCCGGTTGGGACCCGTACCTTGAAGACGATGCCACAATTTGGCTGTTGCACTGGCTGCTGGCTTCCAATGCCGCCGATGCCACTGCCATATTCTGGTTTTTCAACCGCTTCCACAAGCCCGAATTTACTGGCGAAGAGCTTCTAAATGCGCTGAAAATATTTGTGGCTGAAAACCTGACTTCGCGGGCATCTGAAGCGACACTGAAGCATGATGTTACATTATTAATGCGGATGTACGAACCGGCTACTCTGTCCAAATCTGTGCCGTTGGAAGAAAGCTTGGACTCTCCTTTTGTCCTGCTTGGATTGATGCGCTCCTTGCCTGAGACCAAACGCCACGAATCCAAGCCAGAATACCGCCCGCATTTGCCGGTGGCAGTTTTTGCTTATGCCGTTGCGGAAATGTTCGCCCACCGTGGTGAACCCAACCTACCGGTGGAGCATCTAATGCGTAGCGATGGCGCTCTCGCCGCACCCGGTTCCGTGTTCCGTCTTACGGAAGAATGTTTGATCGCCAAGCTAGAAGAAATGATCGCTTGGCAGCCGGGTAGCTTAGAATTGCGGGAAAACGCCGGCATCCATGAACTGTACCGATTGGCTGATCTCGTGCCGTTGGAAATTCTGCAACGCCACTATGACGATAAACATTGAAGACCGACACTTTATTTTATCGCCTATTCCAAACCGAACCCAGTCTCGCACTGGAACTAGCTGGCTTGGATGTGCCGGGTTCCAACAAGTACCGTTTTGGCTCCCATGAGATAAAGCAAACCGCGTTCCGCTTGGATGGTGTGCTTGAAGCGCCCCCGGATCAACCAGACTCCCCCTTGGTGTTTGTCGAAGTGCAATTTCAACCGGATGAGGCGTTTTACCTGCGCTTTTTTGGCGAGATCATTCTATACTTGCGCCAATACAACCCCGTTCAACCTTGGTTGGCACTCGTGTTTTATCCTTATGCCCAAATTGAGCGAACCATCAAGGCGGCCCTGCCTTTTATCGGTCTGCCAAGCCTGCGCCGCGTCTACTTGAATGAACTGCCCTTATTGGAAAGCGCCAACCCCAAGCTTTGGCTGATTGCGCTATTAATAGTCGAGGAGTCGCAACTTGCCACCATTGTGGAAAAAGTGAAGGCACACCGGGCAAACAACCCATCAGACGGAATTGATTGGATGGAATTATTGGAAACCTTGTTAATCTATAAATTGCCGACTATCACCCGAGAGGAGATTCAGACCATGTTTGGACTGAGAGACATTGACTTGAAGCAAACCCGGTTTTACCGAGACACGTTCAACGAGGGGCAGCTAGAGGGTGTGAAAAAGGGCCGCGCCGAAGGGGAGGCTGCTTTATTGTTGCGGATATTGGATCGCCGTTTTGGGCCACTATCCAAAGCTGTAAAGGAACAAATCGCCGCCACTGATGCCGAGACATTATTGATCTATGGTGAGCGGGTGTTGGATGCGAAAAGCCTGGAGGACGTTTTCGGGGTTACGGGGTCGTTATTAGACTAACGGATAGTCTTCAAATCTATTAAACAGAAGTGCCATGTCACTAACACCTTATATTCAGGTCAACACCCGCTATACCCGTTCCATTCACATCGAGCGGGACAGCGAAAGCAGCAATTTGCCGTATATTCTCACTAGTAGGGCCGTCCAAGTGTTAGCCCGTGTGGCGGATACCCTAGACTCCGAACCCAAACCCCGTTCTTTTGCCCTCATCGGCCCTTATGGTTCCGGCAAATCGGCTTTTGGTTTGTTTCTATCCCAACTATTGGGCAATGTCGATAGTGAAGCAACCCGTCATGCCCGCACAGTGCTTGAACAAGCAGTACCCGCGTTAGCAAAGAATTTTACGGCTAGCCTTGCCGACACGAGAGGCTATTGTGTCGTTGCTGTTACTGGAAGCCCGGAGCCTCTAGCGCGGAGCCTGCTGCGGGCAATCAATACGGCGGCCACTCGCTTTTTTAGAGGTAAAAAGAAACGCCCGGCAGTTCTGAGTCAGCTAGAAAGCGCATTCGTAAGTGGTGATTATAAAATTAGCCGGCTGGTTGAATTGATAGCCGATTTGCAAGATGCCATTGTCGATGATCGAGGCGCGGGGCTGTTGATCGTCATTGACGAACTTGGCACAGCGTTTTCAACATCAAATGGTTACTTGATAAAACGTGGCTGTGCTAGATATTTTTTCAAATCAGAGACTGTTTGAATATTCATTTTTAGTTAGTTTTTAAACATGAAAACGCTGTAAATAAAAGCTGAACGAGTGTAGCTTATAACTGGATTAAAGTGTGACAACACTTCAATATTATTGTGATTGCTTTTCAAAACTAAAACGTGCACCTGGGCCAGTCTGGAGCGAGGCCACAAATTTTCGTGCGCCTCACAAACCATTTTTATTGCTTGCTGTCATGGATTCGATACGCAGAGGTACTATAAACTCTAACTTCATTGATATTACTGGAGACCTTAATGAGTTGGATGGTTTATTTACAGATTATTGGAAGCGAGTTCTACCTATTGGGCAAAGCAGCAGCATTGCACTTCCATTTTTTCATCTGAAAAATGAACCATTTTGGGAGCTTATTCTGGTCCCAGAACTTCAAGGAAAAGATAAATTCCTACCCCAGTCTATTTCATCAATCAAAAAGCTAAGAGAAATCGCTTTGGGTGCGAGGATAGATAACGAATTATTCTTATTCATACAGAGCAATGAATCACGGGAGAAGCTGGTTAATCAACTACTTTTTTCATGCTTTTCAGAAACGGCACAAAATGCGCTCAAAGAAATATATGTGATTCATGAGCAAGCCTTTCAATACAGTATTTTTTTGGAAGATAAAGCCAATGGAAAGGATATTTCAGAGCTGCCTGTAATTGATACTTACAAAGAAACAGCTAGGAATCAAGGTTTTCGCCGTATCGTGGTAAAAAGCTATAATCATCGCTGCGCTTTGTGTGGTGTCCGCATCATTACACCTGAGGGCAGGAGTGCAGTTGATGCTGCTCACATAATTCCTTGGAGTGAGACACAGAATGATGATATCGGCAATGGCATGGCTTTATGTAAACTGTGCCATTGGGCGTTTGATGAAGGGCTAATGAGCGTTTCCAATTCATTTACTGTAATGCTATCCAATCAACTTGGAAATCATCAAAATGCAGCCGGTTTGCTTGGTACACTGGCTGGCCGAGGCATTGTCGCACCTTCAGAGAAAGAATTCTGGCCAAACCCGTCTAACTTAAAGTGGCATCGCTCAAAATGGAATTTTAGTGCAGTTGTTTAAATTTCGATTTCTAGCAATTACAATATAGAAAAGTCTATTTTCATCCGATCAAAATACAAAAAGCTATATGAATAAATTAATACTTTCAAATCCTAATCGGATAATTAATTCATTACAAAGATATTATACTAACCCAGCCAATGCTCTGTTAGATATCTGTGACAATTCTGTATCCGCTGGCGCGACAAAAATTCGCATATGTATCAACTTAGTACGAAAGCCACCCAATGGGTCAGGTAAAACGAAGGCTATAATTGACTCGTTTCAAATCATTGATAATGGTAAAGGGATGAGCGAAGATGGGTTGGACAATGCCCTAACACTAGGCTCTTCGGAAAGCTTCTATTCAGAGGGTACACTATCCAAATTTGGTCTGGGTTTAAAATCTGCGGCATCTTCTTTGGGCAGAAAGCTAGAGATAATATCGCGTGGAGACGATGGCATAGCTAGAATTGCCACGTTGGATAGGGACCAACTCATACAGGATTATGAATATGAATTAAGGGAGGCTAATGAAGGGGAGAAAAGCCTACTTGACCAACATATTGGTTCAACCGAGCAAACTGGAACTATTATTCAAATTAGTAAAATTCGCTTGGAATCCATGCCTAGCCCAACCGAGATAAAGAATCGATTGAATGCACAGGCTGGCGTTATTTTCTATTTTCATTTAGATAAAAAATCTACTGACGGCGATCAAGCCCTGCAAATATTTGTCGATGACCACCCAGTTGAGCCCATTGACCCTCTATTTCGGAAAGAGATTTCAGCAGTAGACGACGAATTGGATGAGGCCAATTGGGATGGTTTGTCCGTCAAATGGATATTGAAGCCGCAGGCTATTCAACTGGATAATGAAGGAGGGATTAATGGAGTTGTTTCAGTTGTACAATTACCCCATCCTCCATCGGTTGCCGATTCCGGTACAATGACAAAAACCGCCTGTCGTGAAAAATATATGATAGGTGCTGGTAACTATGGGGTATACATTTACCGCAATGGTCGATTGATCTCTTGGGCCGATAGCTTAGATGGAATGATTCATCAGGATCAGGATTTGTATTCATTCCGGGGTAGTTTGGAGTTGAAAAGCGATTCTGACGATATATTAAATCTTGATGTCACAAAAAGCCGGATACACTTGTCAGAAATCGCTAAAGGCCAACTAACTGCCAAAATTAGTGAAGCCAAAAAAAATAGCATTAAAGCTTGGGGTTCAGCGAAATCTATCCTCGATAGGAAACATGGAGAGGAACCTAGAGATACTATAAATGAACAGATAGACACTGCCAGAAGAATTATTGAAAACGATGAAAAACTGGATGAAAAAGTAGCCCCGGCAGACGAAAAAAAGCAGCTTGAAAAACGAAGAAATCAAGCCATAGAAACAACCCCGGCAACACCTGAAGAAGAGAGTAAGCTGAAGGAAAGGGCAGAAAGAGTCCAGTATGTTGATTCATTACCTGACAATCAATTATGGCAAAGGGCGCTTGCAGCGGATGGAAGTTTGATAGTTAGAGTTAATCGATCACACCGGATGATACGCGATGTAATTGATGTAATGCACAATAATAAACAGTTAGTCATGACGCTTGATCTATTTATGTTTTCATTAGCTTCTGCTGAATATAAATTGGTTTATAACTCAAGCTATGAAGAGCGCGTTATAGAGAAAATAATGGAATCATTTCGGGGTCATGTTGGCGACGAGCTTTCCAATGTTTTAAGAAAAATGGATTTGCCGGTTATCACAGGATCGTAATCTGTGGCAAGGGCTTCAAGAGCTAAAATATCGTGCTCAGACATTGCAGATCGGTACGCATTTATATACTGCATACATGCAATTGTTTCTATCGGAGCAAACATTAAATGTGAAGCTGTGTATATAGGTCAGACGCGAAACCGTTTTGGTGCGATTGGCCGATTATCCCAACACTTGTCTAATGATGATACCTGCAATACTTTTAAACAACGAGTGAGGGCGATTTACAATGCGGAAGAAAATCTAACAGATATTTCTTTTATTGTCTGCCCTTTTTCGCCACTCAAACCGTTTCTTTTGGATTCACCCGATTATCGTGAGGCGGTAGAGGCAATTGTCCAAGATAAAATTATACAGTGCATCGTCAAGCAGAATTTAAAAATGGGAGTTGTTTCTCGTATCTCATATAACGCTTATATGAGAGAGCGTTTTGTTCAAGACGAGGCAAATGCAATAAGCAAAACCATTGTGTCATGGATACATGAAATTGGCAGCAAGTAGCCTAAACCCACGCCGCAACAATCCAATCTGTGCGTATCTTTATAGAATAACGCAGCGATAATGCTTGAAATTGATGCCCATTGCCCCTTCTGTTCCCTGCCAACAGATCGAATCCTCAGCGAGGACGCGCTAACGCTGGTAATCCGTGACGGCTACCCTGTTTCACCGGGCCATAGCCTGATTATCCCCAAGCGGCACGTCGCGTCGTTCTTCGACCTCAGCGACGATGAGCGAACCAGCCTGTTCCGTCTGTTGACCGAGGCTAAAGCTGGTTTGGATGTAGAATTCAAACCGGACGGCTACAACATCGGCATCAACGACGGCGTTGCCGCCGGGCAAACGGTGTTCCATCTGCATGTCCACTTGATTCCCCGTTACCAGGGCGACCTACCCGACCCGCGTGGCGGTGTCCGCTGGATTTTTCCCGACAAGGCCAATTACAGCGTTTTCATATTTAAAAACGAACTAAAAATGAATACTCAAGCAATATCTTCGCCAATATCGTGCGAAACCTCAGATTTTGGCACAGAACAGCCGGTCTAAGGGCCAAGCTGGTGCTTGGCGCTCCCAATGGGAACGCCAAGCACCAGCTTGGCTATGAAATGGGGTGTTCTTTATTGGATATCACCTAAAAGCAAGGCAAGCTTTGGACTCCCGGTATAAATTTAAAGACTGCCCGGTTCGTCTGCATAACTTTTAATCGCACCTCATGGGTCGAAAATATGGCAAGGGCATTGCTATAAGCGTTAAAATGGGAGTTTTTCCC
Source organism: uncultured Methylococcaceae bacterium (assembly GCA_903934875.1). Taxonomy (GTDB): domain Bacteria; phylum Pseudomonadota; class Gammaproteobacteria; order Methylococcales; family Methylococcaceae; genus Methylumidiphilus. Next base: position 19,373 of record CAIZPP010000059.1, read on the forward strand.
GTCTACCGGCTTCAAGCGGCCACTCTGCGCCCGAATGCATGAACGAAAATTATAGAAACCAGCCCAATGAGTAACGAATATAACACCGACGATCTGCGCATTCGCCAAATCCAAGAAGTCATCCCTCCGTTCGTCGCCCATGAGGAATGCCCAATCTCCCAAGCTGCCGCGCTTGTCACCCTGCAAGCACGGCAGGAAATACACCGCATCCTCACTGGTGAAGATGACCGGTTGCTGGCCATCATCGGCCCGTGTTCCATCCACGACCCAGACGCTGCTATCGACTACGCCCACAAACTGTTGGCGGTCAAGCGCGAACTTGAACGGGATATCGTTCTTGTGATGCGGGTTTATTTTGAAAAGCCCCGCACCACCGTAGGTTGGAAGGGGCTGATCAACGACCCGGACTTGAACCAAAGCTTCAACATCAATAAGGGCTTGCGGGTGGCCAGGCGGCTGCTGTCCGACCTTAACGAAATGGGCATGCCGTCTGCGACCGAATACTTAGACTTGATCACGCCGCAATATGTCTCCGATTTGATTGCCTGGGGTGCCATCGGGGCGCGCACTACGGAAAGCCAGGTGCACCGGGAGCTGGCTTCGGGCCTGTCTTGTCCTGTCGGTTTCAAGAACGCCACCGACGGTACCATTAAGGTTGCCATTGATGCCATAGGGGCGGCGAGAAGACCCCACCATTTTCTTTCCGTGACCAAAACCGGGAATTCGGCAATCTTCTCCACCTCCGGCAATGAGGACAGCCATATCATCCTGCGCGGAGGCAAGGCTCCCAATTATGATGCCGCAAGTGTGGAGGCCGCCGCCCGCGACTTGGAAAAAGCCGGACTGCCGCCCAATATTATGATCGATTTTAGCCACGCCAACTGTTCCAAGGATTTTCGGCGGCAAATCTTGGTCGGGCAGGATGTGGCAGGGCAAATTGCCGGCGGAGACCGGCGCATTATCGGGGTGATGGTCGAAAGCCATCTCATGGAAGGCCAGCAGAAGCTAGAGCCAGGGAAATCCCCAAATTACGGCCAAAGCATTACTGATCCTTGCATAGGCTGGGAGGATAGCGAGCAATTGTTGCGCGATCTGGCCAAGGCCGTGGTCGGGCGGCGGCATTCTTTTGACAAAAAACAACCCTCAGCGAACATTCGCAACGTTTAAAATCATGCAAATCATTATTAACGGCGAGCCGACGGCGGTCGCCGAAACTGTTACTCTGGAAGCACTCATCCAACAACTCGGCTTCTCCGGCAAGCGTATTGCCGTGGAGTTGAACCGGGAAATAGTGCATCACGGGCAGTATGGGCAACACCTATTGAAAGACGGCGACCAGATTGAAATTGTCCATGCCATCGGCGGAGGACAGGGCGACGGCTTGGTGATAGCAGGCAAGACTTACCGCTCGCGGCTGTTGGTGGGCACGGGGAAATACAAAGATTTGGAGGAAACCCGCTTGGCCACGGAAGCCAGCGGTGCGGAAATCGTCACTGTCGCCCTGCGCCGCAGCAATATCGGCCAAACTCCCGGCCAGCCGAATCTGCTCGACGTGCTGCCGCCGGACCGTTACACCATATTGCCCAATACTGCCGCTTGTTACACTGTGGAAGATGCCGTGCGGACTTGCCGCTTGGCGCGTGAATTGTTGCACGGCCACAAGCTGGTGAAACTAGAGGTGCTAGGCGACCCCAAGACCCTGTATCCTGATGTGACCGCCACCTTGGAGGCGGCCAAGATTTTAGTCAAAGACGGCTTTGATGTGATGGTCTACACCACCGACGACCCGATTATTGCCAAACGCTTGGAGGAAATCGGTTGCGTGGCGGTCATGCCCTTGGCCGCGCCCATAGGCTCTGGGCTGGGCATACGCAATCCTTACAACATTCTCACTATTATCGAGAACGCCAATGTGCCGATTCTGGTGGATGCCGGCGTGGGCACCGCCTCTGACGCGGCCATCGCGATGGAGTTGGGCTGTGGCGGGGTGTTGATGAACACCGCCATTGCCGAAGCCAAGAATCCGGTGCTGATGGCATCGGCTATGAAAAAGGCCATTGAGGCGGGCCGTGAGGCTTTTCTCGCCGGACGGATGCCGCGCAGGCGCTTTGCATCGGCATCGTCGCCTTTGGATGGGACGTTCTTCTAAGCGAAGCAATGTAGATCGGGCGCGTCTCTTTCTGTTCGTGCTGTGGCATTTGACACAAAATCTTTAGCTTGCATTCGACTCTTGTCATTGTATGTTCACGCATTGATGCCACAATTATACGTCTGTCGTTAGTGGCATCCTTGGCATACATCCAAAATATATGGTGTATTGGTTGGAATTGCGCTGTTTGGCGGGCTTCTTCTCCCGCTTAGGGTTGAAGTTAATTATTATGGTATGAATATTGCTTTATAATGTCCGGTGGTTTAGGGGTGGCATTCCGCTTTTGTTGCCAGAGATGCCAGCCCTAAACCACTGAGTAGTTACTATTGCAGTTTCCATGTTAAGTCTTTATGACACCCAAGAAGGTAATCATGCACGCCCAAGCAGCGCCGTTCGCCCCGTCATTATTTTTGGATGCTTTATTTTCGGCGAAAGAAGCGATTTTTTTGGAATGCCTCGCCCAGCGCAACCGCAAAATTACGCCATTGGCCTCTTTGCGTTCGCATGGTGAAAACCTACTTTCCCTGCCAATGGCTGGTGAGAGGCTCAGTCTTCTGGCGCAGTTGGAATTGCCGTGCACCATCTTGACCACTAGCCCGACCCGCTATCTGCGCCATACGCTTATAAAAACGGTAGATTTTGGATGCGAAAGCCTAGCCATTCACGGCGACGGTTTCAATTTGCACCTGGGGGAGCCGAACTTTTATACCATCCGCTTGGTCAATTGTAATGATGCGGGAGAAGGAAGCGCCAGTCTGGACATCTGTCATGCGGACGGTATGCTTTATGCCAGCATACAACCCACATCAGACGGAAAGGCTGCCGCGATTTGGCGGGACGTGATGGAAAACCCAACACTCTGCCTTGCGTGACTATTGCCAATTTCAGACTATTTCGGTGTACAATTCCACTTTGTTAATTAATTAGCCCCGGATTCTTCCGGGTTCCGCCGGCCAAGCGTTGCTTCAGAGCAGCCAAGGCGAAAACCTTTTCCCTTCCGGATAAACCACAGGAGAATTTAATGAGCGTTTTAGTTGGTAAGCCAGCCCCTGATTTCACCGCACCCGTAGTGCTTGGCGATGGTAGCATCGTTGATGAGTACGAGTTTTCTAAGGAAACCAAGGGCAAGTACGTTGCCATTGTGTTCTATCCCTTGGATTTCACCTTTGTTTGCCCAACCGAGCTGATCGCGTTGGATCACCGCGTGGAAGCCTTCCAAGAGCGCGGGGTGGAAGTCCTTGCAGTTTCCATAGACTCCCATTTCACCCATAACGCTTGGCGCAACACCCCGATCGACAAGGGTGGCATCGGCCCGGTGAAATACACTATGGTTGCCGATATCAGCCATTCCATCGCCAAAAGTTATGATGTCGAAAAAGAAGGCTTCCCGGTTGCTTACCGCGGCACCTTCCTGATTGACACCCAGGGCTTAGTGCGGCATCAAGTGGTAAACGATCTGCCTTTGGGGCGTAATTTTGACGAACTGCTGCGCGTTGTTGACGCTCTGCAGTTTCACGAGGAGCATGGCGAAGTTTGCCCCGCCGGCTGGAACAAGGGCCAGGCCGGTTTCGCGGCGGATGCCGATGGCATTGCCGCTTACCTGAGCGAGAATGCCGACAAGCTGTAGACAATAGGCAAAAGCACAGGATAAAGCGCCGGTGCGGTTTCCGCCCCGGCGCTTTTTTGTGCCTACTCGGGTTGTTTTAGTCTTTTCAACACAAAAGTCAATATCAAAAATGCGCAGGTGGCTCCAAACAGAATCCCTAATGATGCGGAAAAAGGCATTTTCTTTGTCCCAATCAACTTGACCCAAACTAGCCAAGGCACCAAATAACTGATAAATCCAGCAATAGCCCACTGTATAGCCGGGGCTTTTCGCGCTTCGGCGGTGAGATAGAACCAGACAGTAAATCCAATGGAAACAATTCCGCCAATAGCAGCCATTTTGTTCTCCTCTTAAATTGATGTATTGTTATGCTCATTACCGGATTGATGCCCGGTATTGGCTACGATACAAAATTACACGGAATAGTTCACCTCCCCATTGTGGTGGATGGCAAAAAACCGTAAAATTGTCCCGTACGCATAAGCGGGTGTAGCTCAGTGGTAGAGTTCTTGCTTCCCAAGCAAGCTGTCGTGGGTTCGAATCCCATCACCCGCTCCATTCTGCATTGGTCCGCCTCCATACCGCATTCTTAAATTCCGGTTTTATTCCGCTTGAAGATAGTGCCGTAGATGGTAGGATCGTTCGCTTCGCAGCATCCGCCACTAGGCTAATTTTGTGCGGGACTGTTCAATGATGGGGTCAAAACGCTCCTTTTGTTTGTGGCCGAATTGGACTAGCTCAACCCCGATATCCAATAGTGCGCTCAACAGTTCACTCATGCGTGACACCCTCAAACCAAGGTAACCCAAAACGGCGATTCCGATGAGCACGGAAACGACGGTCGGTGTCAACAATGATGCGATTTTTATCGCATACCACAGCACGGCAAGCGGGAACATCAGCAACACGCCGAAGTAAAACAGTACCATGGTGATAAACAGCAGCGAAACCACGAACTGGGAGATTTTGGCCAGAGTCAGGTCTAATTTCATTTTTAATTTTCCTAAGTATTCTGAATTTGAATTTATGATCGGGTTTGCAGTCCATAAAGCCCGAAGCCTAGCCCATTAGGGCATTGAGCCTGCGTACTCCTACATCCCCTTGTTGCCGTAATATTTTAGCATATCGACCCACGTTGATGATTTTTCCATTGTCACAGATACAGTGCTTCCCGCCTATAGAGAGTCCTGGCTCGACCGTCTTGATCCTAGGCAGCATGCCGGGCAGGGCATCCTTGCAGGCTGGGCAATACTACGCCCATCCCCGAAATGCCTTCTGGCCTATCATGGGGGAGTTGCTCGGCGCTGCCCCGAGTTTGCCTTACGAAGCGCGAATCAAGCTCTTGCAGTCTGCCGGCATTGCTTTATGGGATGTGCTGGCTAGTTGTGTGCGTGACGGCAGCCTTGATGCTAGTATCGTCGAATCCACTGTCTCTGCCAATGATTTCAAGGCCTTCTTTTTGAGCCATCCAGCTATTACCGATGTTTTTTTCAACGGTGCCACGGCGGAAAAATATTTTCAAAAATACGTTCGCCACCTTCTCGAACCCCCCAATGCACTGCGCTTCGAACGCCTACCGTCCAGCAGTCCGGCCCATGCGTCCAAAACATACCAGCAAAAACTAACCGCCTGGCAGGCGGCTCTGGCCTTGGTCATCGTTCCGCCCAATTGCTAGGGCTGGCAGTTTGCACTTCTGGGGTGCGGCGACTCGTCGCCGCACTCCACAAGCTAGTTATTCCCCTCAAGCCACTGGGCTGAACGATGACCTAAGCCGCAATTATTTACTGATGCAGCCTTGAATGCTTAGGCAGCATGGACTGCAACATCTCCATCTGGTCCGCGAGGATAAGCCGGTTCGCTAGCAACAATCCTTCATGCAAGGACGGTGTGTAGGGCACAAACAGAAGTTGCATACCCGCTTCCTCAGGCGTTTTGTCATTTTTCCGGTGGTTGCACCTTGAGCAAGCCGTCGTGCAGTTGTTCCAGTCATTCTGGCCACCTCTGGAGAGTGGGATTATATGATCTTTTGTTAGGTGCAAGCCCTTTTCGCCCTGCTTGCCGCAGTAGGCGCACATGTGCCTGTCGCGGCGGAAAAGCGCTAGGTTGGTTAAAGGGATGCTGGCTTTGCGCCAGGCAAAGGGGTTGTTGCCTCGGAGCGCCATTATGCTGGTAATGGTCACCGTAGATTGCTCCCCCGTCCTGCGGCATAAACCTCCCTTGAAAGTGAATTCATATCCCCCTAGTTGGCGTGATACGCGGTTGGCAACCTGGTGGCATACGGCATCCTGCCAACTCATCCAACAATACGGATAGCCGCTCGCGTCTAGTGTCAGTATCAGTGCTTCCATCCGCCCCCCTTTACAGCACCTGAGGAAATTGAAAGCCAATTAACGGGTGCGGCCATTAGGCAAACATTTACTATACAATGAGTACGAAGCACCTGCAAATGATCAGTCTCCATATCTCCTCCCATGGGAAAGTGTGGGTTGTTTTTGGGCTTCAAACGTTAAACAGTTGATTCATTACAGTTTTGTGTAAGCGACTTATGCACAGTGTACAAAATTTGTTTGTCAAGTGGAAATGTTACTGCACCAAATCGTAACTAGCCCGTTATAAAGTCACTATGTATATGTATAAAAAAGAATTTATTTATTTTTAAAAAAATGTGCCCAGCATCAAAAAATCAACAGCCGCCCTGTTTTGGACATGGAATCGACGCTGTGTCCACATACTTATCCACAGATTCTGTGGATAAACTACGTAACTTAGGCAACATAAGGCGACTAGAAGATGATGCCGGAGCCGCATGACAGCCTGTTTACAACGGTGGGGCTAGTCCTGAAAATAGCGGTCCCTTATCCGCTACGGCGAAGCTTCGATTATTTGCCGCCCGAAGGCTTTGACCCGGCACGTCTGCGCCCCGGCATTCGCGTCGAGGTTCCTTTTGGCAAGCATAGCACAAGCTGCATCGGTTATCTGTTGGGTATCGGTGAAAGCGAAACCGAGGGCAACGTTGAACTGAAGAAGGCAATTTCCGTGCTAGACGATGAGCCTCTGATTCCAGCCGGGGACTTCGCAATTTTGCTCTGGGCAAGCCGCTATTACCATCACCCCTTAGGTGAGGTGATCGCCACCGCTTTTCCTGTGTTGCTGCGACTGGGGCATCCGTCCGCAGTGGAAAAGGAGCGCTTGCTGTGCCTGACCGAAACCGGCAGGGCGGCATCTGCGCAAGGAGGCCGCGCACCCCGACAAATCCAGTTGTTGCAGACCCTAAGGGAGCGTGGCAGCGGATTTGCGGCGCACGAATTGAATGCCTTGGGTTGGGATTGGCGGCCTACTGCGAGGATTCTGATCGGGAAGGGCATTGCCTGTTATCAAGAGGGGCCGCCTGCCGCGCAAGCGCAGCAAGCACAGCCGACCGCACACCCACACCTACTTAACACCGCCCAGCAAAATGCGGTGGATGCCGTGCTAGAGAAGCTTGGCGGTTACCAAGCCTTCCTGTTGCAGGGTGTCACCGGCAGCGGCAAAACTGAGGTTTATTTGCGGTTGGTGGAGAAGGTGCTGGCGAGTGGATTGCAGGCCATGATCCTAGTTCCCGAAATCAACCTCACCCCGCAACTGGAAGACCGCTTCCGCGCCCGCTTTGCCGCGCCTATGGCGGTTTTCCATTCCGGCCTCAACGAAACCGCACGTTGCCGCGCTTGGCTGGCGATGCAACGCGGTGAGGCATCCTTGTTGCTGGGTACGCGTTCGGCCGTATTCACGCCTCTGGCCCGGCCCGGACTGATTATTCTGGATGAAGAGCACGACACCTCCTTCAAGCAGCAGGAAAGCTTCCGCTTTTCCGCCCGCGATGTGGCGATGATGCGGGCGCGCCGACTTGGCATCCCCGTCTTGATGGGTTCGGCCACACCCTCCTTGGAAAGTCTTGCCAATGTGTTACGCGGACGCCATACCCTGCTTGCCCTGCCGGAACGGACTGGCGTTGCCGTTCCGCCGACTTTCCGCATTGTTGACATTCGCAAGCAGTGGCTTAATGAAGGGCTTTCCCCCGTGCTGGTCACGCAAATCGGGCAAACCTTGGCGCAGGGCGCACAAGTACTGCTGTTCCTCAATCGGCGTGGCTTCGCGCCCACCTTGATTTGCCACGCTTGCGGCTGGGTGGCGGAATGCAAGCGCTGCGATGCCCGTTTGGTGATCCATTCCGCCGAGCGTCGCCTGCGCTGCCACCACTGCGGCAACGAACAGCCTCTTCTGCGGGACTGCCCCAACTGCCAAACCGCCGACTTGCGCCCGCTGGGTTTGGGTACGGAACGGGTGGAACTGGCACTGGCGAAGCTGTTCCCAAAAGCAAGGACGCTACGCATAGACCGCGACAGCACACGCCGCAAGGGTAGCCTGGAGGGTATGCTAGAGCGGATAAAGGCTGGCGAAGTGGATATCTTATTGGGCACCCAAATGCTGGCCAAAGGCCATCATTTCCCCAATGTCACCTTGGTGGGGGTTTTGGACATGGACGGCGGGCTGTTCAGCTTAGATTTTCGCGCCGAAGAACGCACCGCGCAACTGATTGTGCAAGTGGCCGGACGCGCCGGGCGGGAGAAGCGACCCGGACTGGTGCTGCTGCAAACACGCCAGCCCGACCATCCGCTGCTGCGCAAACTGATCCGCGAGGGCTACGGGGCTTTTGCCACCGCTGCGTTGCAAGAGCGCCGCGAGGCTGAGTTGCCGCCCTACTCCCATCAAGCATTGTGGCGGGCCGATGCCAACGAGGCAGAGCTACCAGCCTTGCTGCTCACCCGCCTAGTTGAGTTGGCCGCCGGACAAACCGAAGTATTGGCCTTAGGCCCGGTCCCCGCCCCGATGCCGCGCCAGGCGGGCCGGTTCCGCCAGCAATTGCTATTGCAATGCACGGAGAGGAAACCCTTGCACGAATTGGTGGAGCAACTGATTCGGCAACTGCCGGGATTGCCCGAAGCCAAGCGGGTGCGCTGGTCGGTGGATATTGATCCGGTGGATTTATATTAAACTATAATGCCTTCACCTGATCCAAACTTCGACTCGGCGGTTCTTCTCCCGGTTTTCCGGGGTGTCATTAGGTGCTATCGGGGCATCATCGCAAAGCCCTACCACTTGGTCGAAGGCCAATCCTTCCACGACCAGTTCTTGTTTCACCCGGTCTGCCCGGTCTTGCGACAATTTGCAGTTTAGTGCGTGGGAACCGCTGCCATCGGCAAAACCGATTAGAATCACTTTCTTGTGTTGATACTCTGGCTGCGAATATACCCCGCTTATGCGCCCGATGTCGCGATTGGCGCGGGCATCCAGATCATTGCTGCCGGTGCGGAAATGGATGTGGGTTGCCAATTCGGTGGCATCCTTGGTCAAACCCCGCCAGCGGGCGGATTGGTTGCGTACATCCGTGCGGGCATCATTGGTATCGCTGGAGGCAACGGGAGTGGGGTCCAAATTGACCAAGCCTATCGAGTCAACCACGCGTTGGCCATCGGGACCCAAGGCAAATTCGATAAATTGAGACACATTAGGATTGGATGGCTTTTCGGCGGTGTACAGATAAAGCCGGCGGGACAGCCGATAATCCTCGGTCTTGATGGTCAACAAGGTTGGCTTGCGGGCCTCGACCCCAGTGTCGGAGAGCGCAACTACTTTGTTAGCGCCTATGTAATTCAATCCAATGAAGCCGATGCCAGCCGGATCGGCGCTGACTGAGGCGGAAAGTTTATTGCCATCTTCAAAGCGTTGGGCACTGGCTGCGAGGGTTTTGCCGTGGCCTGTGAGCACGGATTCCTTGAAAAAATCATAGGTGCCGGATTTGTCGTCACGGGCATAGATGGCAATATTTCCCGCCCGCCCGCCCAGTTGCGACCAGTCGGTGAGGGTTCCGCTGAAAATGTCGGCGACTTGCGCAACGGAGAGTGTCTTGACCGGGTTGGACGGATGGACGATCACGGCGATGCCGTCTAGGGCAATCACATGTTCGCTGGTGTTGGCAGTCAGATCACCTAGCGCGGGCAACAAGCGCTGCTGTTCATCCGTGTTGATCTTGCGCGAGGACATGCCTATGTCGCAAAGCCCTTCTTGCAAGTCTTTGAAGGCCGTGTGGGAGCCGTGGGCTTGGATTTCGATCTGTTCGCTTTTGCCCTTGCGTTCGCCAACGATGAAGCTTTCATCTTCCTTGGCCCCGTCTTCTTGATGCACTTGGTTATAGCCCTCCTGTTGCAAGTAAGCCTTTGCCAAGGCAGGCAGCAGCTTTCCGCCTATGGTGTCGGAACCGTGGAAGCGCAGCAGGGTTGCCGCTGTCGATGCTGTGGCGGGTGGCTGCACAGGCGACACGATTGGAGCGGAGGCAACCGTAGTGGCAGAATCTTTCTCATGAAGAAAAAACCATGCCGCCGTGCCGATTAGCAGCAGCAATATCAGAACAATGCCACCTAAAATGACGAAGTTATTGCCGCTGGATTTCGCCCCCTGTGCGGCGATCAGATTGGCACCGCATTCCGGGCATTGGGTCGGCGCACCCGTGGGGATGGGAATATTTTCGCTTTGGTCGGCCTTGTTGCAGTTGCCGAGGTTGGGACATTTGTACAAAGTAGCCATGGTTTCTCCTACAGCGTTTTTAATATCGAAGAGTTACTTGTTAAGTTATATTATTTTGCAAAGCACATACACAATTGGTGGTTTGATTGAGTGTCCTTTATTATTTATCTTTGTTAAGAAAAAACAGCGTTTTCATCTTCAAAATATACCTAAAACTGATATTCAGTTAACCCTTTAGGTTAACCGAATAACCTGCAC
>CAIZPP010000060.1 GCA_903934875.1 uncultured Methylococcaceae bacterium
CAACTTGTGGAGTGCGGCGACTCGTCGCCGCTGGACACAAAAGGCGGCGACGAGTCGCCGCACTCCACAGCATCCGGGCTACAGCCTACACGGTTGCGTAACATCAGTTTGTTAAGAAAAAACGCTGTACATCAAGCAAATCGGGACTCCTAGCGATGTCGTGGCACATAAGCTCCGCCGGACGGGATTTGCAATCCCGTCCGTTACGTTTTGTGCAACGGCAGAACTATGGGACATAACGTCCGGGTCGGGATTACAAATCCCGAACCGCATCAAACCGCAAGCCCCGTAAGCCGGGCGCAACGCAAAGAGATGCGTCCGACCTATACGGCTTCGTCATACACTCCATATTTCATCAATTTTTGATAGCGCTGTTCAACCAAAGCATCCAAGGGCAGTTGCCGCAATTCATCTAGGTTTTTCTTCAGGGCGGCTTTCAAGTTTTCCGCCATTAATTTGCGGTCGCGGTGTGCGCCGCCTACGGGTTCAGCAATGATTTCGTCTATCATCTTCAAATCCATCAACCGCTTGGAGGTGATGCCCATCGCCTCGGCGGCAAGTTCCGCCTTTTCGGCACTTTTCCACAGGATGGAGGCGCAACCCTCGGGTGAGATCACCGAATAGGTACTGTATTGCAGCATCAGCAAACGGTCGCCCACACCAATCGCAAGCGCCCCGCCGGAACCGCCCTCACCGATGACGGTGCAGACCACAGGCGTGCGCAGTTTGGACATCTCAAACAGATTACGGGCGATGGCCTCGCTTTGTCCGCGCTCCTCCGCGCCTATCCCAGGATAGGCCCCCGGCGTGTCGATCAGGCAGACGATGGGCAAACGGAAACGCTCGGCCATTTTCATCAGACGCAAGGCTTTGCGGTAGCCCTCCGGGCGGGGCATGCCAAAATTGCGGTAAATCTTTTCCTTGGTGTCGCGGCCCTTTTGGTGCCCGATCAGCATCACCGGCAAGCCATCCAAGCGGGCAAGGCCGCCAATGATGGCCGGGTCATCGGCAAAACTGCGATCCCCATGCAACTCGTGGAACACCTCGAAAACGCTTTCTAAATAATCTTGGGTATAAGGCCGTTGCGGATGGCGGGATAACTGCGAGATTTGCCAGGCGGAAAGGCCGGAAAAGATGGATTCGGTCAATTTCCGGCTTTTTTCCTCCAATCGGCTGATTTCATCGGAGATATTGATCACCTTGTCGAAACCGACGTGGCGCAGTTCTTCGATCTTGGCTTCAAGCTCGGCGATGGATTGTTCAAAATCCAAGAATTTCATATCCATGGGCTATTATTTTAGTTCTTGCAGGATGTAGGAAAATGAGCGCTATTTTAACACTTCTTCAAGGAAATTCCCCATGCTTTGCCAAGAACGGCGGTCGGCGGCTTCCTTGTAGACGGTGCCAAAGCCCGGATCGTTGGCCACCGGATTGGTGAAGGCGTGGACCGTCCCACCATAGGCGTGTATCTGCCAATCCGCCCCGGCTTGCGTCAGTTCATCAGCCAATGCAAGCACCTGCTCCGGCGTGACCATAGGGTCGTCATAGCCGTGCAATGCCAATACCTTGGCGGTGATTGTGTTAGCAGCAGTGTTTCCCGGCGGCACGAACAGCCCGTGGAAACTCACCACGCCGTTTAGGTCCGCCCCACTACGCGCCAAATCCAACACGCACAAGCCGCCAAAACAAAAGCCAATCGCCGCGACACGGCCGGCATCGACTTCCGGCTGCTGCCGCACTGTCTCCAACGCGGCGTTCATGCGCCCTTGCAGCAAAGCGCGGTCTTCCATGAAAGGCCCCATCAGCTTGGCGTTTTCTTCAGGCCCGGAGCCTACTTTTCCATTGCCATACAGATCCAAGGCGAAACCCACATAGCCCAGGCCCGCCAAAGCGCGGGCCTTGTTGATGGCAAACTCATCGCGGCCTGCCCATGCAGGGGCAACCATCACCGCCGGACGCGGTGCCAAAATCGAATCATCCCACGCGAGGACGGCTTCCAACAAAACACCCTCCTGTTGATAGGCAATGGTACGGGTAGAAATAGTCATCACTCATTTTTCTCCAATAGACAGCGTTTTCACATCAGTTAAAAAGTAATTCAAATAGTGAGCAACTGCAAGCGGCTGCCCAACGTGAGCGCGAAATGAGACCGACTCGGTTTTAAAAACCGAGTAGGTCGGGTGCGATTAAAAGTGATGCGGGAGTGCAAGGCCTGCCTTGCGAGAGCATCTAAAGGCAAGGCAGGCCTTGCACTCCCGGTATAAATTCAAAAACTGCGCGGTTCGTCTGCATCACTTTTAATCGCACCCAGTCGGTCTGGAAGCAGCGGGATTAGCCTCGGGAATGGTATGCTATGCCATATTATTGCATTACCCTAACCAATAGCTATGATTGACCCCCTCTTCAGCGCCCGTTTCCGCCGCATCGGCATGATGACCCTCATCGCCGTCTATCTAGTCATTCTCGCCGGGGGCATCGTACGCGCCTCCGGGGCGGGCATGGGATGCCCCGATTGGCCGAAATGCTTTGGCCAGTGGATACCGCCCACTAGCGAATCCCAATTGCCAGCCGACTACCATCAAATTTACGCCGGACGCGGTTACGCCGACACCAGCTTCAACGCAGTCAAAACCTGGACCGAATATGGCAACCGCCTCATCGGGGCGAGCACTGGCCTATTGGTGTTTCTTACCCTGCTGGCTTCCCGCCATTATAGAAAATCCGACCCCGCCGTGTTCAATTTGTCGTTGGCCGTGTTTGCGCTGATTGGCTTTCAAGCCTGGCTAGGCGCAAGAGTCGTGGCCAACCATTTGAACCCCTGGGTTATCACCGCCCACATGCTGATGGCCTTCACTATTGTCATTTTGTTAATCTACGCCATCGCCCGTTCGCAAAAAGGTGAATTGGCCAGCATAGACGTGAGCCGCCTGCCTGCCCGTTTCAAGACCGTGCTGCAAGTTGCTTTAGGGCTGAGTTTGTTGCAGATTGCGATGGGCACACAAATCCGCCAAGCCATGGACCCGCTCATTTTCCAACAACTCGTACACGGCGACGGTGGCGACCGCAGTCTGTGGCGGGAAAGCTTTCCGATCATTTTTTATATCCACCGGTCATTCTCCTCCATCATCCTGTTCACCAACCTTTGGCTGGTCTGGAAGATTTATTGCACCATCGACCGCGCTAGCTTGCTGTTTCGCTTCGCTCTGGTGTTGGCCGGACTGGTCGTCACCGCCATACTCACTGGCGTTAGTTTGGACCGTTTAGGCTTCCCCGCCGTCGTCCAGCCCGTGCATTTGCTAATGGCGAATTTGATCTTTGGAACCCAGTTTTTCGTGTTGCTAGTCTATCGGTATGCACGATTATAGAATCTTGCCAGTGGCAGCAAGATTTCCATTACAATAGATACTTGTTTGTCCACCAACGGACTTTTTTATGCGCTGGGTAATTCTCGACCGCGACGGTGTCATCAATGAGGACTCCGCAGCTTACATCAAATCCCCCGAGGAATGGTTGCCGATTTCCGGCAGCCTGGAAGCCATCGCCCAACTGAACCGCAACGGCTACCGTGTGGCCGTGCTGACCAACCAAGCAGGTATTGCCCACGGTTTCCTCGATTTGGCCACGCTGGAACGCATCCACGCAAAAATGCGCAAGCAGGCTGAGGAACAGGGTGGCCAAATCGAAGCAATATTCTTCTGTCCCCACGGGCCGGGGGATGCCTGCCATTGCCGCAAACCACAGACCGGCCTGTACGAACAATTCGCCAATCAATACAATGTGGACTTAGATGGTGTCCCGGCGGTGGGGGATTCCCTGCGGGACATACAAGCAGCGCAAAGCGTGGGCGCGGAAGCCATCTTGGTGGAAACCGGCAACGGCAGAAAAACCCTAAAACGCAATCCCGAACTTGATGTGCCAACTTTCGTCAACCTCCATGAAGCCGTCCAATACATACTCTTCACCCAAGGCTAGTTATTTCATCACCGTCATCCGTTCTGGCATTTTTTACATCTGCCAGTTTTTGTCGGTCATTTCAATCGCACCCATGGTTTTCCTGTTGAGTCGAAGCTCGTTCGAGGCCCGCTACCGCTGGGTGATGATTTGGGTGAGCATCCAAATGTGGCTGCTGGAAAACATTTGCGGCCTGAGTTTTGCGTTGCAGGGGATTGAAAACATTCCACCGACAAACGGGATTATCTTGTCCAAACACCAATCGGCTTGGGAAACCCTAGCCATACAAGCCGTTTTCCCCCCTCTGGTTTTTTTGCTAAAGAAGGAATTGCTGAGTGTGCCCATTTGGGGTTGGGCCTTGAGTTTGACGGAGCCTATCGCAATCGACCGGGGGGCCAAAACGGCAGCGCTGAAAAAATTATTGCGGGATGGCGAAGAACGATTGAAAAAGGGGCGTTGGGTGGTGGTTTTCCCGGAAGGCACCCGTGTGCCCCCCGGCCAGAAAGGGCAATATAACGCCAGCGGCGCCATGCTTGCCCACCGCGTCGGCTGTCCGGTGGTTCCGATAGCCCACAATGCCGGCGAGTTTTGGGCCCGCCAAGCCTTTTTGAAATGGCCGGGGGTGATTCAGTTGCGCATCGGCCCCGTCATTGACGGCAGCCAACACAGCGCGGCTGAAATCAACCAACAGGCAGAGGCATGGATAGAGGCGCAAATGGCGGAAATTAGCCACGTTGCTTGCACGGCGGAATGACTTTACGCGTATGCTTCACTTTACTGAAAACCAGCCTCTAGTCCGATTGCACACCGCGCAAACGGACAGCATGACCGGCACTTCCACCAACACGCCGACTACGGTTGCCAGTGCGGCGCCGGATTCAGGCCCGAACAGCGTAATGGCAGTGGCCACGGCCAGTTCAAAAAAATTGCTCGCCCCGATCAGCGCACCGGGGGCGGCAATGGCGTATTCCACCTTGAACAGCCGCATCAAGCCATACACCAAGGACGCGTTGAAATACACTTGGATCGTAATTGGAACAGCGATCAAGGCCACATCCAATAGCCGTCCGGTCAGGTTGTCGGCTTGGAACGCGAAGATCAGCACCAAGGTCAACAGCAACGCGCTGATGGCAATCGGATGCAAACGGGGCAGGAAAACCTGCTCGAACCACTCGCTGCCTTGGCGTTGCAGCAACAGCCAACGGGTTAACACGCCGGCGCTGAGCGGGATGACGATGAACACGATCACCGAATACAGCAACACCTCGAACGGCACTTCCAGCCCGGATGCCCCGGCAACCAGATATTTCACTAAGGGCGCGAACAGCAGCAGCATGATGAGATCATTCACCGCGACCTGCACCAAGGTATATGCGGGTTCGCCATCAACCAGATAACTCCAGACGAACACCATCGCGGTGCAGGGCGCGGCGGCTAGGATAATCACACCGGCGACATACTGGTCGGCAGCTTCCACGCCTATCCACGGCGCAAAAATATGTTTGAAAAACAGCCAACCCAGCAAGGCCATGCTGAACGGCTTGACCAGCCAGTTCACGAACAAGGTGACCAGCAAGCCTTGTGGATTCTTGCCGACATTTAGTACGGAGCCAAAATCCACTTTCAGCATCATCGGGTAGATCATCAACCAAATCAGTCCGGCAATCGGCAGATTGATATGGGAAATTTCCATGCCCCGCAATGCGGCGATAGGTTCAGGCAAGGTCTTGCCAATTAACACACCGACAACCATGCACAGCGCAACCCAAACGCTGAGGTAACGGTCAAAAACACTCATTTTGTTCATAGGTTTTCGCCAATCGTATTTAGCGCTGCGCTGAGTTCCAGGCTGGACAGGCTTTCAACCGGCAGCGCCAACAGCTTATGGATGCGATTTTCCAGCGCCGCATAAGTGGCCTCGAAAGCCGCTTCGATTTCCTCTGGCCTGCCTTTGACATGGGCAGGGTCCGCCAAGCCCCAATGACCCCGGACGGCCTTACCCAAATAAGCCGGACATGCCTCGCCCGCCGCCGAATCACAGACCGAAATCATGATGTCGATATTGGCATCGTCAAACTCATCCCAAGACTGGCTGACATAGCCTTCCGTCGGTAGCCCGTGGCGGGCCAAAGTTGCCAAGGCAGCGGGGTTGATTCTACCAATGGGATGGCTACCCGCGCTAAAGGCTTTGAACCGTCCATTACTGAAATGATTGATCAAGGCTTCGCCCAAAACGCTACGGCAGGAATTGCCGGTGCAGAGGACTAAGATGTTAAGGGGGCGGTTTGTCATGTCAGCTCCTGAGTGTGAGTAATGATTAACTGATGTTACGCAGTCCTCGCTAGAGGATGGCAACTTGTGGAGTGCGGCGA
>CAIZPP010000061.1 GCA_903934875.1 uncultured Methylococcaceae bacterium
AACTGATGTTACGCAACCGTGTAGGCTGTAGCCCGGATGTTGTGGAGTGCGGCGACTCGTCGCCGCCTTTTGCGTCCAGCGGCGACGAGTCGCCGCACTCCACAAGTTGCCATCCTCTAGCGATGACTGCGTAACGTCAGTTATTTAACCACCTCAGTCCGATACCGATAGGCTTTTATCGAATTGGACCAGTAAGCCCCAGGCAGGCCCGCCTTGAGTTTGAGGTGTTGCAGAAATTGCTCAGGCTCAGGTAGTTGCTCCCAAACCGACGGCAGAAAAGTGCCCCGCCGCGAACCTTCAGCGAGTATCACCCCGTCCACCCCCGCTTGCAACTGGTCGAGCAAATCCTGTTCCGATGTGAACGACATGGGTTCGGCTGGGGTGAGCAGGGAAAGGTGGATTTCCAAACCCTCCAGTTCACTGTCGCGCAAGGCAGGGAAGCGCGGGTCTTGAAAAGCGGCGGCATAGGCGTTGCCAGCTATGTCTTCAACCAATGGACGGGCGGCTTCGAGCCTGCCGATGCAACCGCGCAATTGCCCTTGCCTTTGCAGGGTGACAAAGGTGGCGCGTAGACTTTTCAACTCCTGCGCCAGACCCTCCATATTGACGGGCATCGGCATACGATGCTTGAGCCCGTAGCGGATGGACTCCCATGCCAAATCGAGCAAGTAGCGTTGCTGTTCGTCGCTCAGTGAGCACTTATTCGAAGGCATAGGCACCATACCCGACCACCCGGTCTTTTGATCCAGCGGTGTCGCCGGAGTTGCGCAAGTCTATGGTTTCGGCTTTCATGCCGCGTTTTTTGGCGGCCAGCAGCAGCCCGCTAACCGGCAAGCGTCCGCAAGCCCCCTCGAAACTGATGTTATCGGGGCACATAGCGACGATAGCCTCCGAAGTGGCTCGGTCCATGCGTTGCGCGGTGGCGTAGCCGTGGTAGTGGCTTAGGTCCGAACTAATCACTATCAGCGTTTCGTCCCCTCCCCATAGCGCATCGAGAAGTGCCGCGACTTCTTCGGGCGCTGCATCACCCACTACGATGGGCACTAGGGAAAACGAACCTAGCACTTGTTGCAGGAATGGCAGATGGACTTCCAGACTATGCTCTTGGGCATGGGCTTGGTCCAGTTGCAGCACAAAGGGCAGGCCTTCCAACCGTTTGAACGCCTCGGTGTCTATGGGAATTTCGCCCAAGGGGGTGGCGAACCAAACCGCGCTGCTTAACGCACAGCCACGAAATCCAACCCGATGGGAGGGACCGAGCAAAACCACCCGCTTGACCAGCCCCCTGCCCTGCCCCAGCCTCGCGTAAACACTGGCAGCAATGGGGCCGGAATAAACATACCCCGCGTGGGGGGCAATGATCGCCTTGGGCAATCCGCCGGTTGGAATGGCGTGGTCCAGATAACCTTGGATCACGGACTGAAGCAAATGCTTGTCAGCCGGATAAAACATCCCGGCGACGGCGGGCTGGCGGGTCTGCTGCATATGGGTAGCCTCCTGGAAAATTACAGCGGTTTTAATATCAACTGCCTGTTCTTTACATATAACTGACGTTACGCATTGGAGTGGCAAAGCCCGCTTTGCCTGTCATGGCAAGCCTTGACACTCCAAAACGAACGCTGTAAGTCGGCAACCCTTTGCCGATAACAGCACAGTGGTCTGTGCGTAACGTCAGCATATAATCCAAAATCGGCAGTTGGAACGAAGAAAAGCCGTTCGTGCGGAGCGAAGCCGAAGCATGAGCGGCCTTTCCTCGTTCACTTTTTGGGTGAGGTTACAAAACTCGCTCACCCCTCGACAGGCTAGTGACAGGCTTCAGGGCGAACGAGTTTTGGAACCTTTAACTGCTGTTTTTAGGATAATGTATTTATTGATTTCCTTCAATGTCTGCAGATAGCTTTTCCGCTGAGCTTGCCACCCAATCGGTCAGACTGCTGTCAATCATACCCAGCATGATTAGTAATATATATAAGTCTATGAGTTATAAATATGACTTATAAAATTCATAAAATAAAGACAACTCGCCTTGTCTTGTAATAATCATCATTGTTTAATCGGCCCCACCACCACGGCCCAATCCTGCCTTCCAAGCGTTATGACTTTTGGCCGTACTCAAATCCCCCCGTGCCGCGTCCAGAATTCCCTTGGGGTCATAATCGGATAATGTTCCGATAGCGCCAGCAAGTCATTATCCCCAGTGACGAGGTAGTCGGCACTTGAAGCCTTAAACGCCGCGAGCAAGGTTCCCAGTACAGGCAAATCGTCAATATCGCGCAAAGCCGGTTCCGTGTTGGGCAGTGGCTCTATGGTGTCGGCTTGTATGGAAAGGATGTCCACTAAATCGTTCATCTCCACCTCGGTCAAGCCATGCCGGTGCGCCAAGCGGGGCAGCGCTCGGCGCAACTCCTCTAGGATATACGCGGAAAGCGTCACTTCTATCGAACCATGACGCCATGCGGTGATGATCTTGCCCGGTATACTGGATGGATAGGCGATACCTGATAGCAACACGTTGGTGTCAAGCACCACGCGAAGAGTTGGCACGGGTTCTTAGCTTTGTTTGGCGGAGGAAATCGCCAGCACCCGTTCGAGTTCAATGGCTGCCTCGATTTCGGCCAGTCCTTCCGCCTCCGGCACATCCGCAAAGCCAACCTCAATGCGTTGGCATAGTGCGTCGAAGCGGTTCTGCAAGCGCCGAATGCGTCCAAAAAGTTGAGCATCGACCAAGGCAGCCACGGGCCTGCCGTCCTTGTTAATGATGACGCTGTCGTGACGATATTGCACTTGGTTGAGCATTTCCCCCAAGTTTTGCCTGAAGGTAACAGCATTAATTTCTGTAATCATGACACTTTAATTATTATAACCATATTGGTCATTATGGCGCATAAGCTATGCATGGTCAACAAGCTATCTGCGACGGCTTCTGCCCGCTTGCATATGTCCGAGATATGCCGGAACCTCAAAAAAGCTAGGCAATGGAATTGTCTTGCTGTATAAGCTGATGTTAGCCCAGCCATCCTCTTCCCCCACCCCCAAGGGGGTGTTACCTCACTGCCATTAAGTTAAGCGTTTATCGGAACGCCAAGCCCAGCTTGGCATCGGCAATCTGCCCGCCAAGCTGGGGCTTGGCGTTCCGTCAAGGGCTGATTTCACGCGTAATGTATCTTAACTTAATGGCAGTGGGGTGTTACCTGCAAAGGGATGCCGTCCTGCAAATCTTTCTGCAAGGGTCCAGACCGCTATGGATTTTTGCAGGGGGAAGAAAAGCAAAGCGAAATCAAACTTTCTTCAACTGATGGCTTGAGTTGGAACACCGTCAGGGGTATGCTATTGACATGTGAATGAACATGAGCTATGCAATGCAAGACACGATATACATCGTCCATAATAGTGTTCCAAACAGAATTCGTTTGTTTGTTCCGCTAATCAAGTACAAGCACACTTTTGCCGAACTGCTCAAGCAATGCCTGCTTAGGGATATGAATGCGAAAGGTGTTTACCATGCCGAACCCAACGTGGTCACCGGAACCATACTGGTGAAGTATCATCCCGCCTTCCACAGCGAAGCGGAAATTGTCGAATTGGTCAGAGCAAATGCGCAGAAACTCAAGGAAGGCAAAATCGAAATTACCCAGAAGCACAAGAACCCCAAAGTGGGTAGAATGCGTCCAGGTGCTTTTTTTACCCGCGAACTCTTAGTCAGCATCGCCGGCAATGTGCTTGCGGGAGTCATCCTCGCACTTTTCATCGCTGCTTGAATTTGTAGTCGAAGATGAGGAAATAATATGAAATCTATCCTGACAATTTTAGGCGCAGGCTTTTTGCTGCTCGCCAGCATCGCGGACGCGCAAGCCGTGGTCTGTGCGCGTGGCGTTTGGCGTGCGGGTTGTGCCGGACCGAACGGGGCAGTGATTGCCCGAAGGCCTGTGGTCGTCGCGCCTAGGCCACCCGTCGTGGTCGTACCGCACAGGCCGGTAGTCGTAGCCCCTAGGTATCACCACCACGGGCATTGCAACTGGGTCAATGGGCGACGGGTTTGCCGGTAACGCCACACTGCCATTAAGTTAAGCCGTTCGTGATGAGCCTGTCGAACCATGCACGGCTTAACGATCAATGATATGGGGATTCTCAGTCC
Source organism: uncultured Methylococcaceae bacterium (assembly GCA_903934875.1). Taxonomy (GTDB): domain Bacteria; phylum Pseudomonadota; class Gammaproteobacteria; order Methylococcales; family Methylococcaceae; genus Methylumidiphilus. Next base: position 4,136 of record CAIZPP010000061.1, read on the forward strand.
ACCCTTCCACCCTTCGACCCTTCGACAAGCTCGGGACTCAGGGCGAACGGAAAATGCTTAACTTAATGGAGTGAATCAAGAGGCCATGGCCGAATGCGTTTCCAGCATCCTTTTCTCGGATGCCGCGTTGCGGATGATGTCCCTAGCATCTCGCGCACATTTGCCGCATTGGTCGCAGGCACCAAGACAAGCCCTTAATTCTCGTATGCTACTCACATCCTGTTGATAGACCGCCTGGCGAATTTGGCGATCAGTCACATTTTTGCAGATGCAGATATACATAAGGTTTTGCACTCACTGCTAGGGGGCGGCATCGCTTCAACGGATGCCGCCCCAATAAATTATTTTTTACGAATTGGCTAGTACATTAACACAGATGAGAATTATTATCAATAAAAAAAGAGCTGCAAACGTCTCTTTTTTTATTAACTGACGTCACGCAACCCCGCCCATAGCCAGGCCACCCAAGCTACTCCGCACTGGCGTAGGTGCGAATTTATTCGCACCTACAATGGCATAGCCCGACTGCCTTGCGCAACATCCATTATTGAAAGCCTGCATTGCCCAAAACCCTAACGGCTGGAGCTTCGCAAGAACTCTACATTTGTGCTTGCAGGTAGTTCGGCAAGCCTATGGTGTCGATCAAACGCAGTTGTTTCTCCAGCCACCAAGTATGGTCTTCCTCCGTGTCCTTCAGCAATTTCAATAAGATGTCGCGGGTTTCAAAGTCCTGCACCGACTCGCAAAAAGCCATGACCGCACGCAGATGCGGGATGACTTTGTATTCATAAGCGAGGTCGTTGCGGAGCATTTCCGGCACGGTGTCGCCGACCTTGAGGGGGTCGCGCTTGGACAAGTCGGGTGTGCCTTCCAAAAACAGGATGCGCTTGATGAGCAAGTCGGCATGGGTTTGCTCCTCACCCATCTCATGGCTGACTTGGGTGTACAATTTTTCCAGCCCCATATCCTGGTAGATGCGTGAATGGATGAAATATTGGTCGATGGCGGTCAACTCGCCGACCAGCAAGGCGTTAAGGTGTTCGATGACTTGTGGGTGGCCTTTCATAACCGTCTCCTAGGTAAATAGATAATGGGTAATTGAAGCAGAAATGCGTATACTAGTCACCCTAAAAATGCTCGCCTACGCGGACGCAGACCATTTCCCCCTCCCCGGCAACCGTGTGACCGGTGGCGGACGGGTCACTAATCTACTTTAGACGGATACATCATGACAGAAATTCAATACGAAGTGCGCGAAAAAGATTTGATTGCATTCAACGAATACGAGTTGGAAAGCTCCGAGCGCATCCAGAAAACCATCCGCCGCCACCAGGCCATGATCCCCGGCATCATTGCCATCCTTGCCTTGCTATTGTTTTTTTACTTCAAGGACATTCCATCGGCAGTGTATGTGATTTTGATTGCGATGGCTTGGGGTTTGGGTGTGCCATTTTTTTTGAAGTGGCATATGCGCAAGCAAATACGCCAAACCTACAGCGAAAAGGAAAAAGCCAGCATTCTCGGCCGCTATACCTTAAGGGCCGAAAAGGACAATCTGGTGGAAATTAGCGCCAGTGGCGAGGAGAAACTGCCTTGGAAAAAAGTGCTGCGCATTGAGAAGGAAAAAAAATATGTTTTTATCTACGTTTCGCTGAATGCGGCGTTGATTATTCCCATCGCCACCGTGACTAAAGACAGCAAACTTGCCGAATTTGTCAAGATGGCGGACGAATTTATCGAGCAGGCCAGTTGATGATATCCTTTATTTTCACGGCAGCCCTATTCCTTAGCCTACTAAACACTTTCCCATCATGATTTGTTTCACTTCGCTGGCCCTGCGCCGGGGTACCAGGCTGTTATTCGAGGATGTCAACTTCACCATCCACGCCGGGCAGAAAGTCGGTGTGACCGGTCCCAATGGTGCGGGCAAGTCCAGCCTGTTCGGGCTATTTTTGGGCACCCTGCATCCCGACCACGGCGACCTGAGCCTGCCGCCCAATCTGGTGATCGCCCACGTGGCCCAAGAAACGTCGGCGGACAGCCGTCCGGCAATCGAGTTTGTGTTGGACGGCGACGTGGAATACCGCGCTATCCAAACCGAACTGGAGCTAGAAGAGGCAGGTGCCGAAGACGGTATGCGCCATGCTCATTTACATGCCGAATTCGAGGCTATAGGCGGCTACGATGCCAAGGCTAGGGCGGCCCGCCTGATGAATGGGCTGGGCTTCAGTCCCGGCGACGAAAACCGGGCTGTGGCCGAGTTTTCCGGCGGCTGGCGCATGCGGCTCAATCTGGCCCAAGCCTTGATGTGCCGGTCCGACCTGCTGCTGTTGGACGAACCCACTAACCATTTGGACTTGGATGCCGTCATCTGGTTGCAAGAGTGGCTGTCGAATTATCAGGGAACCCTGCTGTTGATTTCCCATGACCGGGATTTCCTCGACGATATTGCCAACCAGATTGTCAACATCGAAAATCAAACCGTCACGCTGTATACCGGCAATTACACGGCATTCGAGACACGCCGCGCCGAAATGCTTGCCCAACGGCAGGCGGCCTTTGAGAAACAACAACGGGAAATTGCCCATATCAGGTCGTATGTGGACCGTTTCCGCGCCCAAGCCACCAAAGCACGCCAGGCACAGAGTCGGATCAAGGCGCTGGCGCGGATGGAGCTGATCTCCCAGGCCCATGCCGACTCGCCCTTCGATTTTGCCTTTCTGCCCCCGCCTAAGATGCCCCGCCCGCTATTGCGCCTCACCGAAGCGTCTGTTGGTTACGGCGATAGGCCCGTCGTGGAGAATATCGAAATGACGCTATCCCCTGGGGACCGCATTGGCCTGCTAGGGGCCAACGGGGCCGGCAAATCGACGCTCATCAAGTCTCTGGCCGGTGTCCTGCCCTTGTGTGCCGGGGAGCGTATTTGCGCACAGGATCTCCGCCTAGGCTATTTCGCCCAGCACCAAATCGAACAACTCAGCATGGATGAAAGCCCGCTGTGGCACTTGCAGAAGTTGAACCCAAGGGCTGCGGAAAAAGAATTGCGGGGGTTCCTAGGCGGCTTCGATTTCCAAGGAGACAAAGCCTTGGCTAGCATTGCGCCTTTTTCGGGCGGGGAAAAGGCAAGGCTAGTGCTCGCCTTGTTGATCTATCAACGGCCTAACCTACTATTGCTGGACGAACCCACCAACCACCTTGACTTGGAAATGCGCCATGCCTTGAACCTTGCCTTGCAGGATTTTGAGGGGGCGTTGGTAGTGGTGTCCCATGACCGCTATTTGCTGCGCACTGTGGCCGATGCTTTCTGCTTGGTGTCCGACGGCCAGGCACGGCAATTTGACGGCGACTTGGAGGATTACCGGAAGTTGCTAGGCGAGCGCCGAAATGCCTTAAATGACGAGGAGTCTGCCAAATCCGGGACTTCTCGCAAAGACCAGCGCAAACTGGGGGCAGAGCGTAGGCAGCAATTGCGTCCCTTCGAGAAAGCTTTGAACCGATCTGAAGCCCGCTTGGAAAAACTGGCTAAAACGGGCGATGGCATTGCAGCACAACTGGCAGACCCCGCCATCTACGACCCCGCCAACAAAGGACGCTTGCAAATTCTGTTGCAGGATAAGGCGCGGATAAAGCGCGAGACAGAGGAAGCCGAAACCGCGTGGCTGGAAGCCAGCGAATTGCTGGAGTCCGCCAAGAAGGCGCTTATTGATTAAACTTGTTTGCGTCTGTAATAATATTTTACTTCCAGGGGAAACCATCACCATGCCAGATCTGTCGGAAAAGCTCCTGCACTGGGGCCGGGTCATCATCGGTGGACCTTTGGGGATATTGGCATGGAGTATTTCCGGTGCCAGTGCACTAGCCATTTTAATGTGGGGATTAAGCACGGTTGCTATTCCTTTGTTGATGTTAAAAACGGCATCTTGGGGAATTTGGGGGTTTGGCGTGTTCCGTGAGTCAAAAATGCGCTCTAAGATTTTGAAAAAGCCTGAAGGGAACTGTGATGGGGATTCTTGAAGATTTGAAGAAAGAGGCCGATAACTCGCGTCTGGAAAGGGAACAGGCGGAACTCAGGCAACAGGACTTGGAACGGATTTATCGGGAAGGGATATGTCCGTCCATGATGAGAATCCATAACTACCTCTTTGAGTTAGTCGAACAACTTGGCTTGGTGAATTGGCCTGTGGAGGTAAGCTTTGATTTTCCGGGTATTGGAAGGATAGACAATCTGGCGCAGACAAACTATCGCCTTAGGATTGACAGCCATAAGGAACCAAAGCTCATTAACCTTAGCTTTGAATGTGCTGCCCCTGAAGAAAAGAGTTACAGCGTTATGCCAAAATCCGTTGGTGACGATGCCTGTCAGTTTTTGTCAACGCAAAAAGTGATGTTCTCGGATTGGGCCATCAAAGATGCCAACCAAGAAATCATCGGAATCGTTATCAAATGTAAATTGCGCGTTTGGGTTGGCTTGGCTTTCCAGGCAGATATAGCCAATGAGGGTATCCGCGTGGTCTCGTATAATTTTGAAGGGCGGGGGGAAAGCAGCTTTCTGGCAAGCCACCAAAGCATTGACGAACAATGGCTGGACAGGCTGGGCCAATATGTCTTGCGCAAAAACGATAGTTTTGCCAGGCTTGATATATCGGATGACCAGCTAAATAAACTTCGCAGCATGCTCGAACGGGAAAAACAACGCATGGAACACCTATCCATAGAAAATCGGCATGGCAGCAATACCCGGGACGGGCTGTTGCTTAGGCTGGGCAAGTTGTTCAAGCGTGAGTAAATTAGACTTTATCGGAAACCGCTTAAGTTGAAAATGCTGTATTAGGGGGATACTAAGTTGCCTTCCCCATCCACCAAGGGCACATGGTAAGTGAGAAGGATTTTGCGGATTTCCTTTTCTTTGGACTCAATCAGCCCGTTGAGTTCTTCCTTACGTTCCTTGTCCGGTATGCGGACGGCCATTGACATCGGAAATTCGAATTTGACCCTGCCCTCCGAACGCATGGGGATCACTGCCACTGGCCCGACTTTGTTATGGTACTGTAACCAGCCTGCGATAGGCCCCCAAACGATGGCCATGTCGAGCGTCCCTTCTTTCATGTCATGCTCCAGTGTCTGTGCGGTGTTGACGGCGGCATCCCCTGTCATCGTCTGATAAGGCTTGGCATAATTGAGCAGATTATGCGCTAACAGCCAATCCGTCGCGGGGGAGGCATCAAACATGGCCAGTTTTAGCCGGGCTTTGCGCTCCTCCGGCAGATTGGCAAGATCGTCGGGGGATTTGATGTCGTCGAAGCCGCGCTTTTTGACGTATACCAAGGCATAGGTGGAACGATAATAGGGTTTCGTCGTCGCGGCCATTTCCGCACCAGTGGGATAGCCTATGATCACGTCACATTTGAATTCGCCGGTGTCGGCTAGCTGGGCTTTCAAGGTGTTGCGGATAAACCCCATGCGTTGCGGAAACCACGTGTATTCCACCTTCTTACCCAATTCCCTTGCCAACAAATCGGCAATCTTGTTTTCAAAGCCTTGTTTTTTCAGGTCAGAATAAGGCGGATTATTAGGGTCGGCACAAACCTTGAGTGTTTTCCCCTCCCAAGCTTGCACGGTGGGTAGAAGTAGCAAGGCGGTCAGACCAATCAATAATTTCTGGCGTAATTTCATCATTATTTTTTCCTAATACAGCGTTTTTGATATTGAAAACGCTGAAAAAAACGCCCCGTCCGATTGCGCGGCGGGGCGTTGATAAAGCAGAATAAACCTGAATCTGGTTCAGATGTAAGCGTTCACCCCTACCAACAACTCCCTCGCCCAGCAGGAGGGCGTTAGGGGGGTGAACGCTTACGTTCAGATTATTTCGCCGAGGGCAGAGCAAACACGGTGAACACGCCACCCAGTTTGGTATGGGCCTTCAGGCTCTTGTAAGCGCCTACAGCGCCCAAGCCCGCAGTGTCTTCATCCAAACCGGCTGCTTCACCCACGCCAGCCCAGCCACCCAGACCGGAGAGTACTCCGACATACTGCTTGCCGTTGTACGCCCAAGTGCTCACGTTGCCGATGATACCGGACGGAGTCTTGAAGCGGTACAACTCGGCGCCGGTGTTGGCATCGCGCACCTTCAAATAACCTTCCAAAGTGCCGTAGATGACCACGTCACCCGCAGTGGCGACCAGACCGCCCCACAGGGAGAACGGCTCGCTGATGTTCCAAGCGATGCTACCGGTAGCCGGATCCCATGCCGTGAACGAACCCATGTCAGTGCTCTTGTTCTTCTCGCCAGTCTTGACGTCAACGCCAGCGGGGAAGATGTTCAAGGTCGCGCCGACATACGGCTGGCCGGCAGTGTATTCAACCTGGAACGGCTCGTAAGTCATGCAGGTGTGGTTGCCGGGGATGTAGATCAGCTTGGTCTTTGGCGAGTAGGCTACCGGAGGCTGGTTCTTCGCACCCATCGCAGAGGGGCAGACCAAATCGTCGTCGGCCGTGCCGGGCTTGCCGTCAGGGCCAGCGCCTTGTGCCTTGTCTTCACCGCCAGTCTGGGTGGAGTACTTCGGGTTTACCGCCGGGACACCGCTCTTCGGATCCACACCAGTGGTCCAGTTGACTGCTTTGTCAAACTTCTGGGCAACCAGCAGTTCGCCAGTTTCGCGGTCCAAGGTGTAGCCGATGCCATTGCGGTCGAAGTGGGTCAACAGCTTGCTGTGCACTTTGCCGTCAATGCCCTTCGCGTCTTGGTCGATCAGGGTCATTTCGTTGATGCCGTCGTAATCCCATTCGTCATGGGGAGTCATCTGATAGACCCATTTGGCGGCGCCAGTGTCTGCGTCACGGGCCCAAATGGTCATCGACCACTTGTTGTCGCCGGGACGCTGTACCGGGTTCCAAGTGGACGGATTGCCCGAACCGTAATAGACCAAATTCAGCTTCGGATCATAGCTGTACCAGCCCCAAGTGGTGCCGCCGCCGATCTTCCACTGGTCACCCTGCCAAGTCTTCAAGGAAGAATCCTTGCCGACCGGTGCCACTTTACCGTCAGTCCAAGTAGTGGTCTTTTCGGGATCAATCTTCATTTCAGCATCAGGGCCGGTGCTGTACGCCTTCCATGCCAAGCTGCCGTCTTTGATGTTGTAAGCCGCCAGGAAACCACGAACGCCGTATTCGCCACCGGAGATGCCAACGATGACCTTGTCTTTCACAACCAAGGGTGCGTTGGTGTTGGTTTCGCCTTTCTTGGTGTCGCCGTTTTTGGCTTTCCAGACCTGTTTGCCGGTTTTTGCGTCAAGGGCAATCAACGTCGCATCGCCTTGGGCCAAGAAGATTTTCCCATCGCCGTAAGCCAAGCCACGGTTTACCACGTCGCAGCACATCACGCCGATGACTTGCGTCTGGTCGGTGCCTGCGTCAGCGGCATATTGGTATTCCCACACCACGCTCTGGGTGTCCTGGTTCAACGCGTAAACCTTGTGAGGATAACCAGTATGGATGTAGATCAGGCCGCCGACGACCAGAGGGCCACCTTCATGTCCACGCAATGCGCCAGTGGAGAAAGTCCACACCGGCTGGAGGTTTTTTGCGGTGTCTTTGTTGATCTCGGTCAAGTTGCTGTAGCGGGTGCCATAGTAGTCACCGCCCCAAGTCGCCCAATTCTTCGTATCCTTGGCGAGGGCCTCGACTTCTGCGTTGGCCTGGGAAATGCCCGGTGCTGCCAGCAGTGCTGCTACGGAAGTAGCCACCAGCCAATTATTTACGCTTTTTTTCATATGTTTCTCCTCGTAACCCATTGCAGAGTACGATCAATTAATGCCAAGTTGAACCTAAAGCTTTAGGACGGTTTCTTATTGTCATAGGAAAGCTTCCTGATGGTGGACAAGGAATAAATTTCCATAAAAGCCCGTCTGGATGCGTAAATTGAATTATTTGGAGGCAAAAGTCAATATGAATCACCCACCGTTTACGGATTTTCGCAAAAAAACACCTTGCAACAGGGTAATTTTCCCTATTGAATATCCCGATAGAGGAGCGACAATTCGATGTTTGCCGTCCCTACCCACTGCCCCCGCATCCCGTTGGAAAACTAAATATGTTCGAAAAACTCTCGATTTTCGCAGCTTTTCTGGCTATCCTCATGCCATTCACCCAGTCGAAAGCCGAACAGTTAAACCTGCAAGAAGTTGCGCCGGGCGTGTTTGTACACCAAGGCATACATGCGATGCCGAATCGACAGAATCACGGGGAAATCGCCAACATCGGTTTCATCGTCGGAGAACAGTGTGTGGCGGTCATCGACACCGGCGGAAGCCCCGCCCAAGGCCGCGCATTAGACGCCGCGATCACAGAGAAGACCAAGGTCCCGGTTTGCTATGTGATCAACACCCATGTGCACCCAGACCACCTATACGGCAACAGCGCCTTCAAAAGGGCAGGCGTTTCTTTCATCGGCCATAGGAAGCTGGCCCAGGCAATGGCGGTGCGAGCACCCTATTACTTGGAAAAGGCCGGACGCGACTTAGGCTTGGGGCTTAAGCAGGAAGACTTCATCGCCCCGGACCGGACAGTAGACTCGACCCTGGAACTCGATCTAGGAGGCCGCAAACTGACGCTAACCGCCCACGGACCCGCACACACCGACAACGACTTGACCGTGTTTGACGACAAGACCCGAACCTTGTGGCTGTCTGACTTGTTGTTCATAGGCCATCTGCCGGTCATTGACGGCAGTCTTACGGGTTGGCTGAGGGAATTGAGTAAATTGACCAAGATCGACGCCAAACTGGCGATTCCAGGCCACGGGCCTGTCTCTAGCGAGTGGCCTAAGGCCGCAGAGGCCGAGACACGTTATCTGGAAATGTTGCGCAGCGAAATCCGCGCCTATATCAAGCAAGGAAAAACGATGGAGCAGGCCATGGCGGAGGTGGGGCAGTCGGCGCGGGGGGATTGGCAATTGTTTGACGATTTCCACAAGCGCAACATTGCCACGTCTTTCGCCGAGTTGGAATGGGAGGATTGAATACAGCGTTTTTAATATCTTCGCCAAGCGGGCGCTTGGCACTCCCAATGGGAACGCCAAGCACCAGCTTGGCAAAGGTATTGACGGACAAATGACAGACTAACACAGCCACTGAACAGGAGATTAACCGATGAAAAAAGACCTTAACATTAGTGCATTTTGCCTCATGATAGCGGGCTTGCTATTTGCCAATATAACACTTGCAGCCGGCGATGAAGACGCAGCATGGAATAATGTACTGAAGAAACAATTCTTCGGCGACCGCAGCATTGATGAAAGCGGTGCCACTATCGAACTGACGGCACCCTACCGCGCCGAAGACCCGGCGCTGGTTCCGGTCTCGGTCACCGCGAAACTTCCGCAAACCACTAGCAATTACATCAAGACCATCACCTTGATCATCGACAACAACCCAGTGCCATTCGCGGCGGCTTTCCATTTCACGCCGGAAAGCGGCAAGGCGGACATCGCCACACGCTTGCGGTTCAATGCCTACACCAACATTCGGGCGATAGCCGAAACCAATGACGGCAAACTCAGCATGGTGAAATCCTTTGTCAAGGCGAGCGGCGGCTGTTCCGCCCCCATCGGAGCGGACTTGGATGCCGCGATGGCGCGCATGGGCAAAATGAAGTTCAAGCTGGACGGCGACAAGATTGCCTTGAACCAACCCAACCAGACCCAATTGTTGGTCAGCCATCCCAGTATCAGCGGAATGCAGATGGACCAGATCAGCCGCATGGTCAAACCCGCCCATTTTGTCAATCAGGTCAAAGTCAGCTTCAACGGCAAGCCCGTTTTGAGTGCGGAAACCGACATAGCCCTGAGCACCGATCCCAACTTTCGCTTTTATTTCGTCCCTGATAAAGCCGGTGAACTGAAGGCCGAAGTCAAAGACAACCAAGGCAAGGAATTTTCCTACACTCAGGCTGTTACCCCCTAAATACCTTAACATCCCTATGGGATGTTAAGGTTTTTATAAACTTGGAATTCCCATGTTGATTGATAAACAATCTTTACTGTGCGCCTGGTTATTGGCTGTCTTGTTAATTGGCGCGAGTGATGCCGCCGAATTACCTAATCATCAAGAGGCGCAACGAATGAAACTTGAATCTCCAGCCTTTTCACATCTAGGGGAAATACCCGCCCGTTTTACCTGTGACGGCGGTGATATTTCGCCGCCACTGGCTTGGTCTGATTTGCCTGCGGGTACGAAAAGTTTGGCATTGATTGTCGATGACCCGGATGCGCCCGACCCGCTTGCACCCAAGATGACCTGGGTGCATTGGGTGCTGTACAACCTGCCCGCAACCGCGTCCGGATTGCCGGAGGCAGTGAAAACTGACAGCCTCCCTGCCGGAACCAAGCAGGGGCTCAACGACTGGAAGCGCACCGGCTACGGCGGACCCTGCCCGCCTATCGGCCAACATCGCTATTTCCACAAACTCTACGCCTTGGACATTGTGTTGCCCGATTTGGGGCAAGCCACCAAGGCCAAGCTTGAACAAGCCATGCAAGGCCATATCCTTGCCAAAGCCGAGCGAGTTGGCGTTTACCAGCGGGGCAAGAAGTAGACGGCTAAAGAGCGCTGCGCAAGCTGGTGCTTGGCACTCCCAATGGGAACGCCAAGCACCAGCTTGGCTCTTAGAACGGCGATTCTGTGCCAAAATTGGCGGTCTCTCATGCCGGCCGAAACCCTGTTGGCATGGGGCGAGCGCGTCCTTGATGCCAACAGCTTGGATGAGGTTTGGGGGCATTAGGTGATTTCCACTGATGAATCCACCTAGAATCGTCCACGAAAAACACGAAAGGCACGAACGTAAGGGTAATCCTACAAAATAATAAGCCTTTGCCGACATTACTCTGCGTTAAACTTGTGTCATGATTCGGCCATTGCCATTCCAACGCTGTAAGGTGTATAGCGTGGCAAGTAATATTTTTTGCAAGATGATTGCTTGGCATACATTTATTAACTGACGTTACGCATTGGAGTGGCAAAGCCCGCTTTGCCTGTCAAGGCAAGCCTTGACACTCCAAAACGAACGCTGTAAGTCGGCAACCCTTTGCCGATAACAGCACAGTGGTCT
>CAIZPP010000062.1 GCA_903934875.1 uncultured Methylococcaceae bacterium
CGCAAAAGGTGGCGACTCGTCGCCGCTGGACACAAAAGGCGGCGACTCGTCGCCGCTGGACACAAAAGGCGGCGACTCGTCGCCGCTGGACGCAAAAGGCGGCGACTCGTCGCCGCTGGACACAAAAGGCGGCGACGAGTCGCCGCGCTACCCAACTTCCGGGCTACAGCCTACACGGTTGCGTAACATCAGTTTCTAATCAGGCTTTTTTAACACCTTATTGGACTTACTGATGATCGAAGCTATACTTGGAACGTATCGTTATTACCTGACCTATACCGGCATAAAACTGCCTTTGACCTTGCTGAACGAACTGGAACCCGATCAAATGGGCAATCGGATCACTTATTTTCGCGGCTATTATGACGGGCAAGGTCGCTTGACCGGGTTACAAAAAATAGTCTATGGCGAGGTCGAGATGGAGCATCGCTACCAGTATGACGAAAGCGGCACACTGCGGCGGGCCGAAATCACCGATATTGAAGGGGAAGTGACGGTGTTGGAGTGTTGGAGTTTGACGCAGAAGGCGATGCTGTGGGCGGTTGAGCCTTGCAACCAGCAAACGTGGAGTGCGGCGAGCCGCCGCACTCGACGTCATTCGCGGCTATGCTGATGCCCGCCCCGAACGGAGCGCAGGGTCGCCAAAGCGGACTCATAATCGAAGCGCTCGATCTGCCGCCGAAATTCGTTGCAGCGCAAGCCTAGGGTGGCATATAACAGGGGGCAGGAGTCGGCGACCAGTTGCGTGGCGCGAAAGTCGCTTTGCCGCAGCAGGCTTTCCAGTTCATCCAACACCTGCACTAGCCGGGCCGGGTCTGTGGCCACGGCCATTTCCTCTTCCTGCCGTTGCGGCAAGGCGAAAACCACCACGCTCAACGCGGTGAATTCCGCGATGAAGGTTTCGACCAAATCCCCAAGTTCGCTTTCTTGTTTTATGGCAGATTCCATCTGCGCGGCCAAATCTGCCAGACGATTTGCCCCCAGTGTCGCGGACACACCTTTGAGGTTGTGGGCAAGCTGCTGGGCGTCGCCCCATTGTTTTGCCGCCACCAATGCACAAATCCGCGCCATATCGGTGCCGTGCGATTCGGCGAAGCGGCGCAGAAGGCGTCGGTATTTGCCCGTCTGGCCACGCAGCGCCGCCAATCCTTGGGCCAGATCGAAGCCGGGCAGCGTGGCAAGCAGGGCCAAGGTGGCTTCAGCCTCATTGGATGCCGGCACTGCCCCGACGGGTGCTTCCTCTGGCGCAGTGACGGGCTTCCTTTCCGGCAACCACTTCAGCAAGGTGGCGAACAAGGCATCAGGCTCCACTGGCTTTGCCACGAAGTCGTCCATGCCCGCCTTCAGGCAGGCGCGGCGATTTTCGTCGAAGGCACTGGCGGTCATCGCCAGGATGGGCTTGGCCTGATAACCCGGCAGGGCGCGGATCGCACGGGTGGCGGCAAAGCCATCCAAGTTCGGCATCATCACGTCCATTAGGATCAGCGCATAGTCGCACCCCTTAGCCTTCTCCAAGGCAATGCGGCCATCCTCGGCGGTATCCACAACTAGCCCGACGGTGCGCAGCAGTTCCACCGCCACTTCGCGGTTAATCGCATTGTCTTCGGCCAACAACAAGCGTTGGCCTGCATGGTGTTGCCGCAGTTCGGCCTCGCCGCAAGACCAGGGTGTGGCGGAGACGGGCACGGCACCGTGTCCGCGCAGCAGAGGCACTGTGATCCAAAAGGTACTGCCTACTCCCGGTTCGCTTTCCACCCCAACCTCGCCGCCCATCAATTGCGCCAGATGGCGGTTGATCGCCAGCCCCAAGCCAGAGCCGCCATATTGGCGGGTGGTGGAGGGGTCGGCCTGTTCGAAAGCGGCAAACAGCTTGGAGACGGTTTCCGGGGTGATGCCTATGCCGGTGTCCCGCACCTCAAAGCGCAGGGTCAACCTATCATTTTGCTCAGCCAACAACCGCACGCTTAAGGTAATGGAACCGCGCTCGGTGAACTTGATCGCATTGCTGGCATAGTTCAGTAGGACTTGCCGCAGTCGCGTCAGGTCGCCGCGCAACCATTGGGGTACCTCACCAGTTTCCATTTCCACGCGCAAGCCTTTATCCAAGCTGGCATCGCAGATCATCGAATACACCGGGTCCATCACCGTGGCCAAGGCAAAATCGCACTGCTCCAGTTGCAATTTACCCGCCTCGATCTTCGACAGGTCGAGGATGTCGTTGATGATGGACAGCAAATGGCGGGCGGAACCGTCGATTTTGGCAAGCCGTGCGGACTGTGTAGCCGTGGCACTGTCCCGCTGCAACAAATGGGTGAGTCCGAGTATGGCATTCATCGGGGTGCGTATCTCATGGCTCATATTGGCGAGGAAGGCACTCTTGGCGCGGCTGGCCACTTCCGCGCCTTCCTTTGCCTCCTCCAACTCCGCAGTGCGCTTTTTGACCAGTTGCTCAAGTTGTATCCGGTAGTGCATCAGTTCGGTGATATCGCGGGCAAACCCGACCGTGCCGATGATGCGTCCGTCAAGCTCCACCGGCGACTTGTAAGTCTCGAGCCAGAAACGCCGGTCGGTTTCTGTGATTTCCTCCTCGACCACCTTCGGCTGGCCGCTCTTTAGCACGGACAGATCATCGGCACGGTAGCGCTCAGCCAGTTCCGCATCCCAGTAATCAAAGTCGGTCTTGCCGACTAACTCGTTCGGATCGGCGACATTCGCAACTTTAGCAAACACCTTGTTGGCTGCTAAGATGCGGCTGCCGGTGTCCTTCAGCCAAACCATGAAGGGGAAGTTGTCCAGCAGTGCGCGCTGGTAGCGCTCGCGTGAGCGCAGGGTCTCCTCGGCAGTCTTGCGGGCGGTAATGTCGCGGTTGGCACCGCGCCGCCCCAAATATTCGCTATGCTCCCCGCGGATGGGCTGGCAATAGTGTTCGATCCAATGTATCGATCCATCCCTGCCCACGATGCGGAATTCTAATTGGCATTGGCCTAGCCAGGGGATGTCCATTAGGTGTTGCTTATACGCATCACGGTCGTCCGGGTGTACGATGTCGCTGATCAGCACAGGGTTGGCGATAAACTCTTTAGGGCCATAGCCGCAGATCCGTTCGCAGGACGGCGAGACGTACTTGAACCCCCCGTCCGCCCCGAACCAGAAAACCCAGTCGGAGGCGTTCTCGGTCAGCAGGCGGTAGATGATTTCTGATTCCTGCAATGCCAGCTCGGCGTTATTGCGTCCGCTGATGAGTATCTCCTCATGCGACACGAAACCACAAGCTTCCTGACACGTATTGCGCACGATGGCGACGAACCCCCAGCTCGCCAGCACCGCGCACACCGCCCGCAGCAACTGGACGGGGATGCCTAACAGCGCGAGAAAGCCCGCTTGTGTAGGCAACCAGGCAGGCAGATAAGGATCGCCTTGTGTCAGAACCAGGGTCAACAAGCTGTAGCCCATGAATGCCAGCGCGACGATGCGGAGCCATGGCGCTAGCCAGCCAGGCGAGGCAGTCTTGGTCTCAGCCGTGCAAGTGCACAGCGCGATGCCACTCAGTAGTGCGCCAGGGGCACCGATAAAATAACGCGCACCCGCCGCCAGCCCGAGCAAAGGCTCCGCAGCCCAGTGTGTCAACACCGCCACGGCAAGTCCCGCAGCCCCATACACCCACGGCGTAGGCAGCCGGGGCGAACCCGGAATACTGGCATAGCAGCGGCGCCCAAACTCCAACAGCGGCAGATAAGAGACCGGCAACAACAGGCGACCCGCCCAAGCCAGCCACTCGGCCGGGTTGTACAGCCTCTGCAATTCGATGAACTCCACCGTCCCGTGCAACATGCCAAATGCCCCCAGCAGCCACAGATGCGGGGCGAAGCGCAATGTCGTATCCTGCTTAGGTAATAGGCAGACCACCACACCCATCACAAAAAAGGCCATTCCATAGGCTTGGTAGATCAGTCCCATCGTCATGGATTGCCAGTGGATCATTGCTAACATCAGCTATTGATAAAGCGACCGCTGCAAATCCATGCCCGCTTTTTCCGCGTTGCAGTCGCGTGTGGGTTTTAGCCCTTGGGCACGGACTGCTTCGAGTTCGGCTTTGGCGGCCTCCAGATCGGCGCGGAATGCGGGGTCGGCATGAAGCTTGGCCACGGTGTAGGCACCTAGGAAACGGCCTTGCAAGGTGTCGCTGTGCCAATGCACATTACAGACCATGCGGCTGGCTCCAAATGCCTGGCCACGGGCGATGATAGCATCGGCCTGTTGCGGTGAAATCTCGGCCAGGATCAGAGCCCAGGCCATACCCGCAGCGTTGTGCCCGGACGGATAAGAGCCGCTTTTCGCCAGCCCGTCCCTGTCTCTATCGGTGCAGACAGGGGCTTTGTTCACTAAGAAGGGTCGGAGGCGCTGGTAATGTTTCTTTGCCTCTTGGGTCGAATGTCCGGCATCCAGCAGCGTCCGCCGCAGCAGTGTGTAAAGATGTGGCGTGGCCTGTTCGCTAATCGGTGCGTTTAGTGCGCAAGAATAGGTGCTTGCCGCATTCGGAAAGCTCAGGTCGTCGTCCAAAGTTGCCAGTGCCCAGGCCGGGGTGCCGCGCAGAGCCAAACTCTTGCGGCTGTACTCGGTGTCTAGCGCGAGGCCAGGCGAACCTGCCGCAGGCGGTGGCGGCAGCAGGGCGATGCCGTTCGGGAGAGCCGTCGATGGCAGATAGCCCTCGGTTGATCCTGCTTGGGTCAAGGCGGGAACGGCAGCAGTCTTGTCTCGCTCCGCATGGGCGGTGCAGCCAGTGATGACCGCTGCACATGCCAAAATAAACAACTGCCTGCGCAGGCTTCTATTAGCAAAATTTTTCATAATAACACCCTAGCTTAACTGAAAAAGTGGGACAATATCACAGCGTTTTTACCATCAAATAGTTACTTGATAGTGAATATGATAGCACAGGTTATTCGGTTAACCTGAAGGGTTGACTGAATATTAGTTTTAGGTATACAGCGTTTTAATATCGAAGAGTTACTTGTTAAGTTATATCATTTTGCAAAGCAATTCAAACGCTAGATGGTTTGATTGGGTGCCCTTTATTATTTTTCTTTGTTAAGAAAAACGCTGTACATAAATGCAAATCGGGACTACTAGCGGTGAAAAAATGGCACATAGGCCGTTTTGACGGTCAACAAAAGACGTTGCCAAAACAACCGAACATGCCTGTTGCGCCTTACCGAGTTGAGTGA
>CAIZPP010000063.1 GCA_903934875.1 uncultured Methylococcaceae bacterium
CTATGAATCCACCAAAACCGAATGAATTGTCCCCGAAAATCACGCATAATTCCTCCGCAAATCACCTTGCCAAGCTGGTGCTTGGCGTTCCTTCTGGGAGCGCCAAGCACCAGCTTGGCCTTTGGATGGGATGTTCTTTATTGGATATCACCTTAGTGCCAAACGCCAGCCTGGGGGCGCTTGCCATCCGCCACGCAGCAAGCATTGCCTTCCTCTGCGTAGTCCTGTGTCTGGCAGGGGTTTACGCCGCGCTGGACATGCCGTCTTCGATCTTTCCGCAAACCAATTTCCCCCGTGTCGTCATTCTGATCGACAATGGTGTGATGCCCGCCAGCGAGATGATGGCCACCATCACCCGGCCCGTTGAAGAATCCATGAAGGACATCCCCGGCGTACGCACGGTGCGCTCGAAAACCGGGCGCGGGTCTGCGGAAATCAATGTGTTTTTCACTTGGGATACGGATATGGTGCAGGCGGAACTGTATGTGCAGGGCCGTATTGGAGTCATCCAGAAAGCCTTGCCCGCAACGGCGAATTCGGCGGTCTGGCGGCTGACGTTTGCCGCCTTCCCGGTGCTAGGCATCAGCCTGACCGGTTCCCACTATGCATTGACGGAGCTTTGGGAAACCGCAAGATACACGCTACAGCCACGCCTGCTGCGCATACCCGGTGTGGCGCGTATCGGCATCGTCGGCGGACGGATGCCGGAATACCATGTCATCGTCGATCCGTTACGGTTACAAGCCGTCAACTTGAGCCTTGCCCAGGTCACCGATGCCCTGGCCCGAAACAATTTGATCGTCCCGACCGGCATGGTGGAGGAGGACTACCAGCTTTATCTGGCGGTGGTGGATGGCCGGATGCAGGGTATAGCGGACATTGAGAACCTGACGGTCAGTGCGAACGCCGGCCATCCCCTGCGCATCCGCGATTTTGCGCGGGTCGAACGTGCGCAGGAACCGGCTTTTAAGATCGTCACCGCAAACGGTGTCGATGCCGTTCTGCTGAACGTTTACAGCCAGCCGGATGGCAGCACACTGGCCATCGCCGAGCAACTAGGCAAGGAATTGGCCATGCTCAGACAGGTGTTGCCTCCGGGTATGCAAGCGCAGGTATTCTATGACCAGTCCCTGCTGGTGCGCGATTCCATCCGCAGTGTTTGGGAGGCCATAGTCCTGGGGCTGGTCTTTTCGGTGTTGATTATCTATGCTTTTCTGCGCAACTGGGGTGCGACGCTAACCGCCGCCTTGGCGATTCCAGCCACGGTGCTGATTACTTTGCTGGCCCTGCGTGTGCTTGGGCTGGGCTTCAACCTGATGACCCTGGGAGGCATAGCCGCCGCCATTGGTTTGATCATTGACGATGCCATCGTCGTCGTGGAGGCCATCTCCGTCAAGATTGCGGCGGGTGCGCAGCGCTTGCAAGCCGTGTCCCAAGCTTTGCAGGAAATCTTCGGTCCGCTGCTGGCATCGACCTTGACCCCGGTGGTGGTGTTCATCCCCTTGATCTTTCTTGATGGTGTCGCCGGTAGTTTTTTCCGCGCCCTGGCGCTGACTATGGTGGTCGCGTTGTTGACCTCCTTGGTTTTGGCGCTCACCCTGATTCCCTCCTTGGCTTCCGGGTGGATGGGGCCGAGTGCTGGATATCCACCGTCAAGCCCATCATCTCCAATGGCTATGGTTTGGCTGGAACGCCTGATTGGGCTGTACGGGCAGGCGCTACGCAGGGCACTGAAGCAGGGTGGATGGGTGCTATTGGCTTGCGGCGCGACCCTGATGCTTGGCGTCTGGCTTTACGGGCAATTGGCAAGCGAGTTCCTGCCGTTCATGGACGAAGGGGGCTTCGTGCTCGATTATCATGCCCCTTGGGGTACGGGCTTAAGCGAAACCGACCGGCAGTTGCGGCAGGCTGAGGCAATTCTGCGGGCCATGCCGGAATTGGAAAGCTATTCGCGGCGCACGGGTGCGGAGTTGGCTTTGGGCATTTCGCAAGCGCACAAAGGCGATTTTCTGGTCAAGCTGAAAGCCGACCGCCTGCGGACAACCAGCGCGGTGGTCGCCGAATTGCGCAGCAAACTGCATACCGCAGTGCCGGGGCTGCATTGGGAGTTTTTAGGCATACTCGGCGACCTCATCGGCGATTTGACTTGGTCGCCCCAGCCCATTGAGGTCAAGCTATTTTCCACCGATGTCGAATGGCTCAAGCGCAAAGCCCCGCAGATCGAGGCTGAGTTGGGCAAAATCCAGGGCGTGGTGGACACCTTCGACGGGCTGGAATTCACCGGCCCCTCGTTGAGCCTGCGCATTCGCCACAGCGACGCGCAACGCTTTGGCCTGACCGCTAATGATGTGGCTTTGGCGGTCAGTACGGCGATGCTGGGGCAAAAGTCATCCTACGTGCTGGAGGGCGACCGGGTAGTCCCCATCCGTGTGCGCATGGACACTGACGTGACCGGGCAGATCGCCGATTTGCGCGAACTGCCGCTACGGGCAATGGACGGCACCACGGTTAAGCTGTCGCAACTGGCGGACGTGGTGCTTGAGCCGGGCCAGTTGGAATTGCACCGCGAAGACCTGCGTCAATTGGTGGCGGTTTCCGCCCGCTTGGAGGGCCGCGACCTCGGTAGCGCCATGCAAGAAATCCAAGCGAAGCTAAGCGGAGACCCCACGCTTCCACCCGGTGCAATGGAATTCGGCGGCCTATTCCAGCAGCAACAGGAATCCTTCCATAACTTGGTTGTGGTGCTGCTGGCTGCCTTATTTTTGGTGTTCACGGTGATGCTGATCGAGTTCCGCTCGTTCCGTGAGCCTATCGCCATCGTCTTCGGGTCGGTGCTCGCCTTGTGTGGCACGGTCTTGGCTTGGTATCTGACAGACACCTCTGTCAATATCGTTTCCCTGCTCGGCGCGATCATCGGCATCGGCGTGGTGGCGAAAAACGGCATTCTGATGCTGGATTCGGTCCACCTGTATTCTGCGCAAGGGATGCACTTGGAAGATGCGTTGCTCGCCTCTGGACGGCGGCGCCTGCGGCCGGTGCTGATGACTTCGCTAGCCGCCGCGATGGGTTTGCTGCCGCTGGCCTACGGCATCGGTGCCGACTCGGACATGCTGCGCCCTCTTGCGATTGCTGTGATTGGTGCGCTTTGCCTGTCCGTGCTGCTTTCCCTGATTGCGATGCCGACGGTTTATTTCCTCATGGCCAAGGCGGCATTCCCACAGAGACCGTCACTGCCATTAAGTTAAGCTCGGATGGAGTGCAAGGCTTGCCTTGCGGAATTCCCAACCACTTGTAAATCCTGGCAAGGCAAGCCTTGCACTCCCTGTAATAGCGAGTCGCGGCCCTTAACTTAATGGCAGTGACAGAGACCGTGGGAACCATAATCAAGTAGGAGATCATCTATTTTTTAACTTTTTTGGCGCTTGGCCGCTTGGCATTTGAGCAGCAGTTTCCGCAGTGCTTTAGTGTCGACCGGTTTGACCAGATGTTCGTCGAACCCGGCGGCGAGTGCCTTTTCACGGTCCTCAGGCTGTCCGTAACCCGTCAGCGCGATAAGCCATGCCTGCCCCAGTCGTCCGTCGCGCTGCCGCAATGCCTGCGCAACCTGATAGCCGTCCATCCCCGGCAACCCGATGTCCAGCAGGATAAGCTCCGGGCCTACGGCCTGCGCCATGTCGAGTGCGGCCGGCCCGTCGTGGGCCATCCACACCGGGTATCCGTCGATTCCCAGCAGCATGGCGAGGCTTTCTGCCGCGTCGCAGTTGTCGTCCACGACCAGGATGCGGAGTTTCCCGCCGAGCGGTGGCGGAACAGGCCCGGAGCAGGCGGGGGCGGCTTCAGTAAGAGCCAGCCTAGGCAGCCTGACTACGAATTCGCTGCCCAGGCCCGGCCCTGCGCTGAACGCCAGCGCAGTGCCGCCATGCATCGCCGCCAAGTTGCTGACCAGGGACAAGCCTATGCCCAAACCGCCACAGGAACGGTCAAGCTTGCAATCTGCTTGGTAGAACAGGTCGAACACCTTGGATAAATCCGACGGATCAATGCCGCAGCCGGTGTCGCGGACACGGATGCATACCTCACCCAAGGAGAATTCGACCGCCAAGCTGATGCTACCCCCCTCCACGGTGTACTTGGCGGCATTGTTGAGCAGGTTCGATACCACTTGGGCAAGCCGGATCAGGTCGCCCTCGACCCACAGCGGCTCGGGCGGAAGCGCCACAGTGAGCGTGTGCCTGCGGGCTTCGATCAGCGGCCCGCTGGTTTCCACGGCCAGTTGCACAAAGTCCCGCACCGCCAAAGGCGCTTTCCGCAGTTCGATCTGGCCGCAATTGATGCGCGAGACATCCAGCAGGTCATCCACCAGCCGGACCAGATGTCCGACTTGGCGGTCGATGACTTCGCCACACCACGATATCTGGGCTGCATCCGCATCCGCATGTTGCAGAATTTGCACGGCATTGCGGATCGGTGCCAGGGGATTGCGGAGTTCGTGGGCAAGCATCGCCAGAAACTCATCCTTGCGGCGGTCCGCATCGCGAAGCCGGCTGGCCTTTTCCTCCAAGTTGGCCTCAATCTGCTTGCGTTCGGTAATATCCCGAATGGCGGTGAGCCGCACCGGGCAGTCTGCATCGGGGATCGTCTTGCCGTGCGCCTCGACTCTCAGGCGCGATCCGTTTTTGTGGATCATGTCATGTTCTATACAGCTTTCAAGCCCTGCGGAAATATTGGACATGACCCGCTCGCGCTCTTCTGGAGGAAGCAATTCCTGCACCGTTCGGCCAATGAGTTCTTCACGGGTATAACCGAAGATGCTCAGCAACTGCAGGTTCGCGTCCACCAGCCTGCCTTGCTTGGTGACCGCTATCCCCTCGAAGGTGGCGCTAGCCAAAGTGCGGTAGCGTTCCTCGCTAGTGCGCAGGGCTTGCATGACGGTTTCAAGGCGGTTCCTTTCGTGTAGCAATTCGGCGTAAGCCGATTTTAGCGCCTCATCGGCCTGCTTGCGCTCGGTGATGACATCGAAGACTGCGACGAAGTGTTCCCGCTTGGGGGAGTAAACCGTGATGGCAAACCACATGCCCAAGGGTTCGACATAGGTCTCAAACCGTTCCGACCCTGCCCCCGTGGCGACTCGTCCGTAACGCTCGAAAAGCTCGCAATTGGATTCGCGGATGCCGGGAATGACCTCGCTGATCCGTTTCCCGACCACGCCATTAAGCCCGGTCAGTGTTGCGAAGGCAGGGTTGACGTCGAGATAGATGAAATCGCTAGGCTGCCCCGCCTTGAACAGCATCCGGCAATAGGCGAGGCCATAGGGCGTGTTGTCGAAAAGGGAGCGGTAGATGTCCCCGCTCTCGCGCAATTGTTTCCGGGTATGTCGGTGCCCGCATAGCCTTTTTTTCACCTGGGCAAACAATTCCCGCGCCACGAACGGCTTGCAGGCCCACAATTTCAATTGCAAGGGTAGCGTGATCAGCGGGACTATCAAGGCATTCAAATCTTGTAACAAATTACGGCGAAGTTTCATGGATTGGGTAGTTTTTTAAACATGAAAACGCTGTAATACCTTATTTTCTAGTTGTTAAAAACTAATGACCACTTACTCAAATAGTGCAAATGTTACACCTGTCGTTTTTCTTAATCAACTGATGTTGCGTAGGGTCTGTTAAAACCCAGATGAAGGCCGGAATAAGCCTATTTGAGATTGTGCGTATATTTCATGGGCGATATGGGCATGGAAACCCATCTAGCCGAAAGCTAGCAAATCAATGGAGCCTGCCTTTTGATTTGGGAGAAGTTGGACTTCAAACCCCTCATCAAATTTGCAAAATAAAATAAAATAGAATATAAATACCTTTTACATCATACTGTTATGACATAAAGTTCTATGTTTATAACTACTACTAAATGCGATCAGCAGATGAGGTTGCCATGAGTTCATTTTTCAATCAGATGCGGATTTCAATTTTAGCGACGGTGGCCATTGCGGTTTTCTTTGCGGGCGGCATTCAAGCGGCCAGCTACTTTGTCGCACCAAGCGGTTCGGACAATAATCCAGGGACCATCGCCGCGCCTTTTCAAACCATTCAGCGCGCCGCCAATGCGGCAGTTGCCGGGGATGTTGTGGAAATTCGAGCGGGTGTCTACAGAGAGACAGTGATCCCGGCTAACTCCGGTTCCGTTGGCGCACCAGTGACATTTCGGGCTTATAACGGCGAGAGCGTGACCGTCAGCGGGGCGAATGTTGTAAGCGGATGGGCACCTTACTCTGGAAACATTTTCGCCGCGCCGATGGCGGGTTCGTTTTTCGCCTCAGCGGTAAACCAGAGCGACCAAGTGTTCATCGACGGTCAGATGATGAACCTAGCCCGCTGGCCAAACACAAGCTACAACAGTGTGGCCAACCCCTCTGCGGTTTCCTATCCCGTCAAGTCCAGTATCACCGGTTTTGTTTCCAAGACGCGTGACACCAGCAGTAACTGGACGACGGCTGTGTTTCAGGATGCCAACTTGACTCCCGCGGTGAATGGACATTATGTGGGGGCGGAAGTTGTGATACAGCCCAATGTCGATGGTTGGAGTTGGACTGTGTCGGGAACGGTGGTGGCACAGACGGGAAGCCAGTTGACAATAAAGACCCGCAACGACTCGGGACAGGATGGCAATCCTTCCGTTTACGCGGTGGGTTCGCGCTATTACCTGCACAACCAAGCGCAGATGCTGGATGCGCCGGGCGAGTGGTTTCACGACAAAACGGCAGGGCAGTTGCTGTTGTGGACTCCCAACGGCGATTCGCCGACCCTGCATACAGTGGAGGCTAAACGCCGCGATTATTGCTTTGACCTCAGCAACCGGTCCTACATCACCGTTCAAAGGGTCAACCAGTTCGCCTGTTACATTACCACTGACAATGCTTCCGATGGCGACAGCGTGGGCTACAACGCCGATGGCACCCCCCGTTATCCTTGGCGCGGCGCGGGCAGCGTGGCGGCGGCCAATCATATTTTGCTCGACGGGGTAAGCGGTAAATACCTGTCTCATTTCACTGACATGAGCGGGCATTTTTTCTTGCAATGGGGCCAACAGGCCGGCGTGGTGCTGTCGGGTAGCGATTCTGTATTGCAAAATTCGATACTACAATACAGCGCCGGCAACGGCGTGGCGTTGTTGGGTCTGCGCAATAAAGTATTGAATAATACCATTCTCGATGCCAGCTATAACCAAATCGACGGGGCTTTCATCAACACAGGCTACGCCGCCGCGAACCAAGACCACGAGATCGCATTTAACACGATGCGGCGTAGCGGTCGGTCGGGTCTCGCCATTCGGGCTTTGCAAAATTCCAGCCCGACAAATCTGTTGACCCGCATCCATCATAACGACATCGGCAACTCCATGTTGCAAGACTGGGATGGTGGCTGCGTGTATGCCTCCACGGCGAACGCCAATTTCTTGCGCATCGACCATAATCTGTGCCACGACGTGACGGGATTCATCGCCTCCGGGGTCTACATGGATTACACAAAGGACGTAATCATCGACCACAATGTCATCTGGAATGTGGAGTGGGGCATCCATTTGCAGGGCGATAGCGGAGGACTCAACAACACCCTAGCCTATAACAACACCATCGCCGTCGCCAACACCAGCGGCACGCTTTACGGTCCGTTTGGCTTCGGCAATAACTCAGGGGTGAACAACGGCACGGTGATCCAGAATGACATCCTGTACGTATTCGCACCATCAGGCAACGGGTACCAGCCTATTGCCAGCGGAGGATTCACCGGCGCAACCTTATCGACAACACTGCAATGGGATAGAGTTGCCAACTCGGCAACCGATCCGCATTTCAATAATGCAGGCACGTTTGACTTTACGTTGAAATCCGGTTCGCCTGCCATCAACACAGGCGCTGTCGTTCCCAGTTATGCCCGCGACGGTGTGAGTATCCCGGCGTTTAATGATCCCACTATCGGTGCGCCCGACATGGGTGCCTATGAGTATGGCAGCACCAAATGGACGGCAGGCTATGCTTCTACTTACCCGCCCGCCGTCCCAACGGGACTCAGCGCCACACCTGGCAATGCGCAGGTGAGCTTGGCTTGGAGTGCCCCTTTGGGTGCAGCCGGTTATAATGTAAAACGAGGCACTGCCAGCACAGGTCCGTTTACAACCATCGCGACCGGTGTCACCCGCACCAGTTACAGCGATACGGGGCTGGCCAACGGTGTCAAATACTACTACCAAGTGACTGCGACCAGTGTGGCGGGGGAAAGCACCGCATTGGCGGCCTCCGCCACGACCATCGCCCCCCCTGTCGCACCCACTGGGATTGTGGCCACTGCGGGGGTTAAACAGATCGCTTTGAAGTGGATACAGTCGACCACTGCCGGACTCACCCAGAACAAGGTGTACCGCAGCACCAGTTCCAACGGTACGTTCACTTTAGTGGCCACCCTGGCACCTGCCACAACCACATGGACCAACACGGGCTTGACCACTGGACAGACTTACTACTATGAAGTGACTGCGCTAAGTGCCATCGGCGAGGGTGTTTATTCCGGCGTAGCCAGTGCCACGGCAAAATAAGCCTTGACTGTGCCCAAGGATGGACGGTTAAGCCGTTCGTGGTTCGACCCTTCGACAAGCTCAGGACTCACCACAAACGGCTTAACTGCCTGCCTGCCCCCCCGGCACCGTGACGGCGAGGTAATGTGTCACGGCCGGTTGCGAGGCACCGGCCAGGCATTGGAGAATCTTGTCCTGCAACAGGCGGTCGGCATGGGTGACGCGCTCGTGGTGGCGGAGGTGTTCCAGCCAGGATTCGGCGAGGAAAGTTTCCAGATAGCGGCCGCTGTCCGCCGCATCCTGGAAAAGTTGCCAATAAAATGCGCCATCCCGCCGACGGGCGACGCGTTGCTGTTCCATCAGGGCCAGGAACTCGGATAAATGGACAGGGTCCACGGGGTAGACCAGGGTGACCAATACCGGTCCCCGGTCAAATGCCGGCTCTTTGTCCACAACAGGCGCAGGCCAATGCATGGAGGGCGTGAGATCGGCCCCTTCCATCTGGATCAACCTGATCCTCCAAGTGGCGAGTACGCTGAGTGCCAGGCCGGCTGCCGCGATTTGCAAAGCATCCGGTACTGAGAAATGCGTCGCGATCTGGCCCCATGCCAAGGCGCCGCTGGCCATTCCACCCATTACGACGACCATCACCATCGACAATCCGCGTGCGCGCACCCAGGCGGGCAATGCCATTTGCGCCACACCTTGAATGCTGGCCATCACCCCCAGCCAAGCCATCCCGGCAACCAAGGCCGTGACCAGCAGCCACGGCAGGGTCGGCACCACGGCCATCAATGCGAGGGTCGCCGCGTACAGGGTCGATGCCGCTTTTTTCAGCACGTCGGTGCTCATCTGTTGGCGCAACTTGGGGAGGACGAAAACACTGGCCACAGCTCCCAAGCCTATGGCACCCAATACCATCCCATAATCGCCAGGCCCACCGTGAAACTGATGCTTCACCAGTAGGGGCAACAAGGCCCAGTTCGCGCTGGCGAAGAAGAAAAAGCTACCCGCTCGAATCATGACCGCCTTGACCGGCCGGGAATGGCGCATATAGCGCACACCATTGCGCAGGGCGCCCAGCAGCCGCTCGGCCGGCAGTTCGCTGGTCTTGCCCGGGTTCTTCCAATGCAAGAGAACCCCGATGACACCGACGAAAGACGCTGCGTTGAGCAAGAACACCGCGCCCGTTGCAGTGAGCGCCATGATATAGCCTGCCAGAGCCGGTCCTATGGCCCTAGACACATTCATGGACAGTCCATTCAAGGTGATGGCGGCCTGCAAATCTTTGCGCCCGACCAGTTCGGGGATCATTGCCGACCAGGCGGGCAGTGTGAAGGCCGAGCCTAATCCCAGCGCGAGGGTCAGGCCCAGCAAAAGCGGCGCGGTCGTCATGCCCGACACGGTCAGCGCACCCAGAATTGCCGCGGCCAGGAGCATCCAGCCTTGCGTGAACAGCAGCAAACGCCGGCGGTCCACAATGTCGGCGATGGCCCCGGCCGGCAATGCCAGCAGCATGATGGGAAACGAGGTGGCCGCCTGCACCAAGGCCACCATGAGGGGGGACGCGGACAGGCTGGTCAT
This sequence comes from uncultured Methylococcaceae bacterium, assembly GCA_903934875.1. Taxonomy (GTDB): domain Bacteria; phylum Pseudomonadota; class Gammaproteobacteria; order Methylococcales; family Methylococcaceae; genus Methylumidiphilus. Next base: position 10,150 of record CAIZPP010000063.1, read on the forward strand.
CAACCAGCCCGCGCCCACATCCTGCATCCAGGTTCCGATGTTCGAGACCATTGCCGCGATCCAAAGGGCACGGAAAATGGGATTGGCCAGGGGCGACCAGGCGCTTTGTCCGTCCTGTTGCTCAGCCGTAGGCGGGGTGGTTCGCATCATGGATTCAGCCGCCGGCAGGGTTTGGGGAGGTGTTGTTGGGATGCATGTTCATATCTAATCGTTCGCTCAATTTTACCCAAGGTTCGTGTTGTGTGCCAAATATATCGATTTGCCGTGGAAGCACCAATAAGCATAACGAGAACCGAACCGGTAGACGACATTCCACTGCCATTAACAACACCTTCGCCAATATTGTGCGAAACCGCAGATTTTGCCACAGAACAGCCCGTCCAAGAGCCAAGCTGGTGCTTGGCGCTCCCAATCGGAACGCCAAGCACCAGCTTGGCGAAAGTATTGATTAAGTTGAGGATTTTCCGTTCGCCCTGAGTCCTGAGCTTGTCGAAGGGTGGATGGAAAACCCCATATCATTGATCGTTAAGCCGCTCATGGTTCGCCCTTCGACAAGCTCAGGAGGCTCACCACGAACGGCTTAACTTAATGGCAGTGATTTAACCAGCCGGTTACCCTACAAAATCAGATTTTTTCCGATATACACCCAAAATCCATTTATGCATAATCCGGTTAACCAGCCCCCCTGTCGCGTTGCCCATGTCTAGGGGGGGTTATCGTTTGTTTGCCGCACCGCTCATGCAAACAAAATACATACTATTTATAAGGAATTAGACATGATACATATCGCTATTGTCGAACACAATCCCAGTCTGCTCGATTTTTTTACCTTCAATTTGCGGCAGGCTGATTATGAGGTACTGCCACTGCCCGAAGGTGAGCCATTGGATGCTTGGCTGCTGAAGAGCAAGGCGGACCTGCTGTTGTTCGATCGGGATTCGCCATGCGGGGGCGGACCGTCAGCCGTGGAAGGCATTAGGCGGGCCAACCCCGGGCTGGGCATCATCACGATAATGGTCTGCCGTTGCGCTTACAAAAATCGCATTCGGTTTATTGAGCAGGGCGCCGACGCCTGTCTGGCGATGCCGTTGGACATTCGCGAACTGCTGGCGGTGATCCGTGCCGTTGCCCGTCGCTTCGATGGGAGCGAAGACAGCCGGTTAAACGGCAACAAGTTTCCAGCCTGGAGCCTAGACGCTTCGCAACTGGAGTTAATCGCCCCCGGCGGCAGACGGGTCAGGCTGTCGCACAACGAATTCTGTGTGCTGCAGGCCGCCGCCCGCGCAAAAGGGAGTTTGCTTAAGCGCAAAACGTTAATCGAAGCGTTGGGCAAGGACTATTTGCAATACGACGAACGCTGCCTTGAAACACTGATAAGCCGGTTGCGGCACAAATTGAACTCGACCGCCCATGAAGGTTTTCCACTGCGTGGCGTGAGGGGCCACGGGTATCTGTTCGGGGCGGAATTGCGGGAAATAGAGGAAAGGGAATAAATGTCAGGATTTGTCAGCTATGGCATTTGATAAAGCAGTAGAGTAGCGCCAACCTACCGTTTACGTTAAACCAAAAAAAAGGGAACACATCATGGCCACTGAAAACAAAATCATTGAACAAATCTACAACAAAATAAATGATATGATCGGGGGGAGTAATCAGTTATTTTCTATGCAATTTCCTGCCCAACCGTTAAATTATCGGATGTATCAATATGATACATCCGATAATTTTAGCGTTCTAACTAAACCCTATACCGCAGCTGAAAATGAGTTTCGTCTTTCGGACCAGCTTTTTGACGTTTCTCCAATCATTACCGGGCCGAACGGTGAGAAGCTGTCCATTGTGTATGAAACATTGATCAACAACTTCATCCCCAAACTGGATTATCTGGTGCCATTTATCCGAGACCGGGCAGGCTTTGCCAATTTCTTGTTAGAGGTATAGTGGACCCTTACGTCAAGACAGTTTACTGCCTAATTTAAGATGGTAACCGTATCACTTGCAGCGGAACGGCGCTGCCCCGATTCGACTTCTGTTTCCATGCGTGGGGTTTCCTTTTCGCTGAATTTGTCTACGATCTTGGCTCCCCCGCCACTGGCTGTCCGGTAAACCTCGTCTGGTGTCAAGTAGTCCAAGGACTGGTGGAATC
>CAIZPP010000064.1 GCA_903934875.1 uncultured Methylococcaceae bacterium
ACGGACACTCTGCGTCCGACTGTTTATTTGAGGGGAAAGGTTTGGTCACTGGAGAGAAACTCAACGCGGAGCGTCGAAGGCGGCATTCCCACGGGGACCGCTCATCGTTATACACAAGGGGGTGAACGCCAGTTGTTAACAACCCGGAGGGTTGTCAGCCATTAGCCGGTGGTTGAGCGCCAGCGACACCACCGGATTTTGAGAATATAAGCCTACGACCCCGGAGGGGTCGCAGAACCCCTAAGAATCCCAGACGCCTTACCGGTAACATTGCCACTGCTGCATTGGGCCTAATTCCACGCTATTTTGGGTGACCGCAAGAGCGTCTGCGACCCCTCCGGGGTCGGTGTTATATTAACGTGCGGTCCGGTGGTGTCGCTTGCGCTCAACCACCGGCGTGGGCTTGAACCCCTTTGGGGTTCGATTTGCTCACGCAACGACTTGTGTATAACGATGAGCGGGGACCGTGGGAACGATAATACGGGTTTCGGCATCCCTGCCTCTACCCATCCTTCTACCAATCAGCCTTTTTTAGAGTGACATGGGAGTAGATAACTCGTTTTTTATAGCCACAATCTCTGCGATAAACTTTTCCTTTTCTTCGTAGAATGGAAAATGAGCTGAGTTTTCAAACCAGATGAGTTTTTTAGCGCCCTTAATATCGTCAAAAAAACTCTTTGCCAGCGGTGCGGGGGTATCATAGTCGTGTTTGCCCATCAGTAGATAAATAGGTGTAGCCAAGTCAATAAACTGGCTGCGGGCATTCCAAGAAACCACCTTAGGGTCGTTAAAAAGGTTTTCCGCAGAAAACTGTAATCCTCTGTACCAGTTTCTTTTGTTACCCTTGTAGAGTTTGCTTACTAGTATTATCTTGTCGACCTCATCAGAACCGTTTTTGCCATAGAGTTCCCCGCCAAACTCCTCAACCCAGCGCATAGTCACAGCAAAGCCGTCTATTTTCTCTGGGTTGCACGACTTTTCACCTTGTTTTGGAAATGGGTAGATGTAGTCATCCGTCGGCCTGCCTATGCAGTTAAGCTGTTTGAGCGCCTTCTTGATGTTTCTTTGCTGTGCCTGGGTGATGGCCCAATCGTACATTGCCTGCTCGTTTTCAACCACGTTGACGACTTGTCCGACGCCAAAATAGGCTAGGTACGAATCTGGGTATTTTCTGACTAGTTCCAGCCCGATCATGGTTCCCATGGAATGGCCAAGCACATAGCAAGGATGATTTTGCGGGCATCCCAGTTTTTCGAGGACAAACCTTCGGATGGCTTCGGCGTCTTCAACCAGTTGCTGCAGGGTAATTGAAGTTGGGTCGATATTTTTATTGTAGGATAAGCCAGCGCCCCTTTGGTCGTAATTCACCACTACAAACTCATCCTCAAGTTCCGGGATGGTATCGTGAAACAAGTCTAGCATTGCATAACCAGGGCCGCCATGAATGACCAGCAGCAAAGGAAGGTCTCGCCTCCCACCGTGGACATTGATGGCATGGTCCACCCCGTTTATTGGTTCTATGGCGAAAAAATTGCTCATTTACAGCGTTTTCATCTTTAAAACATAACTAAAAAATGGATATTCATTTAACCCTAAAGTTGACAGAATGTCCTTCGCTAGCATACCCACTACCAAGTAACTCTTTGATGTTGAAAACGCTGAACTATTCGATATTAAAAACGCTGTAACTCCTTGACCAAAATTTTGGAGTTCCTCTGCAGGTTATAGCGGGCTTGCCGGGCGGGCGGCAGACTAGCGACCCCGGCAAACTCGAAACCATGCTCCCTGAACCAATGCATGGTTTGCGTGCTCAGCACAAACAATTGCTTAATCCCCAAGCCCAGCGCCTTCGTCTCCACGTATTGCAACAGCCTTTCGCCCCGGCTGTCGCCTCGGTATTCCTCGCGCAAGGCGAGACAGGCCAACTCCCCGGCAGACTCCTGCGGGTAGTGATGCAAAGCGGCGCAGCCTAAGATCATGCCATCCCGTTCGATCACGCTATAGGTGGATATTTCCATTTCCAAATGTTCGCGCGAGCGTTGCACCAAGATGCCTTTATTCTCTAAGGGAACAATTAAATCCAAGATACCGCCAACATCTTTGATATCGGCTTGGCGCATGGTCTCAAATGGGGACAGGCTGACCAGTGTCCCCAAACCATCGCGGGTGAACAGTTCCAGCAAGGCCGCCCCGTCTATGCGCCGGTTGATCAAATGAGTGCGCAGAACGCCCCGCCTACAGGCGTTGATTGCCGATTTAAGATGCGAAATCGAATCATCCGCCAGCAAGCCACTGCCTTCAAGCATATTCTCCGCCTCGTCCGTGGTTATCTGGCGGATCGTGCATCCATCAGTGGGGTTGACACAATCCTGCTCGATCAATAATAACAACTTGTCGGCGCGAAGAGCGACGGCAACCGAGGTGGCTACCTCTTCGGCACCAAGGTTGAACACCTCGCCAGTGGGCGAATAGCCGAGGGGGGAAAGTAACACCACGTCACCTTGGTCCAACTGCAAACGTATACCTTCCGCATCGACCCGGCGCACTTCGCCGGTATGGCCGAAATCCACTCCATCACGGACGCCCAAGGGTTTGGCGACCACAAAATTGCCAGAAGCAACCCGGATTCTCGCCCCGGCCATCGGTGAATTCGCCAAGCCCATGGACAGCAAAGCCTCAATCTCCACCCGCACCGTGCCGACGGCCTCCTTCACGCATTCCAATGCATTGGCATCGGTCACGCGCAGTCCATTGACATAGCGCATTTGGTAGCCCTTGGAATTGAGCCGCTGCTCCACCTGCGGGCGGGCACCATGCACCAACACCAGTCTGATCCCTAGGCTGTTGAGCAGTGCGAAATCATGCACCAAGTTGGCAAACAAACCATCGGCCAAGGCTTCGCCGCCGAACGACACCACAAAAGTCCGCCCGCGATGGGCATGGATATAGGGTGTGGAGTCTCTAAACCAGCGGACAAAGCAAGAATGGTCGGCAGCGTTTGTTAGCATGATAGCTTAGTTAACGGTCAAGATCGGTGGCTTGTGTGCTATGTAGCCAGACAGGTGGCGGGGCGGCAATTGGGCTACGGTGCTCGATAGTAAACGGGCAAGTTATTGCAATGCGCACCTAGCCCACCTTACGGCTCACTGCCATTAAGTTAAGGATTCTCCGTTCGCCCTGAGTCCTGAGCTTGCCGAAGGGTGGACGGAAAATCCCCATATCATTGATCGTTAAGCCGTTCATGGTTCGACAGGCTCACCACGAACGGCTTCACTTAATGGCAGTGCCCCTATGGCT
>CAIZPP010000065.1 GCA_903934875.1 uncultured Methylococcaceae bacterium
CTTACCGCGTTGAGGGTAGCCCATAAGTGCATTATTATAGGCGTTTAAATGATTGGTTTTCATACATTTCTGAATAATGGCTAGGTGAAACATGGGGAAATTTTTATGTACAGCATTTTCATCTTTAAAATATACCTAATAAAGGATAGTCAGCTATCGTTTCAGGTTAACTGAATATCCTACCCTTCCATACCAGCTATCAAGTAATTATCCGATGTTGAAAATGCTGAACGCTATATGATTGCATTTGCCTGGCCTTATGTGTTCCTCTGCCTGCCCTTGCCTTGGTTGGCGTGGCGGTTTATCCGGCCGGTGGATGCCGCCCAACTGGCCGCATTGCATACGCCTTTCCTTGAAGAATTGCAAAACCTGCCGTCCGCCCATCGGATTGCCGCTGCCAAACCGGGCATTATTTGGCTGGCAATTCTGGCCTGGATATTGTTAGTGGCGGCGGCGGCCCGCCCGCAATGGCTGGGCGACCCCATCGAACTGGCCATGAGCGGGCGTGACCTGATGTTGGCGGTGGATCTGTCCGGCAGTATGCAAATCGAAGACTTCAAACTGAACGGAAAGGCGGTGGACCGCCTGACCGCAACCAAGGCCGTGGCTGGACAATTTATCGAGCGTCGGGCCGGGGACCGCATCGGCTTGATCCTGTTTGGCGACCGGGCCTATTTGCAGGCGCCGCTTACTTTTGACCGCAAGACGGTCCATACCTTGCTTGAGGAGTCCGCGATTGGTCTGGCCGGCGAAAAAACCGCCATTGGCGACGCCATTGGTTTGGCTGTCAAGCGCCTGCGCGACAACCCGGAAAACCAGCGCATTCTGATTTTGTTGAGCGACGGTGCCAACACAGCGGGTGAGGTCCAACCCCTGCAGGCCGCAGAATTGGCCGTCAAGGAAAAGCTGAAAATCTATACCATAGGCGTGGGCGCAGATGAAATGGTTGTCCGCGATTTCTTTGGCACCCGGCGGGTGAACCCCTCAGAAGACTTGGACGAGAAAACCATGACGGCCTTGGCCACGCAAACCGGGGGGCGTTATTTCCGCGCCCGCGACACGGAAGAGCTGGAAAAAATTTATGCCATGCTGGACGAATTGGAGCCAGTGGAGAAAGACAAGCGTTATTACCGTCCCCGCGCTGAATTGTATCCCTGGCCTTTGGGGATCGCTTTGATTCTGGCGGGGGCTTTGGTTTTAGTGAAGGAGAAAGAGTCGGTATAGAACACTTGGGACTTACGCAAAGCCCCGTTCGTGCTGCGCCTGTCGAAGCATGAAGGGGCTTTGTCAGTGCCGTTCACCCTTCGACAGGCTCAGGGCGAACGGCATTGGTTGATGTTTTTGCGTAAGTACTAACACTATAGCAACCACGCATAATTGGCAAAACTAGGCGGAGTTGGCCTGTCCTCTTCGGGCAAGTCGGCAAGCAGGGAGAAATCCTCAAATTCAAAACCGGGGCCGACGGTGCAGCCGACCAGCGTGTAGGCACCGAGTGTTCGCGCAGCCTGCCACCAATTCGCCGGGACGACATAGGCTGGCGAAGCGCCTTGCTGCAAGGGTCCGAGCTGTTGCGCAAATGCTTGCGTGCCATCCGCCGCGAAGCCTAGCAATTCCAGCGCAGCGCCTTCGTAATAGTGCCAGGCTTCATCGGCGTTGACCCTGTGCCAGCGGCTATGGGAGCCTTCCGTCAACAGATAGAAAATCGAGGTCAATGCCCGCCTCACTTCACCGTCCGCCTCGCGCAGAACTCGATTGTCTGAACGGTAGATGCGGCGGTAAAAGCCCCCTTCAGGGTGCGGTTCTAATTCAAGTAGGCGGACTAATTCTGCGGCACGGGGATGCATATTACAGCGTTTTCAACATCTTATAGCTACTTGCCCGCCGCCTTCAGCTTCTTTTCCCAATTCAGCGAAGTCTTCACGATAAAATCCAGATCGTCATATTTCGGTGCCCAGTTCAAAGTGCGATGGATTTTATCCACGGCAGCAACCAAGGTGGGCGGGTCGCCGGCGCGGCGGGGATGCTGTTCAACCTTAATCGGAGCACCGTTAACTCGATTCACGGCATCAATGACTTCCCGCACACTGTAGCCATGACCGTAGCCGCAGTTCAGCAGGTTTGACTCTCCCCCTTTGCGCAGATATTCCAAAGCCTGGATGTGGGCATCGGCAAGGTCGCTGACGTGGATATAATCCCGCACACCTGTGCCGTCCGGCGTTGGGTAGTCGTCACCAAAAACCAGCAGCTTTTCACGTTTGCCAACGGCCACTTCTGCGGCGACTTTGATCAACAGAGTCGATTTTGCGGTAGATTGTCCAATTTCACCTTCTGGATCGCTGCCAGCGACGTTGAAGTAACGCAGGATGACATGGCGCAGCGAGGACGCGGCAGACAGGTCGCGCAACATCATTTCGCTCATCAGTTTCGACGATCCATAAGGATTGATGGGCGCAGTGACCGTGTCCTCAGAACAACAAGTGTGTTGCGGGATGCCATAGGCGGCGGCGGTGGAGGAAAAAATAAAATGACTGACCCCCGCCTGCTGGCAGCATTGCAGCAAATTGCGGGTTTTGCAGGTGTTGTTGCCATAATACTTGAGGGGATTTTCCACAGACTCCGGCACAATGGTGTGCGCTGCGAAGTGAATAACGGACTCAATATCATGTTCGTGGAGAATTTTCGTTACCAGTCCGGTGTCGCCCGTGTCACCCTCGACGAATTCGCCAAACAGGGCCGCCTCGCGGAAGCCGGTGCTAAGATTGTCGAGTACGATGAGTTTTTCGCCCAATGCACCTAACTGCTTGACCACATGGCTACCAATGTAACCTGCACCACCAGTGACCAAGACCCCTCTTTTCGACATATACTTCCCCCAATAAACTCATGCATTAATATAGTTAACGAAATTAGCGAACCCAATCTCCTTATGATGTTCGCCTATTATGATATTTTTACCCCGTTCCAGCAAGGGTTTACCAGAACGAGTTTCATCCTCGGCACGGCGAGCATAGGCAAGTGGTGCAACCGTTCGAGTGAACCGTAATAGGGGGTTTCCCGGATCACCTCTTCTTGCATAATGTCAGGCTGTCCCGTGATGCAGGAAATCATTGATGAAGTTGGCGATTGGGCCGGGACAATTGATGTCGAACTGTGGAAGTTCAGTTTTGACTGGCAATATCCCGTCAGTGGCGATGGCTATGATGGTAGGGTCTTCGGGAAATAGCAAAGGCCTGCCTTGGGATGGACGAAATAATTCGATCTTGGGGAAATGCTCCAGCTTGAATCCTTCCACCAAGATGAGGTCTACGCTGGCATGGTCAAAGTAGCACAATTCTTCCGCCAGACTGCGCTCGCGGACAGCCTCGTGTTCGGTGATGATAGCGCGGCGATGCGAGGAAGAAAGCATTACAGGGCTGGCCCCCGCCATGCGTAGTTCATAGCTATCCTTGCCAGGTTTGTCGATTTCAAAATCGTGGTGGCTCCTCTTGACCAGGCCCACACGCAAACCTTTTTCCTTTAGCAAGGGAATAATCTGCTTCAGCAGCGTGGTTTTGCCCATTCCGCTGTAGCCTGCAAAGCCAAGCACGTTCACAAATTTTTGCCCCACGAAGGGTGATAAGTAAGGGTTCATAAGTTTTTTAACGTCTAGGAGATAAGGCTTAACCGTTCGTCCTTAGCTTGTCGAAGGATGGGCGGTTAAGCCATTCATGGTTCGACCCTTCGACAAGCTCAGGACTCACCACGAACGGCTTAACCCTCTGCCAGCCAAAAAGTTAAAAAATATAGGGTCACCTTAGTAGCCGGTAATTGACCGCATGATTTTTTTTATTGTTTAGTAGAGCCAGTCCTAGGCGAAACCGCAGCGGCATAGTGTAACATTCGATCCCATAAGACGGGGGCTTAAGCGGTTCTCATTTTGTCCGCAAGGAAATGTGATGTTTCCTCCCCTAAGTATGATAAAGTAGGGTTTTGAGTTATAGTCTGTGCCAGACTGCTCGCGGCGTAGCCTAACGGAACCTATGCTTCGCCACTTCCTAGGAAGTGGCGGGAAAACAAGGGTTGCCCAAGGTTCGCTTGAGGTAAGGCTGTTTTGGCATGGCCCCGGCTTTCATGTAAGAGAGGGAGTTGATAGAATTCAGCCAAACCTCGCACAGGTGCCAAGCGGACTACCCAGTTATCAAAGAATTTCTAACACCCTAAATTTATGGCAACGTTGAGTGATAGCGGGAACCCGCATCAACACATTTCAAAGCAATACGACCATGAGTTGCTTGATATTCGTAATCGTGTCCTCTCTTTGGGTGGATTGGTCGAAGGGCAGATTGAGGCTGCGGTAAAGGCTTTGGTTGATGGCGATGTGGAGTTGGCCAAGCGCGTCATCCACGACGATGGCAAGGTCAACACGATGGAGGTTTCCATTGACGAGGAATGTACGCAAATCTTAGCGCTTAGGCAGCCTAGCGCACGCGACTTGCGTTTGGTGGTGATCGTTATCAAGACGATCATTGATCTTGAGCGGATTGGCGACGAGGCCAAAAGAATTGCCCGCCACGCGATTAATCTGTCATCCCAGCCGACGGGGAAACATCAGCTTACGGAAATTGAACAACTGGCCAGCCAAGTCCAGAATTTGTTGCGGAATGCGCTGGACGCGTTCGCGCGCATGGATGTGGATACCGCTTTGCGGGTGGTGCAGGATGACAAGCTGGTGGACAGTGAGTATGAACACATCGTCCGTCAACAAATTACCTATATAATGGAAAACCCAAGTTCAACCCCCGCCTGTTTGGACATCATGTGGACATCGCGTTCCTTGGAACGGATTGGTGATCGGTCGTGCAATATTTGTGAATACGTCATTTATTATGCAAAGGGAAAAAATATTCGCCACATCAGCATCGAACAGGTCCAGAAGGATTTGCGAGTTGACTAATTCTTCGTTTTTTTTATTTCCGCCAATGAACCGCCTCGTAACTATAGCCGCTATCTTGATGGCGTTATTCACCTCGCCCCTAGCTTGGCCGGGGTCTTCTTTCGTGATTGAGGATTTTCGCATAGAGGGCTTGCAGCGCATATCGGAGGGGACGGTGTTCAACTACCTGCCACTCAAAGTGGGGGACACTTTTGATACAGACGAATCGCCTGCTATTATCAAAGCACTATTTAAAACGAATTTTTTTAAGGATATTCGGATAGGGAGGGATGGCAATGTGTTGGTGGTGACCGTAGAGGAGCGTCCCATCATTGACAGCGTTAAAATAGAGGGCAACAAGGATATCAGTACAGACGATCTGAACAAGGCGCTAAAAACCGTAGGTTTGGCGGAAAGCCGTGTGTTTGACCGGCAGATTCTAGACAGGGTCGAGCAAGAGCTACGTCGGCAGTATTACAGCCGGGGGAAATACGGTTTGACAGTCGAATCCGAGGTCAAAGACCTGTCCCGAAACCGCGTGTCAGTCACCTTAAAAATTGCCGAAGGCAAAGTAGCTAAGATCAAGCAGATCAATGTAGTCGGCAACAAGATGTTTGAGGATGGCGATTTGATCAAGAACTTTGATTTGGGAACGTCGAATCTGCTGTCTTTTTACACCAAAAACGACCAATACTCCAAGCAAAAGCTGTCTGCGGATTTGGAGAAGATGCGCTCGTATTATATGGATCGAGGTTATATTAATTTTGACATTGATTCGACCCAAGTATCCATAACGCCCGATAAAAAGGAAATCTACATAGCCATCAACGTCAAGGAGGGTGAAATATTCAGCGTCAATGAGGTAAAACTGACCGGAAGAACTATAGTGCCTCCCGAAGAGTTGACATATTTTGTGAGCATCGGTCCGGGTGACACCTTCTCCCGTAAAGCAGCAACGGAAACATCCAAGTCAATTTCTGACCGTCTCGGTGAAGAGGGCTATATTTTCGCAAACGTCAATATGGTTCCTGAGATCAACAACGAAAACAAAACGGTTAACATGACATTTTTTGTCGATCCGGGCAAGCAGGTCTATGTGCGACGGATCAACATGCAAGGAAACACCAAGACCCGCGACGAAGTGCTGCGCAGGGAAATGCGGCAGATGGAGGGGGCTTGGGCTTCGACGGATAAAATAGAACAATCCAAAAAACGGCTTATGCGCCTAGGGTACTTTACGGATGTCAACGTGGAGACACCCGCAGTTCCAGGCACTGCCGATCAGATTGATGTAAACTATACCGTGACAGAGAAAGCCTCGGGAAATCTGATGGCGGGTGTGGGTTATTCGCAGGTGCAGGGCATTATTTTCAATGCCAGTGTGACCCAAGACAACATCTTCGGCTCGGGCAAGAGGGTAAGCTTCAGCTTCAATAACAGTACCGTCAGCACTATCTATAACTTAGGCTATTCCAATCCTTATTTTACCTTGGATGGCATAAACTTTGGCTGGAACATCAACTACCGTGCCACCAATGCATTCAGTGCAAACCTTGCCAACTATTCCAGCGATATTTTCTCGGTCGGGCCTAACTGGGCTTTTCCTCTGAGCGAGTCCAGCAGTTTCCGCTTTAATGCCAACTATGAGTACACACGATTAAAAACTTCAATCGAGTCGGGTTATTGTTCGTTCCCAAACATTACAAACACGATTACAGTCTACCCTACACTCGCAGACCCAAACCCCTGTACTAATAATGGATTGAATGGTATTTATACCCCAGTCTCCTATGCAAGTTCAGAGAATATCCAGTCATTTGTCGCGCGAAATGGTTCCATTTTCAACACCTATTCATTGGGCGTAGGTTACGTCCATAACACCCTGAACAATACTTTGTTTTCCGCCACCACGGGTGGCTCGCAAAACATATCCATATTGGCAACGGTGCCGTTAAGCGACCTCACTTACTACAAAGCTAGCATTACCGCTGTGCAGTATTTTCCCATTGCTAAGGACTTGACTCTGCTGCTAAAGGGCGATGTCGGCTACGGCGGTGGTTACGGCAACACTCACGGGCTGCCGTTTTTTGAGAATTATTACGCCGGAGGCCCCCTCTCTGTGCGCGGTTGGATGGCCAATACGCTGGGGCCTAGGGATTCACCATCGCAGCAGGCGTTGAATAACGGCTTGCAACCGCGCCCTTTCGGCGGGTCGAGCAAGTTAGTTGGCACAGCGGAATTGCAGTTCCCGGTGCCTTTCATGACGGAAAACAAAAGCGTTAGGCTGGGTGTGTTTTTCGATGCGGGCAACGTCTTTGCCGGTTCATACGATCTGGGCCAGATGCGCTATTCAGCCGGGATCTCGGCGAAATGGCAGTCACCCTTTGGCGCGCTGACTTTCAGTATCGCCGAGCCGCTCAACGCCAAAACGCAATGCTATGGGGTCAATACCCCGAGTTACAACCCGCCCACTTCTGGTTGCGCTTCCGGCGAAGCCGTAGCGGATCAGGTGCAGCGCTTCCAATTTTCCATGGGGCAGGGGTCTTGGATGGCATATTCTTCACTCTGCACATGCAGATATTGTCTGGCATAATGGAGGTACCGGTGGATTCTGTTCCTTCCTTGGCTTTGATCCGAAAGCCCAAAAAGGGATCGTCATCCTAGCAAATACTACTCACGATTGGC
>CAIZPP010000066.1 GCA_903934875.1 uncultured Methylococcaceae bacterium
CGTGATCGAAACCTGCCGCAAGCGGAAGCAACTGCCTTGGCCGTACTTGGCTAAAGTGATCGCCGAGCGCCGCAAGGGCAATCCCGCCCCACCCATGCCCGCCCCCGCTTGACCGGGAATTGGTCAAGCGTCAAAGGGGGGGCTAAACGGTTACCTTTTTGCTAAAGGCTGTTTAATGTCTGAGTATCCGATCAAAACCCCCAAGAAACTCATCGAAGTAGCGCTGCCGCTGGATGCCATCAACGTCGCCGCTGCCCGTGAGAAATCCATCCGCCACGGCCATCCGTCCACGTTGCATTTATGGTGGGCGCGTCGTCCGTTGGCGGCGGCGCGGGCGGTGATTTTTGCGCAAATGGTCAATGACCCCGGCTACGAGCGTCATCTGGGCCGGGGCGTGAACAAGGAAAAAGCCGCCATCGAGCGAGATCGGCTGTTCGGCATCATCGAACGGCTAGTGTTGTGGGAGAACACCAATAACGAGAAAGTGCTGGCTGAGGCCCGCGAGGAAATCTGGAAATCCTGGCGCGAAACATGCGCCCTCAACAAAAACCATCCTCAAGCCGCAGAGTTGTTCAATCCCGAAAAATTGCCGGCCTTCCACGATCCGTTTGCCGGCGGCGGGTCTTTGCCGCTGGAAGCCCAACGCCTAGGGCTGGAAGCTTACGCCTCCGACCTCAACCCGGTGGCGGTGACCATCAACAAGGCGATGATCGAGATTCCGCCCAAGTTTGCCGGACGCAAGCCGGTGGGGCCGGAGGTCGAGGCGGATAAAAAGAGCAAGAAGAATTCCACCCACGATGCCTTTGAAGACTGGACCGGTGCCAAAGGCTTGGCCGAAGATGTGCGCCGCTATGGCGCATGGATGCGGGCCGAAGCCGAAAAGCGCATTGGCCATCTTTACCCCAAGATCGAAGTGACTGCTGAAATGGCCGTTGAGCGGCCCGATATTAAACCGCTAGTCGGGCAAAAACTTACCGTAATTGCTTGGCTATGGGCGCGTACCGTCAAAAGCCCGAATCCAGCGTTTTCCCATATTGAAGTGCCGTTGGCATCTACTTTTGTTTTATCCAGCAAGGAAGGTAAAGAGGCGTATGTGGAGCCGGTGATTGAGGGAGAAAGTTATCGCTTCACGGTGAAAGTGGGTAAGCCGCCTGATAGTGCGCTGAAAGGTACATCAGCAGGTAAAAGGGCTGGTTTTCTTTGTCTCCTGTCTAATTCGTCAGTTGATTATAAATATATAAGAGGGGAGGGCTTCAATGGACGTATGAGAATTCGTCTTATGGCTATTGTTGCAGAAGGGGCGCATGGTCGAATTTATCTTGAACCAATACCAGAGCATGAAGCCATTTCCCAACAAGCCAAGCCCGAATGGAAACCAGAGGTCAAGTTACATGGTAAGTGCCGTGTAAACGTTTCTAATTATGGATTAGACGCATACGGCGACCTTTTCACCAGCCGCCAATTGCGGGCGCTGACAACCTTTTCCGATCTGGTGCAGGAAACAATCGAATTGGTATGTATCGATGCCCTTAAATCTGGCATGTCTGATGACAACAGAGGTTTGAATTCTGGTGGCACAGGTGCGAAAGCTTATGCGCAAGCGGTGGGGGTATATTTGGCGATGGCGGTGGATAAAACCACTGATTACAACAGTTGTCTAGTTGCTTGGAGTCCTACCCGAGATCAAGCGAAGACAACCTTCGCGAGACAAGCCTTGCCGATGATTTTTGACTTTGCAGAAGTCAATGTATTTGCAGGTGCTGCTGGGGACATTGAAATTTCGATTCAGGGTATATGTCGGGCTTTGCCAAATGCTGCTCCTGGAAGTATTGGGTTGGCTGTCCAAGGAGATGCGCAGACACAGCACATTAGTCTGGGTAAAGTTGTCTCAACTGATCCTCCATATTTCGATAACATAGGGTATGCTGATTTATCTGATTTTTTTTACGTCTGGCTTCGCAAGAGCCTGAGACCGGTTTTCCCCGATCTTTATGCCACGCTGGCTGTACCCAAGGCAGAAGAGTTGGTCGCCACACCTTACCGTCACGGCGGCAAGACGGAGGCTGAATCCTTCTTCATGGATGGTATGACCCACGCCATGAAAAATTTGGCGGAGCAAGCTCATTCGGCCTTTCCTGTGACCATCTACTATGCATTCAAGCAAGCTGAAACTAATAAGGTGGAGGGTACTTCCAGCACTGGTTGGGAAACATTCTTGGAAGCAGTACTGATCGCTGGCTTTGCGCTCACTGGTACTTGGCCAATGCGCACAGAACGTGATGCGCGATCAATTAGCATTGGTTCCAACGCCCTAGCCTCAAGCATCATCCTAGTCTGCCGCAAACGTGCTACCGATGCCACTACCATATCCCGCCGCGAATTCCTGCGCGAACTCAATGCCGTGCTGCCGGAGGCGTTGCTGGACATGACTCACGGCGGGGTGAATTCTCCCGTCGCGCCAGTGGACTTGAGCCAAGCCATCATCGGACCCGGCATGGCGATTTTCAGCCAATACGCCGCCGTGCTGGAAGCGGATGGTAAGGCTATGGGTGTGCGCACGGCCTTGCAGCTTATCAACCGTTTCTTAAGCGAGGACGACTTCGACCACGACACCCAATTCTGCCTGCACTGGTTTGAAGGCCAAGGTTGGGCGGAAGGCAAATATGGCGATGCCGATGTGCTGGCTCGCGCCAAAGGCACCAGTGTCGGCGGCTTGCAGACCTCCGGTGTCGTGGAAAGCGGCGGAGGCAAACTGCGCCTGCTGCGCTGGGCGGAATACCCTGGGAGCGCGGGCGTCTCGCCCGCCACAAAAGAATCAGGCAGAAAAGAAGCGGGCAAGATGCACACGATCCCAGCCGTTTGGGAATCCCTGCATCAACTCATCCTCGCGTTAAATCGGCAGGGCGAAACAGCAGCGGGTGCGCTCCTCGCCCAGATGCCCGACCGCGCAGAATCCATGCGGGCCTTGGCTTACCGGCTGTATACCTTGTGCGAGCGCAAAGGCTGGGCCGAAGATGCCCGAAGTTACAACGAACTGATCACCGCTTGGGGCAATATCGAGACGGCGGGCCAGGAGATCGGCTATGCCGGTACCCAACCTGATCTATTTTTATGAGGGTTTAAGCCATGTTGAAAAGTTACGAGGCCATTTACGATCATGGAGCTATTCGCTGGCTAGGCGAATCCCCCGATGTTGAAGAAGCACGTTTGATTGTGACGGTGCTTCCCACGCAAGAGGCTATCGCTGAAATCAAGCCTAAACGTCGCCGACCGCCCGAAAAACTGAAAGGGTCTTCGCAGATACTCGGTGACATTGTCTCCTCGCCCTACTTGGAGGAAGAGTGGGAGGCTATGTTTGAACGCACTGCTAGACAGATCGAAGGCGACCCCGAGGCGTTCAAATGAATGGGCATCGCTGGCTAGTTTTGGATAGTCACATTTGGTTTTGGTGGGTAGAGCAGGATAGCCGGTTGCCGAAACGGCTAAGGCAACACATAGAAGAAGGTGATGAAACCTTGGCAATTTCCAGTGCGTCAATCTACGAAATCGTTTTACAGATACAGCGAGGGCGGATTGCCATCAGCTTGCCATTGGAAGAATGGTTACATGCCGCCACCGTAGAGGCCGAAATAACCGTCTTTGATGCCAACCCGGCCATTGCAAGCCAAGCAGCCTTGTTGCCTTTGCATCATGGTGACCCACTGGACCGAATTATCATCGCTTCAGCCTTGCATCACGATGCACTCTTGGCAAGCGTAGATTCCAAGTTTCCAGGCTATGAAGCATTGAGCAGACGATTGATTTCATGAGAAGGATTTAAGCCATGTTGAACTTAAAACCCTGGCGCGAGATCGCCGTCCCCCACAAAGATGTGTTGAAAGGCACTTTCCAGCAAGCCGAATTCGCCGCCGACCTCTCCCGTGTGCATGATGGCACGGCAACCGACGAATATCAAAATCCGTTGCTGTTTTACCAACGGACCTTCATCACCGAAGGGATGCGCTTGTTGCTGGATTCGGTGCTGAAACGCCTGACCGGCCAAGGCGGCGACCCGGTGATCCAACTGCAAACCGCTTTCGGTGGCGGCAAGACCCATACCATGCTGGCTGTGTACCATCTGGCCAAGGGGGATGCCCCGGCCAGTGAATTACAAGGCATCCCGCCGATTCTGGACGCGGCAGGCATCACCGAACTGCCCAAGGCCAATATCGCCGTGCTGGACGGCAACAAGCTCGCACCCAACATGCCGCAGCAGCGCGGCAATGTCAGCGTCAGCACACTCTGGGGCAATCTGGCTTGGCAGTTGGGCCAAGAAGCCGCTTATACAAAAGTAAAGGAAGCCGACGAGAGCGGAACCTCGCCGGGCAAAGACGTGCTGGCCCGACTACTGGCCGGCCATGCGCCCTGTGTCATTCTGATGGATGAACTGGTGTCTTATGTGCGGCAGTTTGAAGACGGAAAATCCTATTCGGGCGGCTCCTACGATTCCAATCTATCGTTTATCCAAGCCTTGACCGAAGCGTTAAAAGCCGTTCCGACCGCCGTGTTGCTGGCTTCTTTGCCGGAATCCGACAAGGAAGCGGGCAGCCAACGCGGCATCGCCGCCTTGGCTTCGCTATCCCATTATTTCGCCCGCGTCCAGGCGCTATGGAAACCAGTGGCGACCGAGGAGGCTTTCGAGATCGTGCGCCGCCGTCTGTTCGCCGGCATCAACGACAAGCTGGCGGCGGAATCGGTCTGCCGTGCCTTTGCGGATTGTTATGCCGCCAATAGCGCCGAGTTTCCGCATGAAACGCAGGAGAGCCATTATTTTGACAGGCTGGTCCGCGCCTATCCGATCCACCCAGAGGTGTTTGACCGCTTGTTCGAGGATTGGTCTTCGCTGGACAATTTCCAGCGCACCCGTGGTGTGTTGAAACTGATGGCCAAGGTGATCCACCGCCTATGGAAAGACGGCAACAACGATTTGCTGATCCTGCCGGGTAGCCTGCCGCTTTACGAGGCCGATACCCGCAATGACATCATTTATTATCTGCCACCGGGTTGGGACCCTGTGCTGGAACGCGACATCGACGGTGAACGCGCCGAGACGACCGACATTGAAAACCGCGACACCCGGCTGGGCAGTGTCCAGGCATGCCGACGCATTGCCCGGACTATTTTCTTAGGCAGTGCGCCGACCACGGCGAACCAAATGGTTCGGGGTTTAGAACAAGAACGGGTGATCCTGGGCAGCGTCCAACCGGGCCAGCAAATCGGCTTGTACAAGGATG
Source organism: uncultured Methylococcaceae bacterium (assembly GCA_903934875.1). GTDB lineage: Bacteria > Pseudomonadota > Gammaproteobacteria > Methylococcales > Methylococcaceae > Methylumidiphilus. The sequence continues at coordinate 5,274 of CAIZPP010000066.1, forward strand.
CGCTACGCCGCTTGGGCGACCGCCTGCATTATCTCAACAGTGCCAATAACCGCTTCTGGTTCGATACCCGGCCCAACCTTCGCCGTGAGATGGAGGAGCGCAAGCGGCGATTTAAGGACAAGGAAGACTTGTTTCCCGTCATCCGCGACCGTTTGCAAAAGAGCTTTGCCTCGGGCGTTTTCGGTGGCATCCATGTCTTCACCGCCAGCGGCGATGTGCCTGACGATTGGTCATTGCGCCTGGTTGTGCTGCCCCCGGATACCGCTTACAGCAAAAGCGGGCAACGATTGGGCATTGACCGGGCCACGGAAATCCTCAAAAAACGGGGCGACCAACCACGCCAGAAGCAGAACCGCCTGCTATTCCTGGCGGCTGACTATGACACCGTCAACCGTTTGAAGGACCAAGTGCGCTCGTTGTTGGCGTGGCAGTCCATTGTGTTCGACATCAAGGAGATGAAGCTTAACCTCGACCAGTTCCAGGCGCGACAGGCCAGCAGGAGCCTAGACGATGCCCAAGCCGCCTTGCAACGGATGGTCCGCGAGACCTACCGATGGCTGCTGGCCCCCATGCAGGAAATCCGCCCCGGCAAGACACCCGAACTGCAATGGGAAGCTTTCCAGCTTAACGCAGGCGCAAGCGTCCTGTCCCAGGAAATCGAACGCACACTGAAAGACAACGAACTCCTGATCAACGAATGGGCACCGATCCATTTGGTCAAGCTGTTGAGGTCATGGTTCTGGAAAGATGATGCCAAAGAAGTCAAAGCGGCGGAAGTCTGGCGTGCGACCTGTTGCTATCTTTACCTGCCACGGCTAAAAAGTGATGGCGTATTTCGGGAATGCATTGCCGCCGGTGCGTCGAGCCGCGACTACTTCGGCCTTGCTTATGCCAAGGAAGAGGAAAAATATATAGGCTTCAGTTTCGGTCAGGCGACCATCCTCATTTTGGATGATTCCCTGTTGCTGATCGAACCGGCGACCGCCACCGCCTACGCAGAAGCCCAGCGCGAGGCGGAAGAAGCGGCGCGTTTGAAGTCGAAAGAAACGCCTGCCAAAAAGCAAGACGAAGAAACACCCGGAGTTCAGTATCCCGCAAAGCCCCCCTATGAAGCAGGCGGCGTGACACCGCCACCACAGAGGCCCAAGCGGAATTTTTACGCCAGCATTGAGCTTGACCCGATTCAATCCAAAAAACAGTTTGCCGACCTTGTCGATGAAGTGGTCATGCAATTCACCTCCCGCCAAGGCGTGAAGGTGAAAATCGCCATCGAGATTCAAGCAGAATCCGATGCGGGCTTTGACGATGGATTGCAGCGGGCAGTGAAAGAAAACTGCAATGTGCTGAAGTTTAAGAGCGCGGAGTTTGATGCGGGGGATTGATGTCTACGAAAAACTTCCTGTATTCATTCCCCAAATGGGGGCTTTATCCAGCCTTTGAATTGTATTGATTGAAACCCAATATGAGCCTGACAGTTTTCTAGTATGATGGAGCTAATTTTAAATTAGTAGATAAACAATTTGCTGAGAAAATTTTCATAGATAGAGCCAATATGAACCATCGTAACTCCGTTCTTACAATTTCTGGGAGCATCGTTTTCATTTTTATCTTAGCCTTTGGAATCGCGGCTGGGCCAAAGATTCTCTGTCAAATCTCAATCCCCTTCCCTCTTTCTATTTTAGTATCCGTGACCGGATTGCAACACTGTACTCCGCAGACTATTCTTAGCTTCAAGGGTTCAAATACCATTGGCGGCAAGCTGCTACCTGCCCTTGCCAAAACCTTCCTACAACAGGAGGGCTATGCCGATATCCATGAGGTGCCGGGTGATCTGACCAAAGAGGAAATCTTTATTGTTGGCAGGCGCAACGACCATGACGAACAAATCGAAATCCAAGCCCAAGGCACCAAAACAGCCTTTGAAGGGCTGATATCCGGTTCTTGCGACATTGGGATGGCCTCGCGTAAGGTGAAACCAGAAGACCTTAAGATTAGCCTTAGTAGGGGTTTGAAGTCCAACGGTACAGAAAGGCTGTTTTTACCCAACCCCTCGAAAAGGTAAAATTAGCCTAATTCTCCCCCGGATCCTTTCGCACGACCTTGTTCCACAAGGCCGGATCACCGCAACTGGCGGCCAAAGCATCAATGTCCACTTTCGGCTCTGATGTGC
>CAIZPP010000067.1 GCA_903934875.1 uncultured Methylococcaceae bacterium
AGCCCGGATGTTGTGGAGTGCGGCGACTCGTCGCCGCCTTTTGCGTCCAGCGGCGACGAGTCGCCGCACTCCACAAGTTGCCATCCTCTAGCGATGACTGCGTAACATCAGTTAAGAAAAAACACTGTACATAAATGCAAACCGGGACTCCTAGCGATGTAGTGGCACATAGGCCGTTTTTTGTCGAGCAACAAAATGACCTTTGCAGAACTACGGCTTTCGCCTGTTACACCTTAACGCGTTGAGAGAAGCCAATAAGTTCATTATTCTACGCGTTTAAATGATTGGTTGGCATACATTTCTGAAAAGAGTATGTAAAGTTGGAGAAATATTTATGTACAGCATTTTCATCTTAAAAATATACCTAAAACAGACATTCCGTTAACCCTTCGGGTTAACCGAATAACCTGTCTTATAATACCAACTATCAAGTAACTCTTTGATGTTGAAAATGCTGTATCTAGGTTTGCGCCCTCAGGGCGTTGCGGAAATCGGGGTGGGCGATGCCGGTCAGCGCCTCGGCCCGCTGCCTTAGGCTCTTGCCCCGCAGGTCGGCGATTCCGTATTCGGTCACGACATAATGCACATCATTGCGCGAGGTGGTGACACAGGCCCCGGCGGATAGATTGTGCACAATCCGCGAGATTGAGCCATTCTTGCCCGTGGAGGGGAAGGCAATGATTGACTTTCCACCAGGGGAGGCACTGGAAGCGCGCACGAAATCGACTTGGCCACCTACCGCCGAAAACTGCTTCGGGCCGATCATTTCCGAACACACCTGACCGTTCAGATCAACCTCCAACGCGGAGTTGATGGAGATCAAGTTTACCACCCGGCCTGCGACTAGCAAGTTATTGGTATGGTCCACAGCCCGCATGTCGATGCTCGGATTGTCATGCGCGAAATCATAAAGCCTCTGCGTACCCATCAAGAATGTTGCGGTGAACTTACCGGGGTTCATGTTGTTGTAGCGGTTGGTGATCACGCCCTGCTCGAAAAGCTCCACTACCCCGTCGGAGAACATCTCCGTGTGGATGCCCAAATCTTTCTTGTCGCCTAGAAATTTGAGCACGGCATCGGGAATGGCGCCGATGCCTAGTTGCAGCGTCGCCCTGTCCGGGATCAGCGAGGCGATGTGGGCACCAATCCTTTCCTCCACCTCGCTGATTGCAGGCAGGGGTATCTCGGGGAGAGGGTGGTCCACTTCGACAAAGGCATCGACTTGGGACACATGGATGCAATTGCCGTGGGTGCGGGGCATTTGCGGGTTGATTTCGGCGATGGTGAATTTGGCCGACTGGGCGGCTTGCTGGGTGTAGTCCACGGACACGCCAAAACTCATATAGCCGTGGCTGTCCGGCGGTGTCAGTTGGATCAGCGCCACGTCAACCGGGAGAATCCCGTCGCGGAACAAGCGCGGTATTTCCGAGAAAAAGCAGGGCGTGTAGTCGGCACGCCCCGAGTTCACCGCCTCGCGGCTGGTCGGGCCGACGAACAGGGCGTTATGCCGGAAATTCTGGCTGTATTGGGGCTTGGCGTATTCACAGGCGTACAGGGAGACCATGTGGACAATTTCCACATCGGTCAGCCTGCCGGCCTGGCGTACCAACTCTTCCACTAGAACCTTCGGCTCACCGGCGGCGTGACCCAACACAACCCGGTTGCCAGACCGAACCGCCGCGAGTGCCTGGGCGGCATCCACGCATTTTCCGCTGAATGTTTCTTGCCAAGTGGCCATTAGACCTCTATCCGTGCGATTCGCTTGGCCAAGTCCTTCTTCTTGCCGATATCGGCAAGCCTACTGATCATGATCCGCTGCGCCTGGGGCGAACCGGCCCCGTGCATGGATTCGGTCAGGTAGCCTACGGCAGCGCGCCCTAGGGTGAGGTTTTCAATCAGGCGCAGCAGCTTGAAGCGGTTAATCGCTGTGCCTTCGCCCGCCCCGTTGAGGTAAAGCTCTATATACTTCTGTGTTTCCGGGTTGTCGAACTCCTTCGCCCCCGGCATCGTCACCATCAAGCCCCCGGCGATGTCCTGCAACAGACGGGCTATCTCATAGGGGAAGCGGGTCACGTTGTGCTTGGCGACATTGGCGAGCAAGAGGTCCACCAAGAAATTGCCTGCCGGGGTTTCCGTACCCTTATAGCAACAGGCGACGCAACTCGACCAAATGGTTTCGTTCAGGTGGATCATTTCCACAATCTTATCCTTGACATGGCTAGCTTTGGCTGTGCCGTTATAATCGGCGATTAGCGCTGCCGCACCGATGGCCACATCCCCGACGCCAGTTTTGCAGGCGTAGCTGGAGCGGTGGTAGCCGGCGAAGGTGTCCACCAGCCGCCCGGAGAAGTCAGTCTCGCCGTTCATGAAGATACGCTCATGGGGGACAAACACGTCATCAAAGACGATGATGCATTCCTGTCCGCCGTAGATGCTGCCGATGTCCAGGCTCTCGCCCGGCGGGTCTTCGGTCAGGCGGGTGTCGCAAGACTGGCGACCGTAGATGTAGACGATGCCATCCGCATCCGCCGGAATGGCGCAGCAAATGGCGAAATCGCGCTCGTCTTCCTTCAAAGCGAGGGTCGGCATGACCATGATCTCGTGCGAGTTGATCGCGCCAGTCTGGTGCATTTTGGCCCCGCGAATCACCACGCCGTCGTCTGTCCGTTCCACGACGCGGACATAGGCATCCGGCTGTTGTGCCGGGCGGAGTGAGCGGTCGATCTTCGGATCGGTCATGGCCCCGTCCACCACCCAGTCGTTTTCTTCGGCAATTTTCAAGTAGTTGACGAAGCGTTTGTGGTAGTCGGTGCCGTAGCGCTGATCTATTTCAAATGAGGTGATGTTAGTCGCGTTGAAAGCGTCCATGCCGACGCAACGCTGGAAGCAGGTTCCGCATTTCTGCCCCAGCAAGCGCTGCATTCCGACTTTTTGGTACAAATCCTCGGGACTGTTGTGCAGATGGCAAAAACGGTTGATGGTTTTCCCGGTCAACGCGCTGGTCGCCGTCAGAGTGCTGCGGTATTTGGGGTCTTCGGCCAGTTCGTAGGTCAGCGCGATGGAATTGATGGAGGCGGCGACCAGCGGGTGTTCGGTCGGCTCTCCCTCTAAGCGTTCGCCATTCATAAACACTACTAGCGGTTTCCGAGCCTTCAGGCTTTGCCTGTATTCAGAACCTGTCATCATGGTATTTGTACTCCTCGATATTAAAAACTTGAGGCTCAAGTTTTTATTTGTGTTGAAACGTAAAAACTGGCATGAGAATTAATTGCACTACTACACTTTTTAGGGGCAATGGCACGAGGCGGCGCGAAGGTTTCGTAACACCGTACGTTGCCAATCAGATGCTTTTAGATAAATAGCGGCTTGTTCATTGCGTAAGATTACACGATCAAGTCACTTGAATCCATATTGAGTCTAATATTTAATAGGAAACAATAAATTCGTTGCATAAGTTGAATTTTACCGCAAAATCCCCTACAGATAACTTATTTTCCCTATTTTGAACAGGAAATACTAAGTGAAACAGTACAGAAATATAATTACAAGCAATTGAAAGTTATATAAAATATCCAAAGCATATCGCGTCAAATTGTGCTACCTGTTAAAACTGCCCTTTCGCTTCATATTCTCATGGGGTGACTGGACGGTTGTCTATGGCAAAGTGTTACAAACTTGTGATCTTTCAGGATAAGTCTAAGCATTTCAATGGGTAATAATACCTATATGCAAACGCATATCTGCGCCAGTGCCATGTTACATTACGTCTATACATCATCCTGCTTTTCGCCTAAACGTTCCCCCCCTATAGCCAATTTTGATTAATTGTTACACAATAGACTTTATCGGAAACCTTCCAGCAATGCAGCAAAAGCAGAGTCAAGCAGTGGGTTTCTGATAAAGTCTAATGGAAGCAACATTCTGAACTTATCCGCTTCCATGCAACGGCCTTGGTCATCTTTCAGCCCAACTGCAAGGGGTAGCAGTTTGCACTTTTTGGAGTTCGGCGACGAGTCGCCGCAGTCCACAAGCTACCACAGTTCGTTGCCACCAGAGCCGGAAAGCGCCGTGGTAGGACTTAAGCAAAACGTCTGCCAACACTGTTCGCCCTGAACCTGTCACAGCTGGAAAACGACCCAACTACTTATTTTATAAAATATACCCTACATCGGTGGATTTAAGATGATGAAATTATTACCCATGCCGGAAATTCTGATTGGCGAGTCCGCGCTGGAAAAAACGGTCCCGATTCTTGACGGGCTTAGGGCAGGCAAAGTACTGGTTGTTACCGATCCAGGCATTGTCAAAGCGGGGATATATGATCAACTGAAAACGCTACTGGAAGCGGCAGGCAAAACCATTGTTCTGTTTGACCGGGTTCTACCGGACCCGGAAATAGCCTTAGTTCGGGAGGCTGTCGAGTTGGCCAGGAAGGCGGGTGTCGATGCCGTTATCGGACTCGGCGGCGGAAGTTCGTTGGACACCGCCAAGGTGGCGGCGGCCCTCGTCACCAACCCCAAGGATATAAACGCCTACCTTGGGGTAGACCTCTTGGAGGAAAGCGCACTGCCCACCATTGCCATACCCACCACCGCCGGGACCGGCAGCGAAGTCACCCATATCGCCATTTTGTCGGATGAAAGCCAGCAACTGAAAAAAGGGCTGGTTTCCGCAAAGATGATGCCCCGCTATGCCATCCTCGACCCTAAGCTGACCGTTGGCCTCCCGCCCTATGCCACTGCGGTTACCGGCATGGATGCGCTGATCCACGCCTTGGAGTCATTCACCTCAATTCATGCCAATGACTATTCCGAAGCGCTTGGGCTAAGAGCCATTGAATTGATTTCCAAAAACATACGCATAGCCTTCAACCACGGCCGCGACCTAAAAGCCAGGGAAGGCATGTTGCTTGGAAGTTTGCTGGCCGGGATGGCGTTTGCCAACGTGGGAGTCGCGGCAGCCCATGCTTTTGCCTACCCCTTGGGAGGGATGTTTCATGTCCCGCATGGGCTTTCCACCAGCTTGATGCTGCTCCCGGTCATGGCGTTCAATATGACTGGGAACGAAGAGAAATATAAGATAATTGCAAGAAGCCTCACCGGTAGAAAAGACGTGACCGCACAAACCGCGCTGGACGAAATCGAAAGACTGGTTGCGGACTTAAAGCTGCCGCGAAACCTTGCGGCGGTGAATGTTCCTGAAAGCGCCCTTCCGATTATGGCTGAAAAGGTCATGGACGTGACCCGGCTGTTGGGGAACAACCCCCGCCAAGTCAAACAGGAAGATGCCCTTGCCATCTATAGGTCTGCTTATGACAGGTGAGTGTTTCCCGGCAAAGCGGTTCAATTCCCGTTTGGAACAAACTTAAAAAACAACACAAGGGTTCTATAAAACAAATATGGAAACGATACAAGCAGACATTGCCATCATCGGGGCGGGCGGCGCGGGGCTGAGGGCAGCGATTGCTGCCGCTGAAGCCGACCCGCACCTTACCATCGCACTCGTATCAAAGGTTTATCCAATGCGCAGCCACACCTGCGCAGCCGAGGGGGGGGCAGCCGGCGCGGTCAAGGCCGACGACAGCCTTGAACACCATTTCAACGACACCGTGGGCGGCGGCGATTGGCTCAGTGACCAAGACGCGGTCGAGTATTTTGTCAAAGAGGCACCGCGTGAACTGGTCCAACTTGAACATTGGGGATGCCCTTGGAACCGTGAACCGGATGGATCGGTCGCAGTGCGTCCGTTCGGCGGCATGGAAATCAAACGTACTTGGTTCGCCGCAGACAAGTCTGGTTTTCACATTTTGCACACACTGTACCAGACCTCACTAAAGTATCCGTCGATCAAGTTCTACGACGAGTTCTATGCGACCGATCTGCTGGTTGATGACGGTCATTGTCGGGGCTTGACCGCAATCGAAATGCGTTCGGGGCGCATGTATCAGTTCCGTGCGCGGGCTGTAATCATCGCAGGCGGTGGTGCCGGGCGCATGTTCCCATTCAGCACCAATGGGTCGATCAAGACGGGCGACGGCATGGCCTTAGCCTACCGCGCAGGGGTGCCGCTCAAGGATATGGAGTTCGTCCAGTACCACCCAACGGGCCTGCCGAACACGGGGATATTATTGACCGAGGGCTGCCGCGGCGAGGGTGGCATACTCGTCAATGCGCACGGTCGCCGTTACCTGCAAGATTATGGCTTGGGGCCAGAAACGGCGGTGGGCAAACTAGTCCTCAAGACTATGGAGCTTGGCCCGCGTGACCGTTTGAGCCAAGCGTTTTGGCACGAGCAGCAGAAAGGCAACACCATTCCTACCCCTTGGGGCGACTGCGTCTATCTCGACATGCGGCATTTGGGCGAAAAACTCATAGACGAGCGCCTGCCTTTCGTGCGCGAGCTGGCGACGAGCTACCTCGGTGTGGACCCCGTCAAGGATATGGTTCCCATCCGCCCTGTGGTGCACTACATGATGGGCGGCATTCACACCGACATCCGTGCGGCGACCCCGCTCGGCGGTTTGTTCGCGGCGGGCGAGTGTGCCTGTGTAAGCATCAACGGCGCCAATCGGCTAGGCTCTAACTCGCTCACTGAGCTACTCGTATTCGGCAGGCGCGCCGCGCTGAGCGCCATCGAACATCTCAACTCGGATGCGCAGGCGGGCAATGATGCAGCGCTGTCGGCACAGGCACAAGCTGCGCAGGACCGCATCCGGGCACTGTTCATGAGGCCCGTAGGCACCGAATCAATCTCCGGCTTGCGCCGGGAAATGATGGACACGATGGAATTGAATGCCGGCATCTATCGAACCGAGAAAGGACTCGCCGAGGCGGCCATGAAGCTTGCCGAACTGCGCCGCCGCTACGCAGCAGGGGTCTCCCTGCACGATAAGACGAACGTCTACAACACGGATTTGTTGCAGGCATTGGAACTGGGTTCCATGCTCGATTGCGCGGAAGCACTGGTCTTGAGCGGACTGGCACGCAAGGAGTCGCGGGGTGCGCATCAGCGCCTTGACTTCACCGGGCGGGACGACATGAACTATCTTAAACATTCCTTGGCATACTATCATCCTTCCGAGCCACCCCGCATCGATTACTGCAAGGTGGTGGTGACGAAGTCTCAGCCGGGTGTGCGCAATTACTCAGGGGATAAGAAATGACTGACCGCAGCATTGAACTTGAGGTTCTGCGCTACAATCCAGAGACCGACAGCGAGCCTTACTGGCAGCGTTATTCGGTGCCTCATCACCACGAATGGGTGGTGCTTGACGCGCTTAACCACATCAAAGAGAACATTGACCCAACGCTAAACTACCGCTGGTCTTGCCACATGGCCGTCTGCGGAAGTTGCGGCATGATGATCAACGGCAGCCCCAAGCTCGCCTGCAAGTCGTTCATGCGCGATTACGAGAACCTAATCCGCGTGGAGCCACTCGCGCACTTCCCGATTGAGCGTGACCTCGTCACCGGTATGGACGACTTCGTATCCAAGCTCGCCCGCGTCAAACCCTATCTGATCCCCAAGCAGGACAAGCCTGTTGAAGAGGGCGAGTACCGCCAGACACCGGCCGAACTCAAGCGCTACAAGCAGTATTCTATGTGCATCAACTGCATGATCTGCTACTCGGCCTGCCCCGAGTACGGCCTGATCCCAAAGTTCCTCGGCCCGGCGGCGATCACGCTGGCGCACCGTTACAACCTGGACTCGCGTGATGGCGGTCGGGAGCAGAGGCAGGAGGAGGTGGCATCCGGCGAGGGTGTCTGGGAATGTACGTTCGTCGGTGCCTGTTCCGAGGCATGTCCCAAGCATGTGGACCCGGCGGGTGCGTTACAGCAAGTCAAAATAGCAAGTACCATAGACTGGTTTAAGGAGCAGTTATCGTCATGGCTAAAGTAAACAGCAAGCCTTATCAACGCGAAATATCCAATACGCGGTGGTATTGGCGCAACGAAACCTATATGCGCTACATTGCGCGCGAATTGACCTGTGTTTTCATCGGCATTTACACGGTGGTCCTGCTGGTGGGTATCTGGCGTCTGTCACAGGGCCAAGTGGCTTATGAGACATTCCTGCAGGCATTGCGTTCGCCAATGAGCATCGTTTTCCACCTCGTGGCACTCGCTTTTTCTGTTTACCACAGTGTGACATGGTTCAATCTCACCCCGAAGGCCTTGCCCATTCAGATCGGTGAGCAGTTCGTTGCAGACCGCGTGATCATCGGTGCCCATTACCTAGGTTGGGCGGTCGTCTCAGTGGTGTTCATATTCCTAGCGGGAGTTTTCTAAATGGCCAAATCAAACAAACCCATCGTATGGGGGCCGTTTGCCGCTGGTGGCACGGTCACTGCGTTCGTGACCCCGGTACTCATTCTACTCACACTGCTCGCTGCCTTGGGTCATGTCCCTGATGGGCTGACTTACGAGGGCATGCATGGGTTTGCCAGTCATTGGTTAGCCAAGCTGGCGATCTTCGCGGTCATCACACTGTCCTTGTGGAGTTCGGCGCACCGTTTGCGGAGCACGTTCTTCGATTTCGGGCTACGCCGAGATAAGCAGATAGCCACTATAGTCTACTTCATGGCGATCATTGGAGCCTTGGCAAGCCTCATGTTCCTGTACTGCATCTGAAGGCTGCTCCCTCCAAATGCTTTAGACTATGTATTCTCAAACCATTGGGGTTCATCAAGTAATTATCTGATATAGAGAACGCCATCACTGGAGAACAATGAACCATGAAGATCGGCATACCAAAAGAAATTAAGACTAATGAAAATCGCATCTCCCTAGTACCAGCGGGTGCCGAGGCGCTAGTGGCCGCAGGCCACCAAGTGTTGGTGGAAAAAGGGGCTGGCCTAGGCAGCGGTTTCACTGACGAACAATACACCGCCGTAGGCGCAAGCATCGCCGCCGATGCGGATGCGACTTGGGCGGAAGCCGACCTCATCGTCAAGGTCAAGGAACCCATCGAACCCGAGTGGGCGCGGATTAAGCCGGGCCAGACCATATTCACCTATTTCCACTTTGCCGCCGACGAGCGCCTGACCCAGGCGCACATCGGCTCCGGTGCAATCTGCATTGCCTACGAAACCGTCGAATTGCCATCGCACGAACTGCCCCTGCTGACACCCATGTCGGAAGTGGCGGGCCGGATGGCCGTGCATGAAGGCGCGAAATATCTGGAAAAGCTACACGGCGGGCGCGGCCTGCTGTTAGGCGGTGTCCCTGGTGTCGCGCCCGCCAAGGTTGTCATCCTAGGCGGCGGGGTGGTGGGAACCAATGCGGCGAAGATAGCGGCGGGGATGGGGGCGCAGGTGGTGATACTGGATCTGTCGCTGGAACGCTTGCGTTACCTGAGCGATGTGATGCCGGCCAATGTGCAGTTGATTTTCTCCAACCGGCACAATCTGTTGGAACAAATCGCCACGGCTGATTTGGTCATCGGCGGTGTGCTCATCCACGGTGCGACGGCACCTAGGCTGATTCGCCGGGAAGACTTGAAAATCATGCAAGCAGGAGCGGTGATTGTGGATGTCGCCATAGACCAGGGCGGGTGCGTGGAAACCATACATGCGACTACCCATGAGGATCCCATCTATGTGGTGGATGGGATCATCCATTACGGTGTGGCGAATATGCCCGGCGGCGTTCCGCGCACCTCCACGCTGGCGCTGACCAATGCCACTTTCCCTTATGTGATGCAACTGGCCAACAAGGGCTGGCATCAGGCACTCAAAGACAATGCGGCTTTGCGGAAAGGACTCAATATTGTCAACGGCAAAGTGACCTACCGGGGTGTGGCCCAGGCTTTTGGGCTGCAATACCATGCCCCTGATGCGGCTATTGACTGATGCAGCGTTTTCAACATCAAAGAGTTACTTGATAGTGGATATGATGGCGCAGGTTATTCGGCCGCCCATTCAGCGGGCGATACGCCCGCGCTCCCAATGGGTGTGCTTATGCTAGTTTTTCATCTGCAATCCCCACCGTGGACTTGACCAAATAAGGCGGGCGGGCTTTGATTTCCTCGTAAATCTTGGCGATGTACTCGCCGATGATGCCTAAGCTGATCATAATGAAACTGCCGATCAGCAGCAGCGTAATGATGATGGTGGCAAAGCCGGAAACCGCTTGCCCGTGATACCAAGACCATAGCGCCTCACTCGCCACGGCGAAACCCAGCACCAGCGTCAACAAGCCTAAAAAAGTGACGATGCGCAAGGGCACACTGGTAAACGAAGTCAAGGCGGTGATGCTCAACTCCACCAAGGACCAGAACGACCATTTGCTTTCATTCTCAATGCGGTTGGACACATCGAATTCTATATATTCCTCGTTGAAGCCTATCCAACTGGACAGCCCCCGGAAAAACCGCTCCCTCTCGGGCAATTGCCCAACCAGTATATCCACGATTTCACGGTCCAGCAGTTTGTAGTCGGAGGAATTATGGATGTTGATGCCGCCCATCCGGGAAATGATTTGATTCACCGCCAAGGCGGCCAAGCGCTTGCCCACGCTGTCGGTTTTCCGGCTGCGCTTCACCGCATGGACGATCTTTGCCCCCTCACGCCATTTCGCTATCATGTCAGGAATCAATTCGGGAGGATGTTGCAGGTCTGCGTCAATGGCGACAACCGCCCTGCCTCGCGAATATTTCAAACCTGCCAACAACGCCGCCTCCTTGCCGAAATTGCGGCTGAAAGACACCCCCCTGACCCTGGATTCGGTTTGGGCGTAGCGGCAAACCCGTGCATAGGTATTGTCACGGCTGCCATCATCAATCACGAGGATTTCCCAAGCGGCGGAAACCGTTTGCAAAATCCCGGCGATGGTTGCCAAGGCACGATCCACGCCCTCCCCCTCGTTATAGGCGGGAATGACGACACTGATTTCAGGCAACAGGCTTAGTGGTGTATTCACGGTAGTTTATCAAACGAATATTAAGGGCCTCGAACAATGCCTTGACGCCGGGGCCGGTCAACAAGGCCAATTCGTCTTCCCAAGCATGATAGGACAACAGGCGCGGATCGGCAATTTCGGCGGGGTCGAAATGGCCGGGATGGCACATTAGTTCATAGGTCGCACCCGGCTTCAGGGTGGCAAGCCGCTTGTGCAGATAAGCCAAATCGAGTTTGCCGCTACGTCCCAAACCGATGAAAATTGGAAGCTCCGCGACCATCCGCAAACCGTTGACCGTTGCCAACGCTTGCAGCAGAACATTCCTTAACACGGCAGAAAAACCCAATGGCGGCACCCACTCGGCGCGGGTCAACCTCACATGGGGAATCTGGTATTTCCCGGCGAGTTCCTTGGTCAACAGGTGCAAGTTGGGCAACATGTGGATGTGCTCGTGAGAATTCAGGAACTGGGGCTTTATGCCATAATTGATGACTGTTTCAATCTGGGCACTCCATTCCTCCCTGACGCTGTCCAAACCGACACGTCCAGCAACAAGCTCTCCCGTCATCGCAAAAACCCCTGGAAACTGCCCTTCCCACTTGCCGAGTTGTTCTGCCATCCTGTAGGTCAAGGGATTGCGCGAAGTCAAATTAAGGTGTACGCCTAAATCAAGGTTTTCATACTCGCAAGTCCAGGCGATTTGCTTCTCCAACTGCGGCCCGTTAGCGAGTATGCCTGTGGCTGTGACCGTGCCCGCAGCCACGGCCTCAAGTATGCCTCGGGTGACACAGGGATAATAGCCGTAATCATCGGCGTTGATAATCAATTGTATGGGTAGGCTCGCCATCTCAAGCACCCGGCTTTAAGGATATGGCCACAGACATCATTGCCCCTCTGGCCGGGAGAAACGATACAGCAGCAAATAACCGTTATGGGCACCGACTGGCTGCAAACGTCTTTTGATGGCTTCGGGGAGATCGGCCCAACTCCTACGGGGGCATGCGAAAAAATTCTGCTTGGGATTGTCCATCGCCGCCTGGAATTCTTCGACATTGGATAGTTCGCCCACTTTGCCACGGGTGTAAAACTGAGCGGAGTAGGGGTTTTCCCACAGATAAACCAACTTGTCCTCACTGCCCTTGCGCAGTTCCAAATACTGTACCACTAGGGCCTTTTGAGTGCGGACAAACTTGAAAGGCGCGACTTGCCAAGCCATCACCGCAACTAAAAACAAGGCGGGGGACAAGATGCCGATTGCAAATGCAATCCGGTCATTGGCAAACCAGCCTAAGCTGCCATCCCTCCGCCATTCGGCAAGCAGCAAGGCGCAACCCGGCAACCCGGGCATGACATAGGTCCAGATGGCATTCGCAGCCAGCGTAAAAAACATCAGCGGCGCGAGCATCCACAACAGGCAATACAAGCGCCAGCCATCGGGGCAATCCAACAAATGGCTGACATTTCTGCGCCAGATCGCTGTGCCTAGCACGGCGAGAAAAACCGGCGACCACGGCAGCGCCGCAAACAGCCAATAGAGCCATATACTGCCGGGGGCATGGGCACGGCCACTACCGTAGAGATCGCCCTGCCAGCCCTTCTCAGTGAAACGCTTCCAATGTTCACCGACAATGAAGTATTCCAAAAAACCTGGTGTGCGATGCTCGGCAAGCAAATACCAAGGGACACTGACGGCCAGCATCAACAAAGTGCCCTTGACCCAAGGCAAACCGCGCCAGACAGCGTTCCATTCGTTACGAACCAGTGTCCACAACCCAAGCGGAAGGCCAACCAAAACCAGTGCCACCGGCCCTTTAGACAACAGCCCAATGGACAGGCCGATGAAAAAGAGGTAGCCGTAATAGGGCTTGCCTTTGTGCAATGCCAGCCAGAACGAGACCATAGACAGCGTGACCCCTAAGGTGAGGCACTGGTCCATTGCGACACTTCCGGCCATGATGAAAAACAACACCATACCAGCGAGAATCGCCACAGCAGTAAAATCTTGCTCTCTTCCATGCCGGACGGCGGCGCGGCCAACGAGCCAAACCGTTCCCACGCACAGCAGCAGGGCCGACAGGCGCGCAGCAAACTCGTTGATGCCAAAAATGCCAAGTGAGAATGCGTTCAACCAAACAGCCAAAGGCGGCTTGCCCCAAAACGGAATGCCGTAACCGATTTGCGGAGTGACCCAAACACCTGTTTCTAGCATCTTGCGGGCCATTTCCGCATAGCGGCTTTCGGTCGGGTCTACCAACGGGTAAAGACCGAGTGTGACCAAGCGGATAGCCAACACCAACAGCAGAAACACGGGACCTAGCCTGAATAGGGTCAGGGGTTTATCCCGCCAGTTTTTTCCCAAACTCAGCACGTTCGCCGCAAATTGTTTGCCGACCTGCTTCCAAATCGGATTTTCATGGCCAGTGGCACTCATTCTGCGAGACTATCGGCGGTGGGCTTAGCACCAAACCTACGCTGGGCCACGACGAGCAGAACTGACCAAACACCCAAGCTGGCCCAACACAACAAGCGCTGCAACTCCATGCTCTTGTCCAGGTTGGTCCACAAGGAAAAGACGAAACACAGGAGCAATGCCCCCAAAGCCAGCCTACGGGAAAATAGGTCATTATCGTGTAGAAGAATGGCCGTCAGCACGGCAAAGGGCAAAACCAGCAAACCGAAATAATGGGTTTCCGAGATGGGTGGAATCAACAGATTCCACATAACAAAGGCCGAAACCACCACAAGCTGGGTTTTGCCTGCGGATTTTTTCGCCGTCCAAGCCATGACGGCGAACATCCCCAAGGCAATAACCGCCAGTAACGGTTTGGTCTGTTGCGGTGGTGTCTTCAAACTGAGCAATAGCGCTTCCAGGGATTGATTGCGCGGCTTCTGGCTGTCCAGCAATTGGGCGTAAAGGAAATTACCCTCTCGCGTCTGGTTGGCGGATAGTGCCGGTCCTGCGACTATCTGCCCCCATTGCTGCCAATAGTCCAAGTTTTTTTGCCAACCGTATACCGCAGAGGGCAGTATCAAGCCACCCACGCTTAAAAAAAATAAAAACGCAGCGACGAAACGCCATTGCCTTTGCCATGCAAAATAAGCCAAGAGGGCGATGGGGAAAGCCTTGATCAAGGTCGCCGCCGCCAAAGCCATGCCGCCCCAGGCATGGTGACCGCGCCACCAAAAATAGATTGCCGCAATCATCAGCCAGATCATAAATTCCGAAGCCTGGCAACGCATCAAACCGGAAACCAGCCAAGGAGATGCCAATAGGACGGGCACTTGCCACAAGGTCCAAGCGTCTGCCAGAGGCATTTGCCACACACACCCTGCGTTATTTTTGCCGACTGCGCTTGGTGCGACTTCACCTGCCAGCTTGACTGCCATGATGGTGGCGGAGATCAAACCCGCCAGTGAAATCAGATACCAGAGTCCACTCCCCCAAGCCAGCGGGAGCTTAGCGAACGGCACCGTCAAAATGGCAAACGGCGGGGGATAGACATAAAGCCAGCCATGTATATTTTGTGCCTTATAGATATTTGTACCATCAATGACGGCTTGGCCCGCCGCACGATAAACGGTGAAATCGCCACGCTCCACATCGTTCCAAGCCACGTTATAGATCGTCCGGTAACCCACAGCGAGTAAAAAAATCGCCATTAAAGCAAGGAACAACCAGCGTCCCCAGTCGATTGATGGCTTGGGGGATTTGTTGCCCGGTGTGCCAACAAGATTATCAGCCTTGCCTGGCCGAACATTTTCCTGTGAATAATTCATGTTTCTGGGGTGTTTAAAAATATTAAGGGCACTGTTGCTTGGGTTTGGCATCCATCCCAAGCCGTTAGTTTAACGGAGAATTCTAACCCAAAAAGGATATTAGCTGTATATTCACTTTCAACCGTGCCAGCCACTCCCATTTTGGATTTCCTCCTTCGGTATTATCCGCTCCATCATGGAGTGTTCGTGAGCCTGACGAAAACTCACTGGACGCAATAAACTGCGACCCTCCCGCAGGCAGGTGCCCAACTCGGAAGAATAAGCCGCCAATGCCTCATCCGCCAGCATCTGAATTCGTGCAAATCCGGCATTGACCCCGTTGCGCAGGCCTCTGCGGGCGGTACGCTCATGGGAAGGTTTGATTTGCTGATTGATAAAAAAAGGCAGCAGCCATGCCATGGACACAATCAACACACTGTGGACGGCAAAATCAGCCCCTAAAAAACCTGCATGGGTCAGAGCACTTTGATAATAAGCGGTGAACGCCTGCCACGAAACCCAAGCCATCGCGGCCACCGGAAAAAGCGCCGCGCACAATGCGGTGAGTTTGAGCAACAGCCGCTGCATCCTGTTGCCAGGATTGGCCAAGGCCAAGCGCAACCCCTTTTGGGCCTCGTCTAGCATCAGTTTTGGGGCTGATTTTGCCACCCTAGCCAATTTGGATTGCAATGGCCTGATGGGCAGTTGGCGCTCGCTGGCCTCCACCAACAATCGGTCTAGGGCATCTTGCAATTGCATTTGCGCCCATTCATCCCAAAGGATGGAAGCTGTAGTCGACGATGGGCTTTCTGGCTCTTTTTGCTCCAGCTTAATGGAACGCCGCAATGGGCTGGCATCATGGTGTACAAATGCCGAAGCCACCTCAGCCATAGGCCATTGCAGGCCTTCCAACAAGCCCGCCACGCCTACGCCCCAAATCTCCTCCCATCGCCCCGGCAATCCCTCGATTGCCCCTGCTTCCCCTTCCAAACGACCTAGGCAGGCTATGACTGCGGCCTGCAGTTCATCCCTGCGGGCGTTCAAAGCCCGCTTTTCCAGTTGCTCCACCAAGTGGGTCTCGGACAAAACTTGAATCGCAGACTCCAGCCCGATGAATTCGTCGGGCTTGCGTTTATCCAACTCTTCCCGGCAATCCGTGCGAAACACCAATGGACTGGTAAAGCCTCCCTGGCGCAATAGTTTGATGAAATCCGCCACTTGCGCCTCCTGCCCACGGTCCCACTGGTTCATCACGAACAGCCACGCGTGCTTGCTCACATGCTCGCGTAACAGGCGCCAGCCCTTGTCGTCGCGGTAACGCTCGGGGCTTACCACATAAATAAGCACATCGATATGCGGTAGCCAGTCGGCAACCAAATCCCGGTTGCTGGCTTCGGTGCTATCAATGTCGGGCATGTCTATCCACAATACTTGGCGACGGCTGTCATCGCTATGGCGGGCAACACGCACCCGGTCCACCGGAAAGCTCTCCGGCAATTGGCGTATATGCAGAGATTCGTGCAGAAAAATCGACAGTTCCCGCGAAGTGGGCCGCTCCACCCCCACCTTGGCAATGGCCTGCCCCGCCAGCCGGTTTAGCAGGGTGCTTTTCCCCACGCCTGTGCCGCCAAAGAATGCCGCCACCAAGGGCCGGTGTGCGCCGGGTTCAAACAATCCGCTGGGGCTGCGGTTTTCCAAACCTTGGAGCCGGGCTATGTCGGCCTCCGCCAGCCAGCCGCCATCCCGTGCCTCTAGGACCCAGCGTTTGGCGGCTTGCAATTGGTGGTCGAATTCGTCGCTCATGACAGCGTTCTCAACATCGAATACTATCGTCCATTAAAACAGCACAGTTCATTGCTTCGAATCATGACAACAACCAAAGTCCGCCCCTGTCTTTAGTATCATGGAGGATTGCATCGAAAATCCGCCTACGAGTTGCATGTTAAAAAATTCGCAATATGAATTACTCTGACTCTTTCACACATTTCATTAGGTATAGCCGTTGTGATATTATCTTTTAGGCGATCC
The DNA here is from genome assembly GCA_903934875.1 of uncultured Methylococcaceae bacterium. Lineage (GTDB taxonomy): Bacteria > Pseudomonadota > Gammaproteobacteria > Methylococcales > Methylococcaceae > Methylumidiphilus. Next base: position 16,683 of record CAIZPP010000067.1, read on the forward strand.
AGAAATCTAACCAAATCTTGTTTTTTATCCTCGGCTATTTCAGGGTGAAATGGTGCATAAACAATACGATACTCTTGAGATTGATTTTGTAAATTTTCTGGAATATCTGAAATATGATTATGCAGCTTACTTATTATTGTCAATGTATCTTTGAATTTTTGAACTAGTTCAGATAGAATTTTTTTATGCCTTTCCTTGACAAGATCGGTTCTTAATGATCTGGACAGGTCACAACTTTTTAATTGATCTATTTCTGCTAATATAGCATTCTGTTGCCTATAAATATCGCTAAATTCGATCAAAGGAAATTTGTTATTTTCTTTGTAAATATAATCGACAGACTTCAGTTTATTAAGATTGCAATGTTGTTTCAATCCATTGTTATCGCCATCAACTTTGAGGCCATAAACGCCTAGTTCGATGCCAATTTCTCCAAACTCATGATCCATCAACTCAAGAAAGTCATTAAGTGATTTCATGCTTATTTTCATTTCCATATTGTATTGTCACTTGCTATCTAAGAACATATCATAAAATGACTTCCCTAAATCGTTCTTTATTGATGAAATTCTTTTGAATACGTCATCACTGATGTTTATTGATTCGCCTTTAGCAGATAGCTGATTTATGCCAAAATGATCCTCTAAAATAAGAGATTCTTCTTTTTCCATGATATTCTGAATGCATTTCATCATATCAATACTATGACTAGCTATAACAATATTAATACCTTTTTTACTCAACTCAAATAGAGTATTAATCATTATCTTTTGCCATGCCGGGTGCAGGTGAACCTCTGGTTCATCGACAAAAATATAGCTCCCATTTGCAAGAATGCCTCTTTCAATTAATAACAAAATGATCCCTAAATTAGTAATACCTAATGCTGTAGAGTGAAGATTGATGTTTTTAGCATAGCCTTCTTCTTTAAAATATAAATCACCAGATTTCGATATTATGATCTCACCACCGATTTCTTTTTTAATTGCTCCTTGCTCAAAACTAATACTGTCACTGCTTTTGATTTTATTTTTTAACAAATCAACAAGATCATAAAAATGCTTTGGGACACCTGAAAGATAATCGGTCTGCCTAAGTCGTCTTAACCTTAGAAACTGATTACTTTCTCTAACAGAATTTAAAGCATCTATCATTTTCCAATAAACGGGTGACTCTAGGTATACAACATTATAAAGTTTTTGGAATTCATCAATACTGCTTGCATTTAAACTAAAAACTAATACTTCTTTTTTTATTTCTATTTTCCCAAGCTTATCTAAATTAAAGCTAGAAAACTCTTCATCACCAGAATGGTAATTTTTAAGGTCAGTTAGATTGGATACTTGAAAGTTTTCTTTTAAAGCATTAATAACTCCATCTCTGATTCCTGCTACAAGACATTCGCTAGGGTTGTCAGCAATTTTTTTAAGCCGATTAATATTTTGCTTAATAGGGTCTGAATGCTCTCTAATCTTTGAGTATTTACGAGCTACTGTGGCTGACATTAGATTATTGAATGAGCGTTCTAATTTGTCAATTGCTTCTTTTAACAAAAATGATCGAGATACTTGATTGGAAAAAGTATTCTTTACAAAAGTATCCTCAATTTTTTCTTCGATTAGATTTATGCTTGATACAAAATCATTAAGGGCATAATTTACGGCCCAACTTGGATTTTGAAAAGTTGAACCTAATACTTCGGCAATCCTTTTAATCTGAGTAGTTCGTTTTAGCGTTTCAATTGTTACATGATCCGCATTGATTGTGCTAAAGAAACTATACAACGCTTTTGTAATGAAGCTTTTTCCAGACGAATTAGGCCCTGCTAATACAGTGAAAGGACGTAATTTTATGGTTGCATTATCAATTTTGCCAAAATTTTTAATGCTTATATCAAATTTCATTTTTATCTAAAGCCCAGTGGATAAATATCAAAAAACACAAGCTTTCGCGAAAGACTACACGTTATTATAGCGTGTAATGGGTCTGTTCTGCGACATCTATTCATGCGAATCGGCAAGCGCTGGCGGTGCATATGCAAACCACAGAATTCTGCAATGAGAATTGCCGGGAAACATGAAAGTTGCGTGAAAAAATTCAGGTTTTTCGTGTAATATAGTGATGTTTTTTGTCAAAAAAGCTGATTTGAATCTTCCCACCCCGGCCAATAAAATTGCAAGCCCATGTTTGATGCATTGATTGGGCAGTCGCCTAATTTCGAGGCAATGCTTAGAAGCGCGAAAATGGTGGCGGCAACCGATGTTACCGTACTGATCTGTGGCGAAACAGGCACAGGCAAAGAACTGTTGGCCAACGCCTTGCAAAACCACGGCCCACGCGCCAAGAAGCCCTACATCACGCTCAATTGTGCCGCCCTGCCCGAGCCTCTAGTCGAATCAGAACTGTTTGGCCATCGCCGGGGGGCATTCACCGGTGCGGTGGCAAACCAGACCGGGCGCTTGCAAGCCGCAGACGGCGGCACCCTGTTCATGGACGAAGCAGATTCGCTGCCCATTCCCGTCCAGGCCAAACTGTTGCGTTTTCTTGAAACCGGAGACATTCAACCGGTTGGCGACAGCCTTGCTCTTCGCGTCGATGTGCGCATCATCGCCGCCACGAATTCTAATTTGGAGGAAAAGATAGCCAAGGGCGAGTTCCGCAAAGATCTCTACTACCGCCTGAATGTCGTGCCACTGGAAATACCGCCGTTGCGCGAACGCATGGGCGACATTCAACTGTTACTGCATCATTTCCTGCGTCATTTCGCCGCTCTGCACAAGCTTCCGCCACCCACGCTGTCCAATAGCACCCTCTCCCGTTTGCAAGAACACGGCTGGCCGGGCAATGTGCGGGAATTGCGCAACGTCTGCGAGCGGCTTTGCATTCTGTTGGCAGGCCGTCATATCGAAGAGGAACACCTGCCTGAAGACATTGCCCGCACTCCCCGCGCCCATTGGGGTGAGTTCGTCCTCCCCGAAGAGGGTATTGAACTGGAACAAGTGGAAATGCATTTGATCAGGCAAGCCCTGCAACGCACCCATGACAACCGCAGCCGCGCAGCCCGCCTACTGGGCATCTCCCGCGACACCCTGCTTTATCGAATGCAAAAATATAATATGCGTTGATTGCAATGAATCCGTAAGGGCAGTGGTGCTGATTTTAAACACACGTTGGCAACACCGTAGGGTGCGCACTGCGCACCAAAGCCAACACACGTGACAGGCGGGATAAAATAACAGCCAACCGCCGATGTCGGCAGAAGGGCCGTGTATGGATGCCGGGGCAGTGGTGCGCAATGCGCACCCAACAACTTACCCTTCAAGCGGATGGTTGAATTGCATCCGATTCAATTCCGCATAGAACGAATCGCGTGCCATCAACTCGTCGTGGGTGCCGGACTCCAAAATGCTCCCCGCCCGCAAGACATAGATCACATCGGCATTCTGGATGGTGGATAGCCGGTGCGCCACAATCAGCGTAGTGCGGTTGCGCATCAACACTTCCAGGGCATCCTGGACGTAACGCTCCGATTCGGCATCCAAGGCCGAAGTGGCCTCGTCCAAAATGAGGATAGGGGCGTTTTTCAACAGAGCGCGGGCTATGGCGATGCGCTGCCGTTGCCCGCCGGACAGCACAATGCCTTGCTGGCCTACCTGGGTATCAAATCCCTGCGGCAATTCTTCGATGAACTCCAAGGCGTGGGCCGCCCTCGCGGCCTCTCTTATGGCATCCGCTGAGATTTCCACGCGGTTGCTGCCGTAGGCGATGTTGTTGGCTACGGTGTCGTTGAACAAGGTGACTTCCTGCCCGACATAGGCGATATGTTTGCGCAGATTGTCCAGCGTCAAATCACGGATGTTGTGCCCATCTATCAAAATCTGCCCTGCGGTCGCATCGTACAGCCTAGGCAATAGGCGGATCAGCGAAGTTTTGCCACTGCCCGACTGGCCGACTAAGGCGATGGTCTTGCCTGAGGGAACGGTGAGGCAGATGTCGTCCAAAGCATTTTCCAGGCGGTCTTGATAACCTAGGCTGACATGGCGGTACTCGATCCGCCCTTCCACTTTGTCCAACTCTATGCTGCCTACATCCTTTTCCCGTTCCATATCCACCATCTCGAAAATGCTCTCGCTGGCGGCGACACCTTTTTGCACTATGCCTATCGCCTGGGTAAACCGTTTAATGGGGCTTTGCATCATCGCCATAGCGGCGATGAAGGCAATCAAACTGCCGGGGGTGATGGACTGGCGCACGGAATCCAAGGACACCGCATAGAGAATCGCCGAAAAGCCACTCACATAGATCAACTGGATCACCGACCCGCTCATGGCGTTGGTGAAGATCAACTTCATCTGCTGCTTTTGGTTGTGTTCGTTCTCTTTGCCAAACTTGACGGTTTCATAAGCCTTGCCGTTGAACACCTTGACGATGCGCTGGGCTTCGATGACTTCCTGGGTCACATGGCCCACGCTGCCCATGGAATCTTGGATGCGCGAACTGATTTTGCGGAAGCGCTGGGTGATTTTGCGCACACTGACGGCCAAAATCGGCGCGACGACCAGGAAGATCATCGACAACTGGATGTTTTCGTACAACATCAACGCGGTCAGCCCGATCATGCTCAGGCCGTCCTTGACTATATTGACTGCGCCCTCGGTCATGGCCTGTGCCACTTGTTCGGTGTTGTACAGCAGTTTGGAAAGCAATTCGCCGGAGGAGGCACGGTCATAATACCCGCAAGGCAGGTTTAGAAATTGATCGAAAAGCTGGCGGCGCATATCGGCTATGATGCGGCGGCCGACCCAGCCGGAGCAATAATCACCCAAAAAACCGGTAACACCCCGGATCAACGAAAGGCCTAGCAATATCCAAGGCGCTTGGCGCAGGAATGACGGATCGTGCTCGATAAAGCTGCCGTCAATCAAGGGTTGGATCAGCTTGGCGAAAGCCGGCCCGAGCATGGCGTAGATCGACATGGAAACCACCGACACCGTAAACATTTTCCAATGCGGCAAGCCATAGCCGATTAGGCGGCGGTAGATCGAAAAGCTACTTTTCTTATTTTTTTGCGGGTATTTTTTCATGTACAGCGTTTTTATCTTAAAAATATACCTACTCCCGTATCACTCTAAAAATGGTTGATTGGTAGGATGGGCAAAGGCCGTCAGGCCGTGCCCGTCAAACAGCGCCGACCAAGATGGGCACGGCCCTAGGGGCCTTTGCCCATCATACACTTTGTCCAATTTTGTAGTGATTAGGGAGTAATGAAGGATATTCAGCTAATGGTCCAAGTTAACTGAATACCTTGCCCTTTCATTCCAGCTATCAAGTAACTCTTCGATATTAAAAGCGCTGTAAATCCCGTTGATTTTCAAGATGCACGGCATAGGTGAGGGCCGCCCATATCAGGGAATAGTTACGCCAAGCATACTTGTATATCTGGAAATCAAAAAAAACCATAATCGCCATAAAAATCCAACCGGCAAACAGAAAGCATGCATAATCCCATCCAATACTTCCATTGGCTTGGGCTTTCCACACACCTGCCAAAAGCAACAAGGGCAAGGCCAAAAACGGCAAAGAGCCAAGCACACCGAAGCGCACTAGGAATTCGAGATACAGATTATGCAAGTGATACAAGTGCAGGGTTTCAATGCTGCCATCCTTGCGGGTTACGGATTGTGACAATAGGGGATTATTCTCTTGTTTAACCAATGCCTCAGTTGTTCCCGGACCCCACCCCAAGAAAGCCCTTTCCTTCCATTTCCGCCAGCCGATTTCCCACAGTATTTTACGGTAGCCAACGCTGCTGGTCATCAGAACCTCCTGTCCCTCAACCTGCATTTTGACCACTTCAGGTTCGGAACGCACTTGTTCGGCATTGATACGATTGAAAATGGTTGCATAATTTTCATGAAGAAAAAAAGCGGCCAATCCAACTATGATTGCCAAAATGACCAGGCTTTTGCTTGATATTTTCGCAGCGCCAATTAACGAGCCTTTATAGCGGACAATCAAAGCCACAGGCAATACCAAGGCCAAAGCCAGCCAAGCCCCACGCGTTTGATTTAACACGATGGATTCGAGTAAGATCAACAGGCAGACTAGCCAGACACTCGCTTTCAACCCTACTAGCCATCTTGCGCTAGCGGGCTGTTGACTCATCATGCTGGGCACAAGCAATAACAGGCCCAATACCGTGCCGCCTGCGATAGGCGCAAATACTGTTAGCGCCAATCCAAACCCAGTTCTTTCAACTTTTGCTAGATTCCATACATCAGCCCAATCAAAATTGACGATAATCCTGATCAGCAGGCTTGCGGCAAGGACCAGCAGCATACTGTTGATATGCTTTCTGTGCCGGAATTGCTGCCAAGCGACTGGAATGAAAAATAGCCAGTGCATAAAATTAAATGCCGCAATCCGTTGATCCTCGGCTGTTGCGGGAAACTCACAACTGGCCCAGACGGAATAACACAGGATGTAGAGGACGATCAATAGGAAAACCTGTGCCACAGGGTCTTGTTTTAACACTGGCATCCATGTTTTTGTCTGGAACACAAAAACGAGCCCCACAACCGCCAAACCGACATAGGCGACGGTGGCGTTAAGCTGGAAGAAGAGCAGAAAAAGGAAAAGCCCAAAGCCGCCAATAGTGTCAAGCCTGCTCAAGCCGGCATCACTGGCGTTTTCGTTGTGACTATTAAATGAGGCTATCAGCATAGGCGAAACCCAATACCTCCAAATAGCGTTGCGTGCTACTTTCAACGAAAAATGGCGCAACCGCCTCTCGCAATGCTGTGCCCGAAAGCGGGTTGGACAGGGTATCAAGCATAGCCTTGGCCATGCTTTGCGGGTCGCCTACGGGAACCAAGGCACCGAACTTGCCGCCTGCCAAGGTTTCACTCGGCCCGTACGGGCAATCGGTGGACATGGACGGAACGCCTAAGGCCATCGCTTCAATGAGTACATTACCGGAACCTTCCCAAGCCGAGGATAAAACGAATAATGCGGATTTCTTCATCCACGCGTAAGGGTTGGCGGCATATCCCGGCAATGCGACGCTTCCGGTCAAATCAAGTTCCGCCACTAGGTTTTCCAAATCTTGCCGCAGCGGCCCCTCGCCAATGATGACCAGTTTACAGCCTTCCCTTTGCCGCCGCACGATGTTAAACGCCCTAATCAGGGTGGCAAAGTCTTTTTCCTTGGTCAGCCGGCCGGCGCCTAGAATGACAGGAATGGATGGGTTGTTGAGCCAGGGGTGGTCTACCGGTTCTTCGCTTTTGCGGAATACATCCGGTGTGATAATTGGGTTGGGCAGGGCGACCAGACGCTCGCGAGGGTATCCAGCCACTTTGATGGTATCCTCAATAACACCCTCGGATACGGTGATGATCATGTCCACTAGTGGAAACAGCCAGCGCATGGGGGCACAGCGCACCCAGCGTTGAAAAGGGGTTTTGGTTTCCAAATAGCCCGATATATTATTGTGCAACTGCCCCACTAAACGCGTATCGACACGGGCAAACAGACGGGCAAGCACTGCAATGCGAACTGCCCGGTCCTTGGCCGCCACCAACACATCAGGGCGTTCTTTCCGCAAATAGCGGGTCAATGCCGGCAAGGCAAGGTGCGTATGTTTGACTTTGAGGTCGATTACGCGAATGTTTGGCCAAGGGATTTCCGGCAACCAGCCTTTTTTGCCAACCACCGCCAACAAATCAACATCGATATCATGGGTGGCCAAGCCTTGCAACAGATGATGCACTACCCGTTCGACACCGCCCGTGCCTGAGAATGCTACAAAAATTGCCAAATGGGGACGTTTTGTGTTCATACTTACAGCGTTTTCAACATCAAAGAATTACTTGATAGATGGAATGAATGGGCAAGATATTCAGTTAACTTGAAATGATAGCTGAATATGCTTTGTTATGCTTATTTTAAAGATGAAAATGCTGTATGGCTCAACAAGTAACTCTTCAATATTAAAAACGCTGTAACTGAATAACCTGCGCTATCATATCCACTGAAGACGTTTTTGCGTACGTCCTACTAGTGACAAATCAGACCGACTCGGTTTCTAAAACCGAGCCGGTCTTAGTGGCTCATCGACCACCTTCCAGCGTTTCGACATAAACGCGGTGATTGTCTCTGACCATTCTGTCAATTGAAAAGCTCTCCAATACCAACTCCCGTCCAGCCAAGCTGAATTGCCGCAATTGGTCTGGATCATCCAGCAACGCGATGATATGTCTTGCCAAGCTTTTGCTGTCGCCGGGCTTGACCAGAAATCCGTTTAACTTATCCTGGACAATCTCTGGTATGCCTCCGGCCCGGCAAGCGACGATGGGGACGCCACAAGCAGCCGCTTCCAGCAAAGCGACCCCGAGACCTTCCATGAACGCAGGATGCACCACCATATCCACATAGGGAATGACTTTTTCAAGATCGGTTCGATAACCCTCAAAGCGGACGAACCTGTCCAAACCCTGCTTCTGGATGCTACGCTCCAACTCGTCCTTGAGCGGCCCCCGCCCAAAGATCAGCACACGGGCGCGTGGGTGTTTTGCCAGTATGGACGGCAGCGCCTCGAAAAAAACCGCATGTCCCTTGCGTGGGATCAGTTGCGCGATCATGGCCAACACCGGCCCGTCGCCAGTCAGGCCAAACTCCTCCAGAAACCCCTCTCGGTCTGCTTTAACCGGGCTGAACCGTTCCGTATCCACCGCGCTGGGAATGCAGATGACGCGCTCCTTCGCCACCCCCGCTTCCAACAACACCTCTCTGATGCCCCTTGAGATGGTAATGATTTTATGGAATAGCGGAAATTTGAAGTGCAGGTCAAAAAAACTGGGAGGATTATCCACCCTGCGGCTGTGGACCATAGGAATTTTTTCCAATCGGCCCGCCAATGCCGTCAGCATATCGCCTCGCCGACTGTGGACATGCAACAAATCCGGTTTTTCATGGCGGATGACCTTGCGCAGACGGCCTATGAAGTTCAGGTCCACATCGCCTTTGGTTTTGATGCGGTGGATTTTCACATCCGGGTTGCTTATCGCACCGGCAATTTCCGCGCCTGCGGCGCAAACCAAGCCATATTCGCCGGAAAACTTTTGCAGGCCATTCAGCAAGTAGGCGACTTGTCTAGCACCGCCATAAAGGTGGCGGCCCATTTCCACATGCAGGATTTTCAAAACCCAACTCCAATTTTATTTATTTTTCAGGCGATGAACTCAATGGGATTGGCGCAAACGTCAGGCTTCTCGCCATTGCCCTCGATAAAAATGCGATGCCAAACGGCAAACTGCAATAGTGCCCAGAGAATATCATGCACATCCTGTTTGGCTGATTGCCTGCTGACCAGCGCGGCGATGCCGGATGGTTGGAAAAGGCCGGAAAAAGCCCTATGCCCCGGCAAAATTTGCCGAAGTTTTAGCAGGTTCTCCCCTTGCATGCACAATCCCACCGGTACCGTAAACCCGCTCTTCCGACGCCGGACCAACTCGCTGCCGAAAATGGGTTCCGCCCAACGCTTCAGAAAGAGCTTGCCTTCGCGCCCGCGTACTTTGAGGTCATCGGGCAGGCGCATGGCGAATTCCAGCAAGCGGTGGTCCAACAGCGGGACGCGGCCTTCCAATCCCCATGCCATCAACATCCGGTCAACCTTGACCAATAGCTGGTCGGTCAATTCCGTAGCCATGTCAGTATATTGCATACGCTGCAAATCGCTCCAAACTTCAGGTGAGGAACCCCAGGCATTGGCAATCCCAAGGCGTCCGGCGGGAAAGCGTTCCCGCAACGCCGGACTCAGCAGGCGGTTCCGCCATTCTGCGCCGAGCATTCCACGGGTGCGGAACCCCCCAGAACCCGGCCTGCGCAGATTGGCCAGCCAACGCTGTAGCTTTGTCCGCCGGTAACGCCCGTAACCGGCGAATAATTCATCGCCCCCCTCGCCGCTGAACACGACTTTGAAGTCCTGCGCAACCACCCGCGCCAGCAACGAAGTGGGCAGGATGGCAGGGTCGATGATGAAATCGTCAGCAGCCCAGACCGCAAAAGGCATGTGGTTGAACAGCGTCTGCCAGTCCAGTTCAACGATGTTATGGCGCAATCCGAAGCGTCTGGCGATGGTTTTTGCGGCCTCAGCATCCTCGTTTTTTGCCGCATCGGCAAAAGCGACGGTATAGGAGGCCAGTTCGCGCGTGCCTTCCTCCCGGCGCAACCATTCTAACACGACAGAGGAATCCACCCCCCCAGAGAGGAAAAGGGCGAATGGCACATCGCTACGCATGTGTTCTAGCATGACCTGCCGCATCAAGACCTCAAACGATTCCGCCGCTTCTTCATAATGTACAGGCGTAATGCTGAGGTCGAAGGGCGACCAGTAACGCTGCCGGGACACCAGCCTGCCCGACTGAAACGTAGCCACCTCACCCGGTTGCAGGCGCTCGATTCCTGCGACAATGGTAGCGGCCCCAGTGTTGAAGCGTGTTTCCAAACTTTGTATCAGGGCATCAGGCTGGATAGCCGGACCACCCGGCAGGATAGGGAAAAGCGCCTTCTGTTCTGACGCAAAATAAACCCCGCCGTTGGTTTCTGCAAAAAACAACGGTTTTATACCCAGACGGTCCCGCGCCAGAAGCAATTTTCCGGCCAGCCTATCGTATAGTGCGAAGGCAAACATGCCGTTAAGCCTTGCCAAAAATTCCTCGCCATAATACTGGTAGGCGTGGAGTATCGTCTCACAATCCGAATGCGTGGCAAAGACCGCGCCGAGTGCTTCCAACTCACGGCGCAGTTCAACAAAGTTGTAGACCTCACCGTTGGCAATCAATGCCAAACGTCCATTATCGGCGAACAGGGGTTGGTCGCCACCCGCCAAATCAATGATGGAAAGCCGGGTGTGGGCCAGCCCCAATGCCCCGTCCAAGTGCGTTTTTATCTTATCCGGCCCACGGTGGTCTAAGCGGCGAGCCAGACTGTCGAGGTCTGCACCTGCCGCAGCGTGTTGACGCATATATATACCGGCTATGCCGCACATGCCACGGACTCCAAATCAAGTAAAGTCATAATCCTTAGTTTACAGATAGTTTATTGAATAAGCGTTTGAGGATAAATCCGAGCACGACCGAACAGGCCAAGCCTAAGGCGAGGTACTCCACACCTTGAAGCAAATTTCTCTGGATCAGCCCCGCGCCCAGAAGGCAAGCGGCAATTCCCAGCGGCAAGAAGCCCACTAGACTGCCCAACAGAAAATCGCCATGACCCACCGGGGCCAGCCCAAGTAACACATTGTTGTAGAAGCCGTGGATTGGCAATTGCCGAATCAACACCACCGACATGAACCCACGCGTTGCCATGCGCTGGGAAAACCCGCGTAGATGCGAGCAGTGGCGCAGGACATAATCCCTCCCGAACCAGCGGATGGACAAGAAAATAACATAGGAACCTAATAGTGTGCCAAGTTGCGTCCAGATTAAGCCCCATGCGAATCCAAACACCATTCCACCGAGCGAGCATAGCAGCAGGCGGGGGGTGCCAACAACAGTAAGCAATGCGGAGCCAAAAGTAAACACCAGCGGCGCGGAAAGACCGAACAAAGCCAATCGCTGCTTTACCCATAGGCCATCAGTCAGAAAGCCCTGCAAGGGGCTAAGATAAACCGCCACGACTAGCCCGGTCACGGCAAGAAACACAGCGGCGTTAATGATGCCAGCCATGCACTTGGAGCGGGCTTTTCTTGGCACTTGCAAGTTGCCGCTAGCGGTGTGGGAAGACTTGATGCCTGATGCCAACTTAATAGATTCTCAACGGGATAATCAAGCGTCTGATTTTATTGAATCCTGATCATCAAAGCCAGTCCAGAAGCTTAAATTTATGCCATGAGAATAACGCTTGATGTTAAAGCTGGCAAGGAAACTGTATTGGCGGGGTGCGATTAGAAATGTTCGGGTCGGGATAACAAATCCCGACCCGCGTGAGAGTTTACAGCGTTTTCATTTTCAACATGAAACTAATACCGGATTTTCAATCAAGCTTTGATTGAGCTGTATGCCTGATGCAATCAGATACATTTCAAGTAACTATTTGATGCTGAAAACGCTGGAAAACACTGTATATATCAATGCAACAAAGCACTCCGCAGCAAACCCATCGTAGTGGAGCCGCCGGTAGTCTGGACGTACTGCAATACTATAGGAATGAATTGGCCCACCATGCCGGAATTCAAGCCTAGGCTCTGAAATGAACCTGCCAGTGAGGCTGCCGTGCCCAAGGTGCTGTTTGATCCACCTAGGGCTCCGCTAGCGGCATTTAATAGGCCTGCCGTGCCGGAGGTGGGAGCGGCTTGGGCGGGTGCCGCAGCCAAGTATTGGCTCATCCCCGGTATGGCGCTGCTGACTTGGGCGAAATCGCTAGGATTCATAGTCTGCTTAGCCGTGGAAAAGAGGGAGCCAGCCCCGCCTGTGGCCTGCGCTGGCGTAACACCTAACTGTTGAACCAAAATATTCGTCAGGTTGAGTCCAGAACCCGGCACCGTGCCTGCGACGCTACCCGGAACGCCTGCCGCAGCGCCAGAGACCACCGGAACTTGCCCGCTTAGCGTACTGGCTGCTGGTATTTGGCCTGCCGCTGTTCCAGTCGACGGCATACCGAATCCACCGGATTGTGCAATACCCTGGGGCGGGGGTGCGCAACCTGCCCAAGTGGCGATCACCACGATGTACATCACGTTTATAAATGCTTTCATTAAGATAATACTCCATAAAATATTGGTTTTATGGGGCGTTGCGGAACTAAAGCAACTTATAGGTTTGCCCGCACCTGTGGGGCGAGGGAACCCTATGTATCTTTCTTTCCTAGAGCGCCCTATATCTTAAGGTAAACCAACATCAACTGGTATAGGTTTGGCCGACTCGATGGCCCGAGGCATAATGCACAGAACCATCGAGTGGGTTTATTGAAGCCCTGCCTGATGCAGCCCTAGCGCAATGGGTATGCACCCATAAGCGTGAAGGTAACCATTCCTATTGGCTTTTGATCGGCTAGGCTTGCGGCAGGGTTTTAGGCAACACCGAACTCATCCAAAGACCTTCCTTGCTCAAGCAGTTCACGCAGCCATTTCGGCTGCATGCCGCGCCCGGTCCATTGATGTTTGGGATTTTCTGGGTTACGGTATTTCACCGGTACTTTGGAACCCTTTCTGGAACTTCCGACAGTCTTTTCCGATGAAATTTCGGTTAACTCCACGGCGTATCCAATTGAAGCGGCCAATTCCTTAATTTGGGTGACTACTTCTTTGCGCTTTCCTATTTGCCTTTCGCGCAGGGTTTTCTGTGCGGTATCAATCAAGTGGGCCAGTTCGGTTTCGGACAATTCATTTAGTTTTTCGTTCATGAGAGCTCCAAAGCATTGGTTGTGAATAGTGCTATATATATTACCCTAGTATAGCTTAAAAAATCTAGAGTTTAGAAACAACTAAAGCTATTTTTTTTAATCGCACTGGTTAGAGCTAACGGATAACACCGAAGCTAAAAGGAGGATGACGTGTAAAATCACGCCGCACTCTCAGTATTGTGGATTCTTAAGTTGAATTCCGCTATGCGTTCGATTAGGTTTTTTGCAGGAAAATCACTGTCGAATAAACTAACAATTATCCCTCAAATTGATTTCAAAACCTGCCAACGATGCGATAATTGAGGTGTAGAATGGTCTGGTGACGGTGCGTTGAGTTTTTTGGCTACCGACTTCAGGCGGGACAGTTTAAGATTAAGCCGTTCGTGGTGAGCCCTGAGCTTGTCGAAGGGTCGAACCATGAACGGCTTAACCGTCCACCCTTCGACAAGCTCGGGGCGAACGGTTAAGCCTTTGGTAATAAGTGTCCCGCCTTAAGTAGGTAGCCAGTTTTTTCCACCTGCCGCATCAAGATCCGTTCAAACTATATCCGTCGTTTTGCTATTTTTATCTAGTAACCTAATGAAATACAAAGATTATTACAAGACCATGGGGGTGGACAGGAAGGCCAGCCCGGAGGAGATCAAGAAGGCTTACCGCAAGCTGGCGCGGAAATACCATCCTGACGTATCCAAGGAGCCTGGTGCTGAAGAGAAATTCAAAGAAGTCGCAGAGGCTTATGAGACTCTCCATGACCCGGAAAAGCGCGGTGTCTACGACCAGTTAGGCACTTTTCAGCCAGGCCAGGATTTCCGTCCGCCCCCCGGCTGGGAGCAGCACTTTGGCGGCGCTCCCTTTTCCGCCGAGGAAGTCGACTTGTCAGACCTGTTTGCTGCGTTCACTGGCAAGGGGCGCGGAGCGGGTCGGGGCACAAAAATGCCCACCCCCGGACAGAACTATGAAGTCACCGCCCACATTACCTTGGAGGAAGCCTACCACGGCACCGAATTGGAACTTAGCCTGACGGCGACCGAGGCCGACGGCAAGGGCCGCCTACGCAAAGTGCCGAGGACACTTAAGGTCCGCATCCCTAAGGGCACGACGGACGGTCAGCGCTTACGCCTTTCCGGGCGGGGTGGAAAAGGGCAAAATGGTGGCCCTGAAGGTGACTTGTTTCTTAATATCACCTTGCACCCGCATCCCTTTTTCCGTGTGAGCGGGCACGATCTGTACCTGGACCTGCCTTTGGCGCCTTGGGAGGCGGTGTTGGGTGCCACGGTGCAAGTGCCTACCTTGGGGGGGGATGTGCGCCTAAAAGTTCCACCGGGAACCCATGCCGGACAGCAACTGCGCATCGCTGACCGTGGATTACCCACGCCCCACAAGGGAGCGGGAAATCTTTTCGCGATAGTGCAGATTGCGGTGCCAACCGTATTGGGAGACCATGAGCGCGAGCTGTTCCAATCGCTTGCCGATGCCTCGACCTTTAACCCACGCGGACATTTCCAACGCAGTCAAATATAACTAGGTGACCATTTATTTTTTAACTTTCCGGCTGGTAGGTGGTTAAGCCTTATTTTCTAGTTGTTAAAAAACGTATGAGCTCCTACTTACTTTTGCGCGGACTTGAAGTTCAACAAGCAACCCATTGATGTTGAAAACGCTGTATGTTGATGAAAAGTAATGAATTGAATATAAAGCCCTGGATAATGTGGCTAGTCATGTTTCTATTGATGGCCTTGCTGGCGCACACTATTATCGAAAGCACGGTCCAGTTGTTTTTCGCCAAACGCTCCGGTATTTGGCGTTACCTTTCGGAATTTCGCAACAACGCCCAAAAGGACGGGCTATCGCTAGACCAATATGGAAAAAAAATGGGGCTAGACCCTTATCTTGGCTGGGGCAAGACTGATGTCAGAATACATGAGCCATCGTCAGGCGCAACCCATATTAAGACTATCTTGTTTATCGGCGATTCTGTCACCGCTGGGCACGATGTCCGCGCCGGCGAGGAGGACTACCCTGCTCGAATCGCCGCAATGCTGGGGGATAAAGGTGTCAGGATCGTCAATCTGGCGGTTAGGGGGTATGGTGTGGATCAGATGTGGCTCAAATTATTGACCACCGCAGTTAAGTATCATCCTGACGCGATTGTTTTTGCCTATATTGCACATGACTTGATCCGACCGGCTAATGATTTCAATTTTGGGTTGCCCAAACCTAGGTTCCGTTTCTCCGGTTCGCGCGGCAAGCTTGCTTTGGCAGAAGAAATAGCTGGTTTTAATCAGGATTATGATGATGCCCGCAGTAGCTTCCGGGTGAGTTGGTGGTATGCCTCGCACTACTGGAGAAACAAAGAATATTATGCCCCTAAACTGTTCACGGATTACTATATGCGTCTCTATCGCCACATTGGCGATGGCTTGGCGCAACTGTCCCAAGAATGGGGAATTCCTATCATGGTGGTAAAGCTGACCAATATCGACGATTTCAATGGTGCCCGCAAACTCGTCCAATTGGCTGCCACTGGCTTGGTCCATCCAACGGGTTGGCAATCGGCTAGAGTAAACTATCTGGACTTGGACCCTTGCGTCAAACCCAAGGCGATAGCCCAAGAAGTGGATATTGATAAGGAATTCTATCATCACCCAGGGCCTGTTGGGCACGCGTTAATGGCTGAATGCCTTGGCGACTACATTGATTCCACGCTGATTAACCCGAACCGATAGACCATTTAAGGTGATTTCCAATAATGCATACAGCAAAACCATGTAGGCCGGGTGCGTCTCTTTGCATTGCGCCCGACATTTGGGCTTTCGGACAGGAAAGTCGGGCAACGGATAAAGATGTTGCCCGACATGCTGATTTAGGCTCATTTCTCCTGTTCCGGCGGTCCTTGGATGCGCCCATCGAGCAGCCGGATGCAATAGCGCGTCCCAAAACCTAGCGAATTGTCCACATAAAGGATGCGCGATGGCCGCAACACATACATCGTTGCTTTATTAAAGGTATGTGTTGTTGCGTTTGGATTTGCGATGAGTTCGCGGGCGAAAGGGAACTTGCCGAGGTAGGCGGCTAATCCCCGCGCCTTGCTTCCCACCGTGGCGGCGGGTTCAGCGACACCTTCTATTTGCAGCCCTTTGATTTCTCTCCACGAATTGGCCGTAGGGTGGATCGTGGCGGCACAGGCCGGGTTGGCCGCCAAATTGCAGCAATGCCTGGAACTTGGCGAAGAAAAAAAGATGAGTTCAAAATCGTCACCGGCGAAATAGACATCGGCGGCCCAAGGAACCCCCCCGTCACAAGTGGCCAGGGTCATAGCCGCAACCCCGTCTATGATGCGCTTGGCGGCTTCGCCGAACGCCTCAGGTGTCATCGCCGCCCCAGCGCCGAAACAGATGATGCTCAATGCCGAACTGGTCCAATACTTTTCCCACTGTCTGGTCGATCAAGTCCATGATAGTTTTTGGGGCATGGTAAAACGAAGGCACAGGCGGTAGGATTATCCCGCCCATCTCGGTCACTGCCGTCATGTGTCGCAGATGGCCTAGATGTAATGGCGTTTCCCGTGGGACCAGCACCAATTTGCGGCGCTCTTTAAGGGTCACGTCGGCAGCGCGAGTGAGCAGATTGTCATTTAGCGACAATGCGATTTGGGCCAGGCTCTTCATGGAGCAGGGAATCACAACCATCCCGGAAACCTGAAACGATCCGCTGGAGACAGAAGCAGCTAGATTTTCGGGATTGTGGACCACATTGGCCAAAGATTTTACCTCATCGACTCCATGTTGCGTTTCAAACCGCAAAGTCAGCTCGGCCCCCTTGCTGAGGATCAAATGAGTTTCGACATCGGGGATGCCATGCAGAACCTCCAGAAGGCGGATGCCGTAGATAACACCGCTGGACCCAGACAGTCCGACGATCAGTCGTTGCATGTCGATGCTCTGAGAAAATGATGCTGCTTCAAGGCTGGCCCAGAAGATGGCTTGGTTTCAAATCCCATAAATTGGGTATTATTGCCCAATAAATACGGGGACAACAGGTATATACTATCATAGACGGCTTGTGCATGTGTGCAAGCCTGCCCAGTTGGGCAGTCTCTTAAAGTAAGCGATGAATTTGGCAGGTTGATGTTAGAATTATGAAAGAACTGGCCCATAAATGGCAGCAGTCGCATATGAATGATGTGGGCAATTCCCAAGGGGACGAGCCGGTTAAAGAAAAGCAGTTCCGCTTGCATAGCCGTTACCAACCTGCCGGCGACCAACCCCAGGCGATTGCCAAGCTAGTAGAGGGAATTAAAGACGGTGAGCTGCACCAGACCTTGCTGGGGGTGACGGGATCGGGGAAAACCTACACGGTGGCCAACGTCATCAGCCAAATTCAGCGGCCCACACTGATCATGGCCCACAACAAAACCCTAGCCGCCCAACTATTCGGGGAGATGAAGGATTTTTTCCCGGAAAACGCCGTGGAGTATTTCGTCAGTTACTATGATTACTACCAACCGGAAGCGTATGTGCCATCATCCGACACATACATACAGAAGGATGCATCACTCAACGAGCATATAGAACAAATGCGACTGTCCGCCACCAAAGCGTTGATCGAACGGCGCGATGTGGTGATTGTGGCGACGGTGTCCGCCATCTACGGTTTGGGCGAACCCGCCTCTTATTTCGAAATGGTGCTGCATCTAGTGCGCGGCGATCTAATGGACCAGCGCAAATTGTTGCGCCGCTTGGCCGAGTTGCAATACACCCGCAATGACGTGGAACTGCGCAGAGCCACTTACCGGGTACGCGGGGAGGTGGTTGACATCTTCCCGGCCGAGTCGGAGAAAGAAGCGTTGCGGGTGGAATTGTTCGATGATGAGATTGAGCGGCTGTCATTGTTCGATCCGCTGACCGGTGAAATCTTGACTCGCATAGCCCGCTACACGGTCTACCCGAAAAACCATTATGTCACCCCTAGGGATAAAATTCTCGCCGCAGCGGAAGAAATCAAAGTGGAATTGAGGGAGCGCCTGGAGCAGTTACGTTCCACAAGCAAGCTGGTGGAGGCGCAAAGGCTGGAGCAACGCACAATTTTCGACCTTGAAATCATATTGGAAGTCGGCTATTGTCCGGGCATAGAAAACTATTCCCGTCACTTGTCCGGGCAACAGCCCGGCGAGCCACCGCCCACGCTGTTCGACTATTTGCCGCCTGACTCCATGATAGTGATCGACGAAAGTCATCAGACTATCCCGCAAATCGGCGGCATGTACCGGGGGGACCGTTCGCGCAAGGAAACTTTGGTTGAATATGGCTTTCGCCTGCCTTCGGCCTTGGACAACCGCCCGCTCAAATTCGAGGAGTTCGAACAGCGCGCACCGCAGCGAATCTATATCTCAGCCACGCCGGGGCCTTACGAGTTGGAACATTCCGGGGCAGTGGTGGAGCAGGTGGTGCGGCCTACCGGGCTGGTCGACCCGGAAGTGGAAATCCGCCCAGCCGCCACCCAAGTGGACGACTTGCTTTCTGAAATCCGCCTGCGCAGCGAAAAAAAGGAGCGTGTGTTGGTGACGACGCTGACCAAGCGCATGGCGGAAGACCTAACTGAATATTTGCTGGAACACGATATTGCTGTGCGCTATCTTCATTCCGATGTCGATACGGTGGAAAGGGTGGAAATTATCCGCGATTTGCGGCTGGGTAAATTCGACGTGCTAGTGGGCATCAACTTATTGCGCGAGGGCTTGGATATTCCAGAGGTTTCTCTAGTAGCCATCCTTGACGCGGACAAAGAGGGCTTCCTGCGCTCCGCAGTCTCACTGATTCAGACCATAGGCCGCGCAGCCCGCAACATCCACGGCAAGGCGATTCTATATGCGGACAAAAGCACCAAGTCCATTGAGAAAGCGCTGGAGGAAACCAACCGCCGCCGTGCCAAGCAAACGGCACACAACGAAAAAATGGGCATCACCCCGGTTAGCGCCACCCGCAACGTCAACGACATTCTGGAAGTTCCAATCCCAGGTGGAGGCGGCAGCTATGCATACAAGCCAAAACACAAGGCGGCGGAGAAATCTGCGGATTATCATGCGTTGAAACCCGCCGAGGCGGCCAAACTTGTCAAACAATTGGAGGATAAAATGTACGCCCTGGCTCGTGAGTTGGAATTTGAGGAGGCCGCGAAAGTCAGGGATGAAATTAAGAAGGTTCAAGCAATGGCATTTGTGGATTAAACTAGAGCGAATGCGCTGTGAAAACATTTAGCTTTTTTTTAGAGTTTTGAGTCAACCATGCTGCCAGACAAACCACGAATTATAGACTATGTGGAAAAGATCAGATTGCGGGCATGCGATCTTAGGCCGGGGATGTTCGTTTGCGAATTGGACCGCCCTTGGTTGGAAACGCCGTTCTTGCTGCAAGGCTTCGAGGTGGAAAACGACTCCGATATTGAAGCGGTGATGCAATATTGCGAATATGTCTATATAGACCTAATGCGCACCAAGGTGGTCAGGGTGACCATAGACGAACTGCCGGGTTCCTTCGTCACCGAAAAGAAAAGGGCCTTCAATGAAAAAGACATGGAGGCTGCCGCTACAACGCGCAAGCAAACATCCAAGCTAATCAAGAGTTTTATCGAGGAAATCCGCTTCGGCCAAAGCCTGGATATCCAATTGGCCAAAACCGCGGTTTCCGATTGCGTGGCCAATCTGATCAAAAATCCAGAGGCCATGATGTTTGTGACCCGAATGCGCAATAAGGACGAAACGCTTAACCAACACGCTTTCAATGTTTGCGTTTATTCCATTGTCCTCGGGCGTTTGCTCAATTATGACAGCACCCAGTTGCTGCAAATCGGTACTTGCGGCTTGTTGCACGATATGGGCAAGGTGAACATCCCTGACAGCATACTCAACAAACCCGGCCCCCTCACTGATGAAGAAACCGCCATTATCCAAACCCATGCCAAGGAAGGGCGGGATATATTAATGTCTGGGCGCGATATTTTCAGCGGAACCGTGGACGTAGCTTATGGGCACCATGAAAATCTCGACGGAACAGGATACCCGCGAGGCTTGCAAGGGCATCAGATGAACCAGAACTGTAAGATAGTTTCGGTGGTAGATAAGTATGAAGCCATTGTCAGCCCCAAGCCGTACCGGCCAGCCGGAGACCACCTGAGCGCGGTGGCCATCCTGAACCAATTGGCCAGAGATAATAAAATCGACAGGAACCTCACCGCAGCCTTTGTTTCCTATTTGGGGATTTACCCTCCGGGAAGCATCGTCGAATTGAGTTCGGGTGAAGTGGGCATCGTCCTCGAATCCAACCCTAACCAAAGGCTGCGCCCTCAACTCTTGGTAGTGCGAGATGCCCTTAAAGCCCCGACACAGATATTTGTCGATATGACCGAGAAGACGGTCGATGACAAGGGACGCCCTTACCGCATAGTGACCGTGCGCCGTCCGGGTGATTTTGGCATCGACTTGAACCAATATTATGATGTCATCATGCAAGCCTTCAATAATTGAAATCCACTTATGACCAATCCCTTGTTGAAAACCTACGATCTGCCGCCTTTTTCGCAAATCAAACCCGAACATGCCGTCCCCGCCATTACGGAAATATTGTCGGACAACCGGCAAGCCATCGCCGACCTGCTGCAAGCTGGCAAAACTTACACCTGGGACACTCTAGCTGGGCCGCTGGAAAATCTGGAGGACCGGATCAACCTAGCCTTCTCGCCCGTTGGCCATCTCAACTCCGTGCTCAGTAGCGACGAGCTGCGAGAGGCTTACAACGCCTGCTTGCCCTTGTTGACCGATTATGCCACCGAATTCGGCCAGAACGAAAATCTGTACCAAGCCTTCCAAGCGTTGGCAGACGGGCCGGAGTACCCCACACTGAACGAAGCCCAGCGCAAAATCATTGACAATGACTTGCGCGACTTCCGCCTGTCCGGGGTAGCCCTGCCGCCTGAACAAAAGGAGCGCTTCAAAGCCGTTGCCTTGGAACTCTCGCGCCTAAGCAGCCAATTTCAAGACAACTTGATGGATGCCAGCAATGGCTGGAGCAAGCACATCGAAGACGAGGCTGTGCTGGCAGGCATACCCGAAAACGCCCGCAGCGCTGCCCGTGAACGGGCCGAGAGGGACGGCAAAGCCGGCTGGGTGTTCAATTTGGAATTCCCATCTTATCACGCTGTCATCACCTACGCGGATGACCGGGAATTGCGGCGGGAATTTTACACCGCCTACGCTACCCGCGCCTCTGAGCAAGGGCCGAATGCCGGCAAGTGGGACAACACCGAACTGATGGAGCAAATCCTCGCCCTGCGCCACGAGGAAGCCCAATTGTTGGGCTTCGCCAACTTTGCCGAGTTGTCCCTGGCCACCAAAATGGCCCGGTCCACCGACGAAGTCATCCACTTCCTTGAAGACCTGTCCCGCCGCTCCCTGCCCGTCGCACAGAGGGACTTGGACGATTTGCGTACTTTTGCCTTAAGCTACCATGCTGAGGAAAAGCTAGAATCCTGGGATTTGGACTATTATGCGGAAAAGCTGCGCCAACAGGCCTATTCCCTGTCGGAAGAGGAAATCAAACCTTATTTTCCGGCGACTAAAGTGATACCCGGCATGTTTGAAGTCGTGAAGAGGCTCTACGGCTTGAATATCCGTGAAGTCGAAGGGGTGGATGTGTGGCATCAAGATGTGACGTTTTATGAGATTCGCGACCAGGCCGATGACATACGAGGCTATTTCTACCTTGATCTGTATGCACGACCCAAGAAGCGTGGCGGTGCATGGATGGACAACTGTGCGGGCCGGCGAAAATTGAACGGGCATATCCAATTGCCCGTGGCCTTCCTGACCTGCAACTTCACCCCGCCCACTGCCAATACCCCGGCCCTGCTGCGCCATGAGGAGGTGCTGACCCTGTTCCATGAGTTCGGCCACGGACTGCACCACATGCTGACCCGTGTGGATTACCTTGGCGTCTCCGGCATCCATGGCGTGCAGTGGGATGCGGTGGAGCTGCCCAGCCAGTTTATGGAGAACTTCTGCTGGGAACGGGAGGCGCTGGACCTGATTTCCGGCCATTACCAAACCGGCGAGCCACTGCCTGAAGCGCTATTCAATAAAATGCTGGCGGCGCGCAATTTCCAGTCTGGAAGGCAAATGGTGCGGCAATTGGAATTCAGCCTGTTCGATTTCCGCATCCATCGCGACTACGACCCCGCGCTTGGAGGCCGGGTCTATGCGATACTCGACGAAGTCCGCAAACAGACGGCGGTGTTCATCCCCCCGGCTTTCAATCGCTTCGCCCATAGTTTTTCGCATATCTTCGCCGGCGGTTATGGCGCGGGTTATTACAGCTACAAATGGGCGGAAGTGTTGTCCAGCGACGCTTATTCCTTGTTTGAACAAAACGGCGTGTTCGATGCGCAGACCGGGCAGGCGTTCTTGGAGAAAATCCTCGAACGCGGCGGAAGCCGGGATGCGATGGAATTGTTTGTCGATTTCCGTGGGCGGGAGCCGGAAATCGACGCATTGCTGCGGCATAATGGCATACAGCATTTTTAATATCAAGGAGTTACTAGATAGCTGGTATAAAAGGGTAGGAAATCCAGTTAACTCGAAGCGTTAACTGAATATCCATTTTTTAGGTATATTTTAAAGATGAAAATGCTGTACATAAATACAAACCGTGACTCCTAGCGATGTATTAGTGTCGTAGCCCGGATGTAGGCGCTTGGCGAGCGAAAATCCGGGCTACAACTCCGCCGCATGGGATTTGTAATCCCGTCCGTAACGTTTTGTGCAACGGCAGGACTGTGGTCCGTGGACATAACGTTCGGGGCGGGATTACAAATCCCGACCCGCGTCAGCCAGAATAAGCCCGCTTGCGGGCGTTTCTGGCAAGCGGCGATTTGTGCCCGGAACGGTCGCGGTGCGACCTTATCCCGGCCTTCTACAACTCTTCTTCCTGCACCAAGCCGGGGGCGATGGCCTTCAGAATGTCCAAGGCCGGACGGCGGACTTCCGGTGCGACGCGGCTCAGGTACGCCGCCGTGCCGGCCTGCACCGCTTCCAATGCCTCATACAAGGGTCGCCAACGCTGGTCCAGGCCGGTTTGTTCCAATTGGTTCAATAAGTCAGCCACATGGCCCACTTGCAGCAAATTGCGAAACAAGCCCATCGCATCCCCCAAACCCTGCCAACCATCCGCCGCATCGTCCTGTGCTGCCTTCAGGCTTAGCCAGCGATTCAGGTCGGACAAGGCTTGCTCCGTATTGTTTTGTTTAGTTTCGACATCGGCCAGCAACAACCAGCCGTGGGCATCTTCTGGGAAGGTTTCGGTTAGGCGGCGGGAGAGGGATTCGGCTTGGACGTATTCCTTCTCACGACATAAAGTTTCGCCTAAAAACTCAAGACTACGCTTTGCCCAGTAGCGTTTCCTATCAATTTCAATAACTCGCCAATAAGCCTGCTCCGCTTCCTCGTAGCGTTTAAATTGAGTAAAGTTCAAGCCGGCTAATCTATGCCAAGCATTTGCATATTCTGGCTCAATTGAGGTAGCTTGTCTATATGCAATCTCGGCTTCCTTATAACGACTAAAATCAAGTTGCAACAAACTTCCTAGATTAAACCAAGGATAGGCATCTTTAGGATCAAGATATATTGCTTGCTTATACGCCTGTTCCGACTCATCATAACGCTTCAAATGGTTTCTTAATAGATTCCCTAGGCTATTCCAAGGTGCGGAATATCTCTGGTCGAGAGCTATCGCCTGACGGTAAGCCTGCTCGGCCTCATCATAGCGTTGTAATTGATATTGCAGCAAGTCGCCCAAGTTATTCCAAGGGTGGACATATTGCGGGTTTAGGGCTATCGCTTGCCGGTAAGCCTGCTCGGCTTCGTCGTAACGCTGTTTATGGTCTTGCAGCAAGTTGCCTAGGCCATTCAAAGAGTAGGCTAATTGCGGATCTAGGGCTATCGCCTGCCGGTAGGCCAGTTCAGCTTCGTCGTAGCGTCGCAATTGATATTGCAGCAGGTTGGCTAAGCCATGCCATCCATAAGCCGCTAACACCTTGTCCTCGCTCATTGCCTGAAAAATGTTTTCAATTTTGCTGAGTTCTTCAGGCTTTAAGCGCGTTTTAGAATTGTACAACCGCGCATAGGCGTTCACAGCGATATAAGGCAACATGTGGCAATGGCTATCCACCGTCACTAGTGCTTGGGCGCTTCTCCAGTCCAAGGCATCGGCCATGTCACCCCGCGCCAAGGCTTGATAAAGTTTATAAACCATAGCTTTTTCACTACGATAAATTTGCAAGAGCTCAAATTCCTGCCTCTGCAAATCCGCCCATAATTGCGCCAAATCCTCCGCCGACGGCCCCGCCAACCCGTCAACAATCCGCTGCTTTTCATTCAAAGCCAAAAACGGCGACCCACCCAGCAAGCGCCAAAACTCCTGAGGGGGTATCCCTTGCCAATCCCGCTGCAAGCTTAAAACCTTATTCTTCAATTCCGCCAACAAAATCATCCGATCCTTTTTATCCTTCAACTCCGGTGGCAAGTCGCTGAAATCGATCAGCCGGTGCAGCTTGCCATCGTCAATCAAAGCATGGAGTCCGTCGAGTTCCAAGGCGGTGCGCAGGGGCGCATGGCGCAGGGCTTGGGCTAGGGCGAAACTGTATTCGGCATGGCGTTCGCGTCCGCCGTCGTCGGGGGCATGGTTGATATGCGTTTGCGCGTGTTCGCTCAACTCGCTTTCGTCATACCAAGTCTCCATGAAACGCACCAGCCACACCAAGCGGCGGCGGACGCGACGGCTGGCCCGCATCAGATACCAGATATTGAAAAACCGCTCGGCGATCTGGAAGCCTTGTTTTTTCTCATCGTACAGCGACACTTTTTCGACCATGCCGAGTTGTTCCAAGCGGTTTAACTGCGCCGAAGCGGCGTTGACTGCCAAATGCGTGGCTTCGGCCAGATCGCCGGCCAGCATCGGGTCCCAGTGGATGGCGAGTGCGTCAATGACTTGCTGGGCTTGCGGGGCAAACTCCTCAAAGCGGGCTTTGTACAACGGGGTGTAGAGGTCGAGCAGGCGTTCCAAATCGTGGCGGGCATCGCCATCGAAGCCGGATTCCAGCACTTCGTACAACAACACGACGGTGCGCGGGTTGCCGCCGCTTAAGGAATGCAAGGCGCGGATGCGGCCCGGCGCGGTGTCTAAAATTTTCGCCACTTGCGGCTGGCCGCGTAATTCGGACAAGGTGCGCAACACCTGCGAAGTTTCTTTCTCCGTCAAGCCCTTCAATTCATGGACGCGGAAGAAGTCGTAAAAAGCGCGGCCATATTCATAAGCCGTGGCGATGGCGCGGCTGGTCGCGCCAACTAGCAATAAACGCGGCTCGGAACTAATGATGCGGCGAATTTCCCAGTCTTGCGCAGACAGCCGTTCCAGTACGATGTCGAGGTTGTCGATCAGCAGAATCAAGCGTTTGTGTAAAATTATCGATTGTTCCAGCAGCAGCCCCAAGGCGGCGGTGCTGCGTAGGCTTTCGTCCTTGGGCAAAGCGTCGCGTTGCGCGTCCAGTTGTTCGGCTTGGCTTTCTTGGCCTTGGGCTTCCAGCGCATCGCCCAAGGCATCTAGGCAATTAAGCCAGAAATCCGACAGCCGGGCGATGTTGTATTGTTCTTCGGGGAAGATCAACGGCAGCCAGATGGAACCCAATTCCGCGTCATCCTCCACCGCGTGGCTGAAGCGGCGCAGCAGGGTGGTTTTGCCCATGCCGCGCTGGCCGACGATCAGCTTGTGTTGCGGCGCGGAGGCCACGGTTTCCCGGCGTAGATCATCCAGCAGCCTATTCAACAGGCTTTGCCGGGCAATGAAGCCGCGCTTCATGTCCTCTTTGCTTTGCAAATCGGGGTTGAAGTGGGCCAGACGGAGCGTTGGTGTGGTATTCATGGCTTTAGCTTATGCAGTGGGTAGCCCGGATGAAGCGAAACGGAATCCGGGTTTTGCGCCCCTGTTCCCCCGAATTTTCGCTCGCCAAGCGGCTGCATCCGGGTTACATTCTGTCTGAGTCATGCCGCCACCCTTCGTCGCCAGTATTCGCGCAATAGGAAGGAGCGGAAGCGGTAGCGGCCTTTATCTTCGATCAAATAGCCGTCGCCATCCAACACATTGAGCAAATAGCGCAGCTTGTAGTCCTTGGCTTCCGGGTCGTTGAGCTTAGCACCTAGCCACAGGCCCAGCGTGTCGCGGCTGACACCCGCCGGGTCTAGGCAGACTGCATTCAGCAAACCCAAGGCGTAATCACTATCTGGCCTGCCCAATTCGTCTTGCAGGCGTTGCCGCCAAGTGTCGAAATAACTGGAATGAGCCGGTTGCAGCAAATTCTCGAATACCGCGTCCACATCTTCCCGCGTCGCGCTGGTCCGTCCGTCGCAATGGTCGCGCAGGCCGGCATAGAACAATTGCAAATGGTAGGGTATCGGCCAGCCGACCCGATCAATGATATAAGCGCGTACCTCTAGCGGCAGCGCAAGCGGATAACTTTGCGCCAAAGCTTGCAAAAAATGGTCGGCGATGGGTTCATCGTAAGCTTGCAGATGGAAAATAGTCAGATCGTTGACGGCATCACTGAGGCGGTAACGTTCGGCGACGGCATCCAAACCGATGGAACCGGCAACTATCCATTGTATTTGCGTGTAGTCGCCGCGCAGCCGCCGCAGCCAATACAAAAACTCCCGCGCCCGCTGCCGCGCCGCATCGCTTTCCGGTTGTAATAGCTTGAGCAGAAACACCGGCAATTCGTCGATTTGCACCAGCCAGCGGCCATCCGTCGCGTCCAGTGCGGCCAGCAAGCTTTGCCCCAGCTTGTCCCAACGGGCTTGTTGTTGCTGCTCCTTCTCCACGGAAAAGCCAAAACCGCCGATTTTCTTAATGTTCTTGAAATATTGCAGCAATGGGTTGCCTTCCAGCTTTTGCAGGATCAACTCATTACCCGCCTCGGCCAGCACGGCTTGCGACAAGCGTTCGACAAACGCCCATTCGTCGGCGGCATCGCCGACATCCAAATACACAGCGCGGTAGCCGTGGTGGTTTGCTGTGGCCTTCAGCCGTTTCAACAGCGAAGTCTTGCCGACCCGGCGCGGGGCCAGCAGGGCAAGGTTGGCGTTATCCTGCAATTTGCTCCACATTTGCCGCTGCTCTTTATCCCGGCCAAAGAAATCCTCGCCCTCGGCAACGGTGCCAGTAATGTTTCTCATACGTCACCCTCACAATAAATCTGTTGTACGACAAAAATATTGTACAACAAATCTATTGTGCAATTCAAGCCGGCTGGTGCGTGAGGGTGCGATTAAACGTGATGCAGACGAATCGGGCAGTCTTTGAATTTACACTGGGAGTGCAAGGCCTGCCTTGCCTTTAGATGCCTGCGCAAGGCAGGCCTTGCACTCCCGCATCACTTTTAATCGCACCCGGTGCGTGACTCAGTCCTTGACTATCCCCTGCTGCAAGGCCAATCTTGCCATCTCCGCTGTCGTGTTAACGCCCAGCTTGCTTTTGATCAAGGTGCTGTAATTGGACGCGGTTTTATAGCTGAGGCGAAGCTCCAAAGCAATTTCACGCGGGGTGCGGCCTTGGGCCAACAGGCAAAAAACATCAAACTCGCGCGCGGACAGGGTTTGCAAGTTTGCGCTCGCGTCTAGCCCCGCCCCCTTTTTCAGCACTAGGCGCTGGGCGATTTCCCGTTCTATGTAGCGCTCGTCGCGGGCGACAGCCAATACGGCTTCCACCAAGATTTCCGGTGCGCAACTTTTCATGATGTAGCCGGAAGCACCGGCTTCCAATGCCCGCTCGGCGTAGACGGTTTCGTCATGGATGCTGAAAGCGAGGATGCGGGCCTCGGGGTCGCGGGCGCGAATGCGCCGGATCGCGGCCAAGCCGCCCATGCCCGGCATGGACAAATCCATAACCACCACATCCGGTTGGCACTCGGCATAAAACTGGCAGGCTTCCTCACCGCGCTCGGCTTCGCGCACGATTTCAATCTGGCTAGACTGGCTTAGCAATAAGCGATAACCGGCACGAACCACCGCGTGGTCGTCCACCAGCATGACGGTAATTTTTCTATTCATCCAGCTACAGCGTTTTCAACATCAAAGAGTTACTTGATAGTAGGTATGGTAGCGCAGGTTATTCGATTAACCTGAAGGGTTCACTGAATATCAGTTTTAGGAATTT
Source organism: uncultured Methylococcaceae bacterium (assembly GCA_903934875.1). Classification (GTDB taxonomy): domain Bacteria; phylum Pseudomonadota; class Gammaproteobacteria; order Methylococcales; family Methylococcaceae; genus Methylumidiphilus. The sequence continues at coordinate 45,335 of CAIZPP010000067.1, forward strand.
TTTAAGGATGAAAACGCTGTAATTTGCAGGCTGACACCCTGGCCCGGTGCGGTTTGCAAACTCAAGCGGCCATTCATGCTAGCCACCCGCTCATGGATGCCGTGCAGGCCGAAACCCGTCCTAGGCAATGCCGGATCGAAACCTATGCCATCATCAGCGATTGCCAACAGTAGGCAACCGACTTCCGTTAGGCCTAGTTCAATGCGGACAGTTTTGGCCTCGGAGTGTTTGGAAACATTCGTCAAACTTTCCTGCACGATGCGGAACAGATGTATCTTCGCACTGCCAATGCACTCCTCCACCCTGTCGTCGAGCCTGAAATGTATACCAATCTCCGGGTGGCGGGCTTGCCAATTTTCAATCAGGTCTTGCAGTGAAGGAATCAAACCCAATTCATCCAGCATCAGGGGGTGTAAGCGGCGCATCATCCCACGTACCACGCCAAACAAGCGGTCACATTGGTCCATGATGATTTGGGCGGCCAGATTGCCCGGTTCCCCTTCTTTACCTATATTACGCAGAACCGCAGCCATCGCCTTGATGGCGCTGAGCGATTGGCCTAGTTCATCGTGCAATTCCTGGGCAAGATAGCGTCGCTCGTCTTCCTGTACCCTTAGGGAATGGCTGGTGAGTGCGTGGTTTTCGTCGCGTGACTTCGCCAAAGCCTGGGCCATGTGGTTGAACGCGGCGGAAATGCGGTTAAATTCCGACAGATCGAAATGCGGCAAACGCTTGCCGTAGTCGCCTTGCTCGATATCCTCCATGCCCGCTAGGATATGGCCCACGGATTTGAAGGCCCGCCCCAACGTGATGTGGACCAAGGCAGAGACCGCTGCCGCCAAGGCCAGCATGAACATCAGAAAACTCCGTGCCTCAATCCAAGCCTCGGAGATTTCATCCGCTGGATTGGCTTCGATGACGATGCGGACAGGCTCGCCTTCGCTACCCGCCACTACTTTTTCCCCCACCGTCAAGGCCGGTGTCACCGCCCAAGCGAACCAAGCCGGAGCAAGGCTTGCGGCTTGCTTGGGCGCATCACGGGACACGTCGATCAGTGATTGCGGTGACTGCCGCACCTGTATGCGCAAATGGCGGATTTTCTCCATCCGCCCCAGTTCGGTGAGCCAAATCTGCAATGCCTGCTGTCGGCCCGCACCGTGGGCAAAGCCCGCATCCACCAGTTGCAGCGCCATATTGACGGAAGCACGCACGTCTTCCAGCACTGACCGGCGGGCGTTGTGGACGACAAATAAGGTGCCCACGCCGACGATAATCAGCACAGTTAGCGCAATCATTAAATTCAGGCGGAATCGCAAACTCAAGGCCGGTCAGAATAAACGAGAGTAATAATTTCCAGCATTGTAGCCAAACTTGCGCGGATTCCCTATCATCATGACAACTTACTCCCTTATCACTCTAAAAATGGTTGTTAAAGATGAAAACGCTTTAGATAAAGATTTTACCATGCTGAATACATAGTAACTCTTTGATGTTGCGAACGCTGTATGCTAAAATCGACTCAAGTGTTGATTAGACTTTATCGGAAAACTTCCATTGAATCAGCGCTCGTGCGGCCAGCAACTTGGTTTCCGATCAAGGGGTTTTAATATGTTACCGCTTCTGCACCCTTCTGAGCTTGCCGCCTCTTTATGGCCGTGCGTCCTCTGACGCGACTAAAAAGAACTTCCTCGCCTTGCGGAAGTGTTCCCATTGAGAGGAGAAACTGAATGCCTTCCCGCCATCATCTTCCGCGATGCGCCTTGTCCGCATCGGTGGCCTTGCTTTATTGCCTTGCGCTGTATCCGGTTAGCCCGCTAGCCGATGAGCCGTGGCTGACGCTACAACAATCCGTCGAACAAGCTTTGGCTGGCAATCCAAGCATTGCCGAAATCAAATCCCGGGCCGATTCCTTGGCCGCCATTACTTCACAGGAAGGCGCACTGCCTGATCCAACCCTGAGCTTCGGCATGCTCAATGTGCCAACGCGCAGTTTCAATCTGCAGAAAGAGGACATGACCATGGTCGAAGTGGGCCTCAGCCAGACAATTCCATTCCCTGGCAAACTTGCCTTAAAGGAAAAAGCGGCTGAGCATGCGGCCTTGGCTGCCGCCTCCTCAGTGGAACAAGTGCGCTTGCGTTTGGCGCGGGATGTCAAAAAAGCATGGTGGAGGCTGTTTTACTATGATCGCGCATTGGACATCATTGATGAAACCGGGAATTATCTCCAACAACTGGTTGACGCCGCCCAAGCCAAATACAAGACCGGGCAAGGCGCTCAGCAAGATGTCTTGCTGGCTCAATTGGAACTATCCAAATTGAAGGACGAGAAACTGGAATTGACCGGCATGCGCCATCAGGAAAATATCCAACTCAATGTCCTGCTTAACCGCAACCTTGATGCCCAGGCTAGGATACCCCGGCAAGTGGAAACAAAGCTGCCCGAGCTTGCCGGTGCGGCGTTGCAAGAAAAGGCGACGCGATCCAGCCCGCTGTTCGCGCAGCACCAAAATATGCTGGATGCGGCCAGAACCAGAGTCGAACTGGCAAATAAGGACTTTTTTCCCGACCTGACTGTCGGCAGTAGCTATGCCTTTAGACAAAATTCGCCTGATGGATTGACACGCAGTGATTTCCTCAGCGTCAATCTAAGTATCAATCTACCCATTTATGCACAGCAGAAACAGGCGAAGGCAGTCGACCAACGGCGTAGCGAACTCCTGCAAGAACAGTATTCCTTGCAAGACGAGCACAACAAGATGCACGGTGAAATTGCTGCCAAAACTGCCGAATACAGGCATTCTCGGGACAGGCTAGCCTTGTTTGAACATGAAATCATCCCACAGGCAGAGCAGACCATCCGTTCGCTGACGGCAGGCTATCAGCTTGGCAAAACGGATTTCTCCGACTTGTTGCGGGCACAAATGACGCTGTTCCAGTATCAAAGCCAATACTGGCAAGCGTTGACCCGAACCCAACAACTATTGGCTGAATTGTCCGTCATGGTTGGCGAGGAAGTCGGGGATGACTAGGCAAATAGTGCTGCTCTTGGCACTAGCCCTAGTTTTTGGCATGGGTGCCGGATACTGGCTCGCGCCCAGGCTAACACCACAGGCAAGCAGTGCTAGCCAACAGGACAATAAAAAGCCACTGTACTATCGCCACCCGATGAACCCTAAAGTAACCTCGCCGGTACCATCCAAAGACGAGATGGGGATGGATTATCTGCCGGTATACGCGGAAGACTTGTCTCCATCCACACCAGTGAACAAAGGCAAAATTCTGTATTACCGCCACCCGATGGGGGCTGCGGACACCTCGACTGTACCCAAAAAGGATGAGATGGGCATGGATTACCTACCCGTCTACGAAAGTGAAGTGTCCAGTCAGCGGCAGATCAGCATCAGCCCGGAGAAGATTCAGAAACTTGGGGTCAAGACCGAAAAGGTGGGTATGCGCAAACTGGACCGCACCATCCGCGCACTCGGCAGCATCCAAGTCGATGAACGCCGCGTCCATGTGGTGACGGCGAAGTTCGAGGGCTGGATTCAGCGGCTGTATGTCAATGCCACCGGGCTTGCGCTTAAGCGCGGCCAGCCTTTAATGGAAGTTTTTAGCCCGGATTTGATTACCGCCCAACAGGAGTATCTCATTGCCAGGCAGGGTGAGGCCGCGCTAGGCACAGCGTCCTCCCAAGCCCAGGCGACAGCGCAGCAATTGTCCCGAAACGCCTTGCAACGCCTGCATTTTTGGGATATAGCGCCCGCCCAATTGGAACAACTGCAAGCACGGGGCACCGCGTTGGACACCCTGCCGCTGCTGTCAGCAGTGGACGGAGTGGTGTTGGAAAAACCGGCAGTGGAAGGGATGCGCTTCATGCCGGGGGAACTGCTATTCCGCATCGCCGACTTGGACACGGTTTGGTTGTTAGTCGATGTCTACGAGCTGGATTTGGACGGGATCAAGACCGGGCAGACCGTCGCAGTGCATATCAACGCTTACCCCAAGCTAGTGTTTAAAGGACAGGTCAGCTTCATCTACCCTACCCTGTCCACGGAAACCCGGACTGCCAAGGTTCGCGTTGACTTGCCCAATGTCCACGGCCTGTTGAAACCGGGAATTTACGGCAGCGTCGCAATGACTGCGGTTGACGGGGCTGGCGAACGGCTGGCGGTGCCGGATTCGGCGGTAATCGATAGCGGAACCCAGCAAGTGGTGCTGGTGCAATTGAACGAGGGACGTTTTGAGCCGCGAGTGGTGATGCTCGGTCGCCAGGCCGATGGCTATGTCGAGGTTCTGGGTGGAGTTGGGAACGGTGAGAGCGTGGTGACCAGCGCCAATTTTCTGATTGATGCCGAGAGCAACCTCAAAGGTGCCTTAGACGGGCTGGGTTCGCCCAAACCCCAAAAGGAGAGCGGCAAAGCCTTAGCTGAACCGCTGCCGCCGCAACATCAGCACAGGGAATAGTTCGCATGTTGGACCGTGTCATTGCGTGGTCGTTGCGAAACGTGTTTCTGGTTTTATTAATGACCTTGTCTGTCGTTGGCGGCGGCATTTACGCAGTGTTAAAGATGCCGCTGGATGCGCTGCCGGATTTGTCCGATGCCCAAGTGATCGTCTACACCGAATACCCAGGGCAAGCCCCCCAAGTGGTCGAGGACCAGGTTACCTATCCCTTGACGACGGCGATGCTCAGTGTGCCGCGCTCCAAGGTGGTGCGCGGATTTTCCTTCTTCGGCGCATCTTTCGTTTATGTGATATTTGAGGACGGCACAGATATTTACTGGGCGCGGTCGCGGGTGTTGGAGTATCTTAATTTTGCATCGGGCAGGTTGCCGCGTGGTGTGACACCGCAATTGGGACCGGATGCCACTGGGGTCGGCTGGGTGTACCAATATGTCATCCTCGGGCGGGATTTTTCCTTGGCCGAGCTGCGCACACTGCAAGACTGGTTCGTCCGTTATCAACTGACCAAGGCCCAAGGCGTGTCCGAGGTCGCCAGTATCGGCGGCTTTGTCCAACAGTATCAAGTGACCATTGATCCGCACAAGATGCAAGCGTATGGGGTTTCCCTAAAAACCTTGACGGAAGCCCTGCGCAACGGCAATCGTGACGTGGGCGGACGGGTCGTGGAACTGGCGGAAACCGAATACATGGTGCGCGGGCGCGGCTATCTGCGCGGCAAGTCCGATTTGGAGCGCTTGGTGCTGAAGGCCGAAAAGGGCATACCGGTCTTGGTGCGGGATGTGGCAAGGGTGGAATTGGTGCCCGATGAGCGGCGGGGCATCACCGAATTGAATGGCGAGGGCGAAGCCGTATCCGGCATTGCCATTGCCCGTTATGGGCAAAACGCCTTGGATGTTATCCAAAACATCAAGTCCAGGCTAGAGGAGATTACCGCCGGGCTGCCTGCCGGGGTTCAAATCCAATCGGTCTATGACCGTTCTGAGTTGATCCTCCGCGCCATAGACAACCTGCGCCGCACCCTGTTGGAGGAGTGCGCGGTCGTCGCGGCAATCTGTGTGATTTTCCTGCTGCACCTGCGCAGCGCCTTGGTGGCGATCATCATGTTGCCGGTCGGCGTGTTGATTGCCTTCATCGTCATGCATCTGTTAGGGATGAACTCCAACATCATGAGCCTAGGCGGCATTGCCATTGCCATCGGCGCGATGGTGGATGCCGCCATCGTGATGATCGAGAATGCCCATAAGCATTTGGAACGCCACAACTCCCCTCTCCCCTCGGGAGAGGGGGTGGGTGTGAGGGCTTTATCACGCTTCGACATCTTGCTGAAAGCCTGCCAAGAGGTAGGCCCGCCTTTATTTTTCAGCCTGCTCATCATCACCGTGTCTTTCCTGCCGGTCTTCACCTTGGAAGCGCAGGAGGGCAGGATGTTCCAACCGCTGGCCTATACCAAGACCTTTGCGATGGCCGGCGCGGCGCTGTTGTCGCTGACTTTGGTTCCGGTGTTGATGTTGCTATTTGTGCGCGGCAAGATACTCGCCGAGCAACAAAACCCCGTCAACCAGATATTGCTATGGTTCTACCGGCCAGTCATCGCCTGGGTCATGCGCTGGAAGACGCTCACGCTTGCGCTGGCCCTGCTGGCAGTCGGGCTGACTTGGTATCCTGCCTCCCGCTTGGGTGGCGAATTTATGCCCACCCTGAACGAAGGCACCCTGCTGTTCATGCCGCAAACCCTGCCGGGGCTTTCGGTGACTAAGGCCGCGCAGTTGCTACAAACCCAAGACCGGATCATTAAGCGCTTCCCCGAGGTGGAGTCGGTGTTTGGCAAAGCCGGACGGGCGTTGACCGCGACCGACCCGGCCCCGTTGGAAATGTCGGAAACCATCGTCAACCTCAAGCCGGAATCAGCCTGGCGGCCAGGCATGACGGTGGACAAGCTGATCGCCGAAATGGACTTGGCCTTGCAAATCCCCGGTGTCAGCAACGCCTGGACCATGCCGATTAAAAACCGCATCGACATGTTGGCGACCGGGATACGCACACCCATAGGCATCAAACTGTTCGGCAAGGATTTGGCGGAAATGGAGCGTTTGGCCCAACAGATCGAGCAGGCGGTCAAAAACGTCCCCGGCACGACCAGCGCCTATGCCGAGCGTATCACCGGAGGTTATTATCTAAATATCGACCCGGATTATGATGCCCTTGCCCGCTATGGCTTGCCCATCGGTGACGTGCAAGACCTCATTGCCAGCGCCATAGGCGGGGAGACGGTGACCACCATGGTCGAGGGTCGCGAGCGGTTCGGGGTGATCGTGCGCTACCCCAGAGAACTGCGTGACGACCCGCAAGGCATTGCAGCGCATGTGCTAGTGCCGACACCGCTAGGGCCTATGATCCCGCTCGGCCAACTGGCCCGCATTTCTTTAAGCAAGGGTCCGCCGGGGATACGCACGGAAAACGCGCTATTGTCTGCTTATATATTCGTCGATATGCGGGGCCGGGATATCGCAGGCTATGTGGAGGATGCAAAACAGGCGGTAGGCCGGGAAGTCAAAATCCCTCCAGGTTACTTCATCACCTGGAGCGGCCAATTCGAGTATATGGAACGGGCGAAACAGCGCTTGCAACTAGTCATACCGCTGACTTTATCCACTATTTTCATTCTGCTTTACCTCAACTTCGGACGTTTGACCGAGGCATTGATCGTCATGCTGTCCGTGCCATTCGCACTGGTCGGCGGCATCTGGCTGCTGTGGTGGCTAAATTACAATATCAGCGTTGCCGTCGGAGTCGGCTTCATCGCACTGGCCGGGGTCGCCGCCGAAACCGGTGTGGTGATGCTGATTTATCTGGATCAGGCTTACCAAACCCACTGCCAGCGCTGCCAGTTGGAAGGGCGGGAGTTTACCCAAAGTGACCTTTATGCCGCGTTGATGGCCGGGGCGGCGGAACGCTTGCGCCCGAAGATGATGACCGTGGCGGCGATCATGGCAGGCTTATTGCCCATCCTATGGAGCCACGGCACGGGTTCGGAAGTCATGCGCCGCATCGCCGCGCCTATGGTGGGCGGGATGGTCTCATCCACCTTGCTGACCTTGATTGTGATTCCGGCGATTTATGCGTTGGTGAAGGGGTATTCTCTGAAAAAAGCTCAACGTTTCAGCGTCTTCAATTCAAAATAGTGTACTTGAAAGATTAGGCAGTCTACAGTCCCTCCGGGCTGGCCCAGATTATGAAGGCAAGCCATAACTGGTAATCGCCTATAGATGCTGCCTCGTTCGTGTTAGAATTGTGTGGGTTTCATGTAATTTACAATACACAAATTTCTGGGGCCATACCCTCGCGTCTTGCCACTTTACAAAAACTTCGATCAAACGTGTGCATGACTGCCGTACCGCAGACCGATAGATGCAGAGCATCGGCCAAATCAGCGCCGCGGGCATACCACTTGAGCGCTTGGGCAACGGCTGCGTGATTTTCAATGACAGCGTTATCAGTATCCAGTAGTGCGGAAAAATAAAGGCCGATCTCGACCCTTGACTTGTGGTAAACCGTCCGCAAGACCCATTCAGTTTCCAGCAATACGGTTCTAGAAATAAATACGCTGTTCAGCGCAAGCAATTGCCTGACCACGGCGACTTGGGCCGGGTCGTCGTTTGCAGCGACACGGACGAGAAAGTTAGTATCGAAAGCAATCATGGCCCATCTGCCTCATTGGCCCAGTCGGCGGAATAATCCACGGGCTTGCATAACTCTTCGATGGGTATTGGTGGGCCATCATGTTGCAAAAAGCCAATCAAATCCTCAAGCCGTTTTCCGCGTGGCTTCGGTTTGGCTTCCAGCACCACCCCGTTTTCGGTCGTGGTCATTGTTAATTCAAGGCCTGTGTCCCAATGTAAGGTTTGACGGATTTCCGGCGGAATTAGAATATGCCCGGTAGCGGACAAGACGGTCGTCGTGGATGCCATAGCGGTAAGCCTGATCAAGTAACCGATTGATGTTGAAAACGCTGTAAGTCAGATTCGTTGGCTTTTACAAAATATGGAAGTGCTATTTATCAGCGGATGTTGTTATGGAAATTACTCCTTTTTTTCATGAAGGTAAAGTAACGTAAAAGCAGGTGGCAATATAAAAGCACTCACTGCAAAAAATGAGAGCTGTGATAGAATCGCCGGCAATATTTTGGGTCTGGCCGACGCTCAAGGCATCCTGCCTTGCCACTCTAACATAACTACTCATTAAGAAAAAACCTATGGACACAGGGGATTGCCCGAACTTTGGCGGATTGTCCAGCCAGTACAGTTCATTTGAAAATGCAAAAATAGTGGTCATTCCTGTTCCTTACGACGGGACCAGCACCTGGGTCAAGGGCGCAGATAAGGGGCCATCAGCCATCCTAGAAGCCTCGGCCAACATGGAGCTGTACGATATCGCGACGGACAGCCAGGTTTACAAGCTTGGCATACACACCGCGCCGCCCATTGATGTCGCCGACTCTCCCGAAGCGATGGTGCAGGCGGTGTATCAGGCCAGTCTGCATTACCTCAAAGCAAATAAACTGCCGGTGGTGCTAGGCGGCGAACACTCGGTCAGCATAGGTGCGATACAGGCCAGTTTTGAGACGTTTGCAAACCTCACGGTCTTGCAACTTGATGCCCATGCCGATATGCGCGACGAATACTTGGGGTCAAAATTCAATCATGCCTGTGTCATGGCCAGGGTCAAGGAAATGGGCCCTTTTGTCCAAGTTGGCATCCGCAGCATGAGCCGCCGGGAAACGGCGATGATTGAGCGTTCGCGCATCTTTTATGCGGAGGAAATGGCGGACAACTCCACATGGATGGCGCGTGTCCTCGAACAACTCACCGACAATGTCTACCTTACCATCGATCTTGATGCCTTCGACCCGTCGATCATGCCATCGACAGGAACCCCCGAGCCGGGCGGGCTATTGTGGTATCCCGTCATGAAATTATTGGAAATGGTCGTACGGCATAAGCGGGTCGTCGGTGTTGACGTGGTGGAGTTGTGCCCGAACGAAAACAACAAAGCTCCCGATTTTTTAGCCGCCAAAATGATTTACCAGATTTTGTCGAATATTTTCAGCCAACCGTAATGAATGGGAAAACAATGGATAAAAAGGCTTTATTGCAAGACACCATAGAACACATTGATATCACCTCTTTTGATTCTACGCCTATCATCAAGGCCATGCGCAACATGGCTTTTTCATCTAGGGATACCGCAATGGCGGCGGACATTTTCTTGCGCATGATACAGGATGTGGATTGCAGCAATATCTTGACCCTGGCAGGCAGCACCAGCGCGGCCGGTTGTATGCAAGTGTATGTCGACATGGTCAAATATGGGATGGTCGATGCCATCGTGGCAACCGGCGCGTCCACTGTCGATATGGATTTTTTCGAGGCTTTGGGGTTCAAACACTACAAAGGCAGCCCCCAGGTAGACGATGTCATGCTAAGGGAATGCTACATCGACCGCATTTACGATGTCTATATCGACGAGGAGGAGTTGCAGCAATGCGATATGACGGTGAAACTGATCGCCGACGGCTTGCCGCCGAAGGCCTATTCGTCCAGGGAGTTCATCCGCGAAATGGGCAGATACTTGACTAGCCATGCGGTGAAGAAAAACTCGCTGGTGCAAACCGCGTTTGAGCATGACGTGCCTATTTTCTGCCCCGCCTTCACCGACAGCAGCGCTGGGTTCGGGCTGGTCAAGCACCAAGTGGACAATCCCGGAAACCACCTCACCTTGGACTCAATCAAAGATTTTCTGGAACTGACCAAGATCAAAATAGCCGCTGAAAGGACGGGGCTTTTCATGGTGGGTGGCGGCGTTCCGAAAAACTTTGCCCAAGATACTGTCATCTGCGCGGAAATGCTCGGCCATGAAGTGCCCATGCACCAATACGCCGTGCAAATTACGGTTGCCGATGTGCGGGACGGGGCTTGTTCAAGTTCCACCCTGAAGGAAGCGGCATCGTGGGGGAAAGTGGACACCGTCCATGAGCAAATGGTTTATGCCGAGGCCAGCACCGTCATCCCCCTGATCGCCAGCTATGTCTATCACCAGGGGAGTTGGCGCAACCGTGCGCCTAGGGCTTGGAGCCGTTATTTGGATGAGCAAGGCCAGTTATAGATGACTGCGGTAGTAAAGCTACATTCGATTTGCCCTGACCCCAATCCTCTCCCGGAGGAAGAGGGAGTGTAATGTCGCTTTGCTTTACTGCCGCAGCGCCCTATAATCGCCCAGCAACGGTCAGTTTTTTGCGAATTTCTGAAACAGACGACACCAGTGTGTAGGATTTTCGTAGCCGGTGATGCCCCATTGACTGCGATGCCGTTCACCGCAGACTAATGGGGCGAGTTGTCCGAATTCAATTTGATCGTAACTAACGCCCCACAAACAATCTTTGCCATTGTAGGATGCACAGGCTGGATTGCCATCCGGCATGATGGTGAAAGCGACCTGTCCTTCGTGGAGTGGGGCGAAATTGTAGGCTATCCAGCTTCCAGCGGGAAATTTGTCGATTACCGGCAAGGTGGAGCTTGGCGCTAAAATGACATCATCAAGGTAACCACCCACACCATCGTCATCACCGACAGCGCGAAATTCGATAATATTAGTATTCTTGGTTGGAGTGACTTCAAAAATATATTTTGTAAACTTTGTATCGGATAAACCACAGCCATTTTGCTGAACCGTCCCTAGTGGCTCACCGTCAAATAAAACCTGTATTCCATTGGATCGAAGTGGTACGCCAGGACGTGGTGAATACGCAACACTGAGTAGATATTGAGTGCCAGGAACTGTCGAGACGGTTTGGCTCATGCTGCTATTATTGTTGCTATCCAACTCTACATATTGGTTGCCATCGAATGGTGTACCCGCCACATTATGCTGAATCTCGATTCCAGCGCCTGAAGTGCTTACCCAGCTAGGAATATTCTTGAAAACTGCCCATGAGTGATCGGTAAGAAGTGGTTGCTCAAAACTACCATTAAAAATCAAATTGGCAAACACGGGCTTGGTGACCGTATCAAGCATTAGAATACGTTGGCGATAGGCATTTTCAAGACAAGTGCTATCTGGGCATTGGTTACGGACAGCGGTTAACCAAGTTTTTTGTTCTGCTTTTAGTTCTTGCAGGTTCAATGTATTGGCAAAGGCTTTTTGGTAAGCTAGGGCTAAAAGATCATCAAGAGATGAGAGATGTTTCTCTGAACAAATCGCTTTCTCCACGAAAGTTATTGCTTTTGCGCAATCAAAGCTGACCGAGACGGCGGTTTTGTTGAATAATAACAACAAAATGGAAATTGCTGCTAGGTTGAGTCTTTTCATCATGAATTCAGTTTAAGCTTATATTATGCATCTGTGCGATTTTTTCGCCACAATGAGAATTGTTAGGCGGCAATCCCTTTGCCGCCAACGGTTTAAGAGTCCGTGGGTTAATATCCAAGGTCGCTTGCAAAGCGCTGGGTGTAGCCCCAGGCCGGCACACCGGGCAGCGAACTGCAAATCGCCGATGCCGAGGTTTGACTGCAAGGCGTGTCCCGGTCAACTGACCAGAAGTGAACGCCAGCCAGCTTATTGTTCAGTGCCCAAAGGCTCAGGGTATCGGCATTTTGCAGGGAAAAAGTCTCACTCGCCACATCGTTCAGACCGATCATCGGGGTGAGTTCAATGCGGTTCAGCGGAACGCCATATCGGGCCTTGAGATTGTTAGCCGCTTGTATGGCTGTTTTTCCCATGTCACACACCCCGTTGGCCACGACACAAACCGACGAGGAAGCGGCCCCAAAATCCATCACCATCAGATTAATCGTGTAGTTGTTGATCCCGTACAGTTGAATCGCCTTGATGACGCTGTCACCCAAGGCATTCAGATCACCGTATGGGCTGGACGTGGCCAGACCATTGCTTGAACCCAAGGTCGCCAGTGTGAAACTGAAACGCAGTTGAGGATAATCGGCCTGCACTGCGGCCACTTGCTGGACTAGGCTATTGATCTCTGCTTGGCTTTGATTCCCTTCTATATCGAAATCAATGCCGACTAGATTGGCCGATGCGTAGCGGTTGATGAAGGTTCGCATACCCGTTTCTGTAGAACAGGTAAATATCCCCGCCGCACCGCCGGTTGAAATGACATAGTTGACCTTGGCAGTGACAAAGTTTTGCACATTGGCGAGGGCCAAATCATCAGGCTTGATTCCCGCCCAATTTTCAGACCCACATTCGCCGGTGGCGAAAGCCCAAGTCACAGCGGGTACGTTTTTTGGTAAAACGCCCAGCAGCGGAGACAAGGCCCCGGTAACATTAGTCGAAATAACATTGGTATTCCAGTTCATGCTAAGCGTCACGTCCTTGTAGGGGCTGAACAGCAAGCCTTGAGCACTTCCTGTAGGTTGGGGAGTGATCGGCACTGGGCTAGGTGTAGGCGTGGGTGTCGGTGTCGGTGTCGGTGTCGGAGAATTAGGCACCGAGGATGAAAAAACAACACTCACCAATTGATTGGCACTGGCCGCTGTTTGCAAATTGGCTACATTACCGCCGCCAAAACCGCTGACCGCCACCCCCCCTGGTGCCAGTGCTGCGGCCCATGATTCCGGCGATAAGGTCGCTGTGCCGTCACTGGCAATTGAGACTTGAAAATTCCACGGGCCATTCAGAAAAACATCTCTTGCCGTATTGGCATCGGGGAACTTGATCGCCGCCTGCCATCCGCTGGCACCGGCGGGCAACGGGCTTGATGACAGGTTTTTAACCGCGACCATGCCGCTGTAACCTCCGGTCCAAGTACTGCTGACGGATAATTGAACTTGCAAAGCCGCATTGCCTGTTGCCGGTGTTCCGCCAGAATTGCCGCCTGAAGACTGTCCGCCGCCTTGATAACTAGCTTGCAAATTACTTAATGTTTGCTGGGCCGTCTGCGCATCCATTGTTGCAATAACGCAAGCTTGTCCATTGAATTTACAATTAGACAAATCAATGACCGAGCTAAGCACCCCCGTTGCGTTGAATCCAATATTGAGCACACTATTGGCAGGCACATTGCCACCCCAAGAGGGCGATGTAATCGTGTAAGTGTTGCTTGCCGGGTCAAAGGTAGCACTGGCATTCCAAAAAGACGAAGCCTGTGCATGCTTTCCTAGGCTTGCCGATTGGAAGCTTAGCGTCCACCCGCCGCTTACCGGCACTGGCACCCAGACCTCAAGCGCGCCGGTATACCCGGCCCATGAATCAGCCGCCGTGCCCCATGAGGACGCTGCGCTAATAATAGCGTTAGGTACCGGTGCTGGAAGGGTATTGGCAAGCACGGCTTGCCCTTGCACAAGAACGACTGACAACACGAGTATTGGAAGAGAACAGAAACACTTCTTGTCCATTTCACTTAACCTCTATATTAACCATCAAAATCAGAAAACACTTTAACAGCCATCCATAACACCACAGGAAAGACGGATGTCTGCCGCTCATCGTTATACACAAGTCCAATCAAGCCAAGAATAGCCGTCATTTCGGCATCCACGCCGAAATGACGAGCCTCCAATATTTGTGTAACGACGTGTGCTTGCCGTGGGTGCCGATGAAATGCTGGCGGGGATAGTTAACGATTTTAATAGGCATGGCACAAGTAAATATTCACATATTAGACTTTATCGGAAACCTTCCACATGACACAGCATAAGGGGCGCCCACTCATGTGGTTTCCGATAAAGTCTACTAGCTTGCAACTCGATAGCCTTTGGTTCTTTGGGAATTTGTCACCATTAAAAATTGTGGGGGGGGGCCTGAACGGTTATCGGTTTCCCGTTGCCAGACACTCCGACGACAAACACCCCATTGACAGACGTTTGTTGCCAAATGGTTTTTCCCAATCTACCACACTCCAAACACAGGTCAAGCCCCGCAGTGTTGATGCTAGTCAGTTCGTTGGCAGACCAGCAGAGTATGGAAGCATAGCCAGCCTCCCCTTCGATTCCACCCACAAGACTCCATAGGCACGGCATCCTAGGTGGCGGAGGCGGCAACGGCGCTGGGAATGCGGTTCCATGAGGGGTTGGTGGGTGGCGGCATGGGATGGTAAACTGATGGATGGTTGACGCAGTGGCAGGTTTGGTGGGTAGAGTTCCTTAGGTTTTTCGACCAATAGCCTATGGTTTAACTGCTCTGGCCATTTGATGTTGAAAACGCTGTGTAAGTATGGAAAAATCTTGGTTCTTTGGGAATTTGAGTGGAAAGTGGCCTTGCTGAACTAGCTATACACTTTGAAAACAGGGATTTGCTTTTAGGCTGTAACGGGGCACCATTCAAATTCCCAAAGAACCAAAATCTTTATGCACAGCGTTTTCATCTTATAAAAATAACTGATGTTACGCAGAGGCCCCTGCGCTGTTACCGGCAAAGGATTGCTGACCTGAGGCGTTTCGTTTTGGAGTGTCAAGGCCTGCCTTGACAGGCAAAGCAGGCTTTGCCACTCCATGCGTAACATCAGAAAATAACTAAAAATGGATGTTCATTCAGCCTTAAAGTCAACCGAATGCCCTTCACTTACATACCAAATATCAATTAACTCTCTGATGTTGAAAACGCTGTAATTATGGTCAAAGAATACGAAATTCAAGTAATTCCAACCGTCCAAGCTGCGCTTGAACAGTTGACCGTCGATATATTGAAGGGACTGTTAAATCTACTGCCGTGCGAAAGCAAAGCCACTCGCAAAGCAGATTTAATCAGCGTCATCGAACAACATCTCCAGGGCGCAAAGCTGAAGGCACTGTGGGAGAAGCTGGACGAAACGCAAAAAAATGCTGTCGCGGAAACCATATATTCCGACATTGGTTTTTTTAATGGGAGCCGTTTCCAAGCCAAGTATGGTGTCTTACCGGTGTTTGGAACCAAGAGCGATAGCTGGGGCCAGGCGAAGCCGACGGTATTGCGCTTGTTCATATACCCAGTAGAGCATTATGGTGGCATCGGTTGCGTTCCCGAAGACTTGCGGAAATCGCTAATTAAATTTGTGGTCAAACCGCTCGCCGCCGGACTGCCTGTGGTTGATGAGTTGCCGGACTGCTTCGAGCGGGAGGATACACCCTACCGGTGGCAAAATGGCGGCGATAGCATGACCGTGCAAAAGTCCGTGATCAATACCGTCCAAATTCCACTGGTCCAACGCGACACCGAGGGGGATGCGCTAGCCGAGGCGGTAATCATGTTGCGTCTGGTCGATCAGGGCAAGATTGCCGTCAGCGACAAGACCAATCTCCCCGGCACTGTGGTACTGCGGGAACTCGGCAATGCATTGAGCCGTGGCGACTATTATCCACCCAGCGCGACTTCTCCCGACGGCGAGGATGGCATAGGCCCGATCAAAGCCTTTGCCTGGCCGCTGTTAATCCAGTCTGCGGGACTGGTGGAACTGCATGGTAAAAAACTCGCCCTCACCAAAACGGGCCGGAACGCCATAGGCAAGAACGGTTCCGAGATTTTGCGGGGGATTTGGCAGCGTTGGATAAAGGGCAAGCAATTCGACGAATTCAACCGCATCGACACCATCAAAGGACAGACCGGCAAGGGCAAGCGCTCCATGACCGCCGCCACAAGCCGGCGCGTCGTGATTGAGAAGGCCCTGCGGCAGTGCCCACAGGGTGCGTGGATTAAATTCGACGACTTTTCGCGCTACCTGAAGGCATCGGGTCATGACTTCGAAATCACCAGTGAACCTTGGAGCCTGTACATCGCCGACTCGAACTACGGTAGCTTAGGCCATGCGGGCTTTCACGGTTGGGCCATCTTGCAGAAGCGTTATCTGGCATGCTTGTTGTTTGAGTATGCAGCCACCTTGGGGCTGGTCGATATTGCCTATGTCGATCCTTGGGAGGCAACCTGCGACTTCAGCCATTTGTGGGGCATCGACGACCTGAATTTCCTCAGTCGCTACGACGGCTTACTCTATTTCCGCCTCAACCCCTTAGGTGCCTTTTGCCTAGGACTAGCGGACAAATACCAGCCAACTCGCCTCGAGACTAAGACCTTATTGCAAGTTCTGCCCAACCTGCACATTAGCGTTGTGTCAGAGGGACTTTCTTTAGAAGAGTCCTTATTCTTAGATACTTGGGCGGAGCGAAGTTCGGGTACTTTCTGGCGGCTGGATCGGGGCAAAATTCTTCAGGCCATAGAACGCGGGCAGCGGATTGCCGAACTGCGCGACTTTCTCGCCGCACGCGACGGACAAGGTTTGCCCGATGCCGTCGAATCCTTCCTAAACACCACCGCCAGGCAAGCCGAAGCGCTGAAAAACATCGGCACTGTATTGTTGATCGAATGTGCCGATGACGATGTCGCCGAACTGATCGCCAGGCACGAACAAACCAAGTCTTTATGTCAATGGGTAGGGCCAAGGCGTTTGGCCGTCAAACTTGATGCCGAGGAGCGTTTCCGGCAGGCGGTGCGCGATTTGGGATATGGGATGGCTAGAGGGTGAACGGAGTGGCTGTTTGCAATACAGCGTTTTCAACATCAATCGGTTACTTGATAAGGCTTGTGGCTGTTGCTAGATATTTTTGGCTCTTTGGGAATCCGCATGGTGACCAGCGGCGGGCATATACAGGCCATTATTTTTACAGTGTATCGCTATTTCCCAGAGCCGTTTACCATGCGAATTCCCAAAGAACCAGATTCTAAGGATAATAATAAAGGACGCCCAATTAGACCCTATTGTGTGTATGTGCCTTGGAAAATGATATAACCTAAAAGTAACTCTTTGATGTTAAGAAGGCTGTAACAAGTAACTCTTCGATATTAAAAACGCTGTATTTCAAATATGAACGACTCAACCCAACGCACCGAATTATTCAAAAAAAGCTTGGCGGAACGTATTTTGTTCTTGGATGGGGCCATGGGCACCATGATCCAAACCTACAAGCTGGAGGAAAAGGATTACCGGGGTGTACGCTTCGCCGATTGGCCACGCGACCTGAAAGGCAACAACGACCTGCTGTCGCTGACCCAGCCCCACATCATCCAGGCTATAGAGCGGGCTTATTTGGAGGCGGGTTCGGATATTCTGGAAACCAATACATTCAATGCCACCCGCATTGCCATGGCTGATTACGGCATGGAAGAACTCGCCTATGAAATCAATGTCGCCTCCGCCCGGCTGGCCCGGCAAGTGGCCGACGAGGCAGAGGCCAAAAACCCCGCCAAACCGCGCTTCGTCGCCGGGGTCATAGGGCCGACCAACCGCACCGCGTCGATGTCCCCCGATGTCAACGATCCGGGCTTTCGCAATGTCAGTTTTGCCGAACTAGTGGATGCCTATTACGAAGCCACTCGCGGTCTGGTGGATGGCGGCGCAAACCTATTGATGATTGAGACGATTTTTGACACCCTGAACGCCAAAGCGGCCATTTTTGCGGTGGAGAAATACTTCGATGACTTTAGGGTAAAACTGCCGGTGATGATCTCGGGAACGATCACCGACGCTTCGGGCCGCACTCTGTCTGGACAGACCACCGAGGCTTTTTGGAATTCGCTGCGCCATGTCGAACCCATTTCCTTTGGTTTCAATTGCGCCCTAGGACCGGACAAGCTGCGCCCCTATATCGAAGAGCTTGCCCGGATTGCCAACACCCATGTCTCGGCCCATCCCAACGCAGGGCTACCCAATGAATTTGGCGAATATGACCTGACCCCGGAGGCCATGGCCAAGGAGGTCGCCGACTGGGCGAAAAACGGCTACTTGAATATCATTGGCGGTTGCTGCGGGTCATCCCCCCGGCACATCAAAGCCATCCACGATGCCGTCGAGCATTTGCCTCCGCGCCGCATCCCCGATATCCAGCCACAGCTACGTCTGGCCGGGCTGGAGCCGACCAACATCGGGCCGGATTCGCTGTTTGCCAATATCGGCGAGCGCACCAATGTCACCGGCTCGGCGCTGTTCCGCCGTTTGATCCGCGAGGAGCAATACGAACAGGCCTTAGACGTGGCTAGGCAGCAAGTGGAAAACGGCGCGCAAGTCATCGACATCAATATGGACGAAGGCATGTTGGACTCGAAAGCGGCGATGGTGCGGTTTCTCAACCTGATTGCAGCCGAACCCGACATCGCCCGTGTGCCGGTCATGCTGGATTCTTCCAAATGGGATATCCTCGAAGCCGGTTTGCAGTGCATCCAAGGCAAGGGCATCGTCAATTCCATTTCCATGAAGGAAGGCGAGGAAGCCTTCCTGCACCATGCCAAACTCGCCCGCCGTTACGGTGCGGCGGTGATTGTCATGGCCTTTGATGAGCAAGGCCAGGCCGACACCGAAGACCGCAAAGTGGAAATTTGCACCCGTGCGTATCATTTATTGACCGGCATTGGCTTTCCGGCGGAAGACATCATTTTTGACCCGAATGTCTTCGCCGTTGCCACAGGAATTGAGGAACACAATAATTATGGTGTGGATTTCATTGAAGCCACCCGCCGCATCAGAGCGAGCTTGCCACATGCGTTGATATCCGGCGGCGTGTCCAATGTCTCGTTTTCGTTCCGGGGCAATGATCCGGTGCGCGAGGCCATCCATGCGGTATTCCTCTACCATGCCATCCAGGCGGGAATGGCTATGGGTATCGTCAACGCCGGGCAGTTGGCCATTTACGATGAAATACCGGGCGAACTGCGCGAGGCGGTGGAGGATGTCATTCTCAACCGCCGGCCCGACGGCACCGAACGGCTATTGGCTATCGCGGACAATTACCGCAGCGGCGGAGTCCAAGCCGAGAAGAAGGAGGATTTGGCTTGGCGGGAGTGGCCCGTGGGCAAACGGCTGGAACATGCCTTGGTGAAGGGCATAGACGAATTCATTGAAACCGACACCGAAGCCGCCCGCCTGGAAGTCGAACGCCCGCTGCATGTGATCGAAGGTCCGCTGATGGACGGCATGAACGTGGTCGGCGACCTGTTCGGGGCCGGCAAGATGTTCCTGCCGCAAGTCGTCAAATCCGCCCGTGTGATGAAAAAGGCGGTGGCTTATCTGATGCCTTATATGGAGGAGGAAAAAGCTTTGATCGGCGAGGTCCAGTCCAACGGCAAAATCATCCTCGCCACGGTGAAAGGCGATGTGCATGATATCGGCAAAAACATCGTCGGTGTGGTGTTGCAATGCAATGGCTTTGATGTCGTCGATTTGGGCGTGATGGTGCCTGCGGAAAAAATCTTGCAAGCCGCCCGTGCAGAGAATGCCGATATGATCGGCCTCAGTGGATTGATTACTCCCTCGCTGGATGAGATGGTCCATGTCGCCAAGGAAATGGCGCGGCTAGGCTTCACTATGCCTCTGCTGATCGGCGGTGCAACCACCTCCCGCGCCCACACCGCCGTGAAAATAGAGCCTAATTATCAAGGTGCTGTGGTGTATGTCACCGATGCCTCCCGCGCCGTCGGCGTGGCCGGCAGCCTGTTGAGCGGAGAACTGCGCGAGGATTACGCGGCGAAAATCAGGCAGGAATACGAGGAAGTCCGCCTGCGCCACAGCGGACGCAAGCAGCAAAATCCCATGCACAGCCTGGATGCCGCCCGTGCCAACGGCTACCCCGGTGACTGGCAACACTACACACCGCCCAAGCCAGCGTTTCTCGGCATCCAGGTGTTCGATGGCTATCCTCTGGCTGAGCTGGCCGAATGCATCGACTGGACACCCTTCTTCCACACCTGGGAACTATCCGGCAGTTATCCAAAAATCCTCGACGATGCCCATGTCGGCGAACATGCCCGCAACTTGTTTGAGGATGCCAAGGCCATGCTCAAGCTCATTGTCGAACAAAACTGGCTGCGTCCAAGGGCCGTGATAGGTTTCTTCGCCGCCAACCGGCACGGCGACGATCTTATCCTTTACACCGATGACAGCCGTGGCGAGGTAGTGACGACTCTGCACCATCTGCGCCAGCAGCACATCAAACCGCCCGGCCAGCCCAACTACTGCCTGTCCGACTTCATTGGACCTGTCGGCGTTGCCGATTATGTCGGTGGCTTTGCCGTTACGGCGGGCCAAGGTATCGAAGAACACTTGGAGCGGTTTGCCAAAGACCATGACGACTACAGCAGCATCATGCTAAAAGCCCTCGCCGACCGCCTTGCCGAAGCCTTTGCCGAAGTGTTGCACAAACGGGTGCGCAAAGAATTCTGGGGCTATGCGGCGGACGAGCAGTTATCCAATGAGCAACTGATCCATGAGGAATATCGCGGCATCCGCCCGGCTCCTGGGTATCCTGCCTGCCCGGACCACACCGAGAAAACGGCTCTGTTCGCCTTGCTCGACCCGCAGGAAAATGCCGGCATCTTGTTGACGGAAAGCTTTGCCATGTATCCGGCCTCATCGGTCAGCGGCTGGTATTTCTCCCATCCCGATGCCAAATACTTCAACGTCGGCAAACTCAACCGCGACCAAGTGGACGATTATGCCAGACGCAAGGGGATGAGCGTCAAGGAAGCCGAGCGGTGGCTGGGGCCAGTGTTGGCTTATGAGGCGGAATAAGATTTATAAATAAATCTTATATAACTGATGTTACGCAGTCATCGCTAGAGGATGGCAACTTGTGGAGTGCGGCGACTCGTCGCCGCTGGACGCAAAAGGCGGCGACGAGTCGCCGCA
>CAIZPP010000068.1 GCA_903934875.1 uncultured Methylococcaceae bacterium
AAGCAATTCACACGCAGGACGGTTTGATTGGGTGCCCATTATTATTTTTCTTTGTTAAGAAAAAACGCTGTACATGAATGCAAATCGGGACTCCTAGGGGTGAAAAAAATGGCACATAGGCCGTTTTTACGGTCAATAAAAGTAGTTGCCAAAACAACTGAACGTGCCTGGCTAGAGGATGGCAACTTGTGGAGTGCGGCGACTCGTCGCCGCTGGACGCAAAAGGCGGCGACGAGTCGCCGCACTCCACAACATCCGGGCAACAGCCTACACGGTTGCGTAACATCAGTTATTAAAAGGGTATGTGAAGCATGAGGATATCTTTATGTACAGCATTCTTTTTGTGTCTTTCGTGGACTCATTTTTATTACATAACAGATTCTTGATGGGATGTTCTTTCTTAGATATCACCTAACGTGAATAGATATCCTCCCGCCATCGCGCTAATGGGCCCGACTGCATCGGGCAAGACCCGTCTTGCCATCCAACTTGCGCAAGCCTTGAATGGCGAGGTCATCAGCGTGGATTCTGCCTTAGTCTATCGTGGCATGGACATAGGCACCGCCAAGCCCAGCCTTGCCGAAAGGGCAGGGGTGCCGCACCACTTGGTCGATATTCTCGATCCGCAGGAATCCTTCTCCACCGGACAGTTCAGGCAGCAGGCTTTGCGTCTGATGGCGGAAATTACCGGGCGGGGTAGGGTGCCCGTGCTCGCAGGTGGAACGATGTTGTATTTTAATTCTTTGTTTAATGGCTTGGCCGATTTGCCTGAGGCCGACGAAGTTCTTCGCCGACAAATCGACGCCGAGGCGGCCAGCTTAGGATGGGTGGCACTGCATGAGGAATTGGCGCGAGTTGACCCGATGGCGGCTATGCGCATACACCCCAACGACCCCCAGCGCATCCAACGCGCCTTGGAGGTTTACCGCCTGACCGGGGTTCCTTTAAGCGAATGGTGTGGGCGCGGACGGTCGGAGCCACCGCCGTTTACTATTGCCCGCCTCGTCATCGCCCCCGGCAATCGCTTGGTATTGCATGAGATGATACGCCAGCGCTTCCTGTCCATGCTCAATCAAGGGCTTGTGGACGAGGTGTCGAGTCTATACCGGCGCGGCGATTTGCACGAAAATCTGCCGTCCATCCGTGCGGTGGGTTACCGCCAGGTTTGGACCTATCTTGCCGGGCAACAGGATTATGCGCAGATGGTCGAGCGCGGCGTTATCGCCACCCGCCAGTTCGCCAAGCGGCAATTTACATGGTTGCGGCGGGAAGAGTCGGCCATCCGCTTTCTGAGCGAAGACCCGCAGTTGCTGGACAATGTGCTACAAAGGGTTCGCGCGTTGCTGGCCGGGATGTGAAAACGCGGCTACCAACTTAAGGCGAGACATTTATTACCCAAGGCTTAACCGTTCGCGCTGAGTCCTGAGCTTGTCGAAGGGTCGAAAGGGGCTAGTTTAAGCCGCACATGGTTCGACAGGCTCACCACGAACGGCTTAACCTTAACCCGTCCCGTCTTAAGTTGGTAGCCGGAAACGCCCGTGATCGGGCCTTTCGACCTTGCTCAAGACAGGCTTATTCCGGCCTACGGTGCGTGGCTATCATCAACAGCCCTTCAAGCACCAATTCGGACCGCACCTCGAAAGGAATTTCCAGCAAGGGAGCGATGGCCTGCGCGTCGCCTCCGGTCAGCAACAAGCGCGTCTCGCTGCCCAGCCTAATGGCTGCCTCCCGGAAGCAGCGTTCCAGCAGGCCCGCCGCCGCCTGTAGTGTCCCACTCACAATCGCGGCGGAGGTTTCCCGGGCCAATCGGTCATGGAACGCCACCCCGGCAAAGGGCAAAGCGCTGGTTCCCGCCACCAGTGACCGGCGCATCAGCATCAGCCCAGGGGCAATCACCCCGCCCAGATGCCTTCCTTCCGCATCCATGGCATCGACGGTGATGGCGGTGCCGCAATCCGCCAGGCAAATTGGCCCTTGACGAGTATGGCGGGCGCCGACCAAAGCCACCCAGCGATCAACGCCCAATTTTCCGGGGCTAAGATAAGCATTGCGGACACCAAACCCGGCAGCCTCTGAACGGATAAACTGGGGGGCCAAGCCCCAATGCCGTTGTGTCCAAGCCTCAAGGCAGCGGGCAATTTCCGCGCCGGCGACATTGGCAACAAGCACTTGCACCGGAGGCAGTGCGCTTTGCCAGCAACACGCCAGTGTTTCGGCATTGTTGTTGAAAGTTTCTGTGGCGAAGGGTTCGCCCGGCTCTATCCGGCCATTTTTGCCCAAGCCCCATTTGGTGCGGCTATTGCCAACATCAACCAGTAGGGATGAACCAGCCCAATCAAGCATCGGTTCGTAACCTCAAATCTCCCGAGGCGAATTTTCTAAGGCCACCCTCTTCACAGTCCATCATTAGCAAACCGTCATCACTCACCCCCGACACTACGCCGCGAATCGCCAGGCCACCCAAATGTAGAACGGCAGGCTGTCCTGCCTGGCAATGCCATTGCCGCCATTCGCCAATGTAAGACTGCAAGCCCTGTGCGGGATAATCCGGCAACAAGAGAAAAAGTTCGTTGAGCAAGCCAGCGATAAGGCGGTTGCGGGATGGGGGATGACCGGCGGTGACTTGATCGAGATCAACCCAAGCTTGGTCGATGTCCCCCGCCCGGCTTGATGGGATATGGACATTCAGCCCGATGCCAATTACCACGGCGTAGCGGCCATGTGCTTCGCCGGAAACTTCCAGCAAAATGCCCCCCAGCTTGCTCCCCCGCCAAAGAATGTCATTGGGCCATTTTAAACCCACACCCGGAACCCCCTCCGTGCGCAAAGCCCTGGCAATGGCAACCCCCACCGCCAAACTGAGACCGGAAAAAGCATTAAAATCCTCAAACCGCCACAGCAGGGAAAGACAAATGTTGCCGCCGAAAGGCGTGTGCCAAACCCGTCCGACCCTGCCCCGGCCCTTGGTTTGGTACTCGGCCAGGCAAACCGTACCGGCAGATGCCGAACCGCTGGATGCCAGGCCCATCAGGCGGGAGTTGGTCGAGTCCAGTTCGTCGTGAATTTCAATCTCTGCAATTTGAGGCTTCGTGGCCGGTGACAATGCTTTCTGTATGGCCTGACCGTCCAGCAGTTCAACAGGCCGCGACAAACAGTAACCCTTGCCGGATATGGCGCTGAACTCCAAACCGAGTTCTTTCAATTCGCGCATCATATTCCACACGGCTGTCCTGCTTACCCCCAAAGCAGTAGCCAAATCAACTCCAGAATGGAAGTTCCCGTCCGCAAGCAGGCATAACAATCTTTTCAGGGAAACGGAAAATCGCATCGTGTTACAGCGTTTTTAAAATCGGAGAGTTGCTTGTTAAGTTACTGATGTTACGCAGTGCCGTTTGTTGGCCGTTGTAGGGCGGCCTTCAGGCCGCTAAACTAAGTTCGTTGGAATTGCTGGTCGAAGCGGCCTGAAGGCCACCCTACAAGTGTTCGCTGCGTAACATCAGTTAAGTTATATCATTTTGCAAAGCAATTCAAACGCAGGTTGGTTTGATTGGGTGCCCCTTATTATTTTTCTTTGTTAAGAAAAAACGCTTTACATGAATGCAAATCGGGACTCCTAGGGG
>CAIZPP010000069.1 GCA_903934875.1 uncultured Methylococcaceae bacterium
CTCGTCCATTGGGATATCTTGACATTGCCTGCAATGCTGCGCTCAAAGCCCAGCGCCAGTTCCCACAGCAGCCGCAACTGGGCCAGGTGATCCTCCATCAGCACCACCTGGGCGGCATCGGTCGCGAACGTGGTTGCCCCGCGCAGCGAGACGGAGACTTCCGCCTGGCGCAGGGCGATGGCATCGTTGATGCCGTCGCCGATGAAGCAGACACTTCTGCCCTCGGCTTGCAAGGCCTTGACCCGCTCGGCCTTCTGTTCCGGCAGCGTGTTGGCGAAATAGCCGTCCATCCCGAGTTCGGCGGCTAGCTTGGCGGTCGGGGCATCCTGGTCGCCGGATAGGATATACAGCGCCAAGCCCTTCTGCCGTAGCCAGTCGACTGTCTCCTTGGCCTCGGGCCGCAGGGTCGCCGCCAGTTCAATCGCCCCGACCGCCTCATCCGCCACCGCCACAAACACCAGCGTGTGGCCGGACTCATGGGCTGCGTTGTTCGCCCGCCGCAAGCTGGCCGGTAGCTCTAAGTTTTCCATCGCCAGGAAGCGCTCGCTGCCGACCCGCACCCGCTGCCCTTGGATCATGGCCGCAAGCCCGTAGCCGAGTTCGTAATGCGCCCCGTCCAAGGCGGGGAGCGCCAGTTGGCGTTCCGCCGCCGCCGCCAGGATCGCCTGTGCGATGGGGTGGGCCTGGCGCTGTTCGGCGGCCGCCGCAAACGCCAGCACTGCGCTTTCTTCATGGTCCGCGCAGGCATGGATTTGCACCACCCGCTGCCGGTCCAAGGTCAGGGTTCCGGTCTTGTCGAACACCACGGTGTCTATTGTCGGCAACCGCTCCAACGCGCGCCCGTCCTTGACTAGGATGCCACGCTCGGCACCGGACTGCAGCCCGTTCAGCAACAGCAGGAGCCGAAACGGTATTTGCGTCAGCAGGAAATTGCAGCCGAGCATCGCCACACCCTTGCCCGGGCCGCCAACCAGCCAGCCCAGCACCCCGCCTGCCAGCATGGGCCAGCGCGTGTTTTCCACGCTTTTGAATTGGTCGGCGATGCGGATTTCCTGGGTCTCGACGGTGCGGATGAGGATTTCCCCGATGCGTGCGGCGGCGGTTTCGGCCCCGGTCTTTTCGACCTTGACGTGGATGCGCCCGCCCAGCACCAGGGTGGCGGCCAAAACGGGGTCGCCCGCCGCCTTCTCCACCGGTTGCGATTCGCCGGTCAGCCGGTGCTGGTCGACCGTCGCGGCACCCTGCACGACCACCCCGTCGACCGGGACTTGCTGCCCGGCCGTCAACACTAGAATGTCCCCCAGTTGAAGTTGTTCGAAGGGTATCTCGATCTCGACCCCGTCCATCACCACCCAGACCTGCGTGGGCTGCTCGCCGAGCAGGTGGGTCAGAGTGTAGCGGGTGACCGTCTGGGTCAGGAATTGGTACTTCCAGCATAGGTTGCCGAAGAGGATGCCGATCATGCCTATCAGGTAATATCCGCACAACCACATCCAGAGAACGTTCACCAGCATTAGATGCATCAAGCTGAAACGGCGCTCATCGACGGCAATGGCCCAACTCTCCTTAAGCCCGGGCCAGGCATCATAGATGCCTAGGGTGATGGCAACAGGGATGAGCGGCCACCCAGTCAACGGTGCCAGCCCGATCAATCCAAACCCGGCCACCCCCAGAACCAGGCTGCGGTTGGTCCGTTTCTCCATGCGATTCAGTTCCCGCAGGACACTGGGGGCGAGCGACTGCATCTGCTCGGTTCGCAAGCGGCCCATGATCAAAGGGTCTAAATGGGTCTGGATTAGGGACTGATAGCGCCCATCCCAGCGCTCTATGCAAGCGATGGCAGTATCCATGATGCCTGAGGCCCGGGTTTGCACCGTTGTGCCTGGCTTTGGGTGGGGAAGGGATATCTCAGGCTCCGCAAGCGAGTCCAGCAAGGTGGGTCGGCGGTATCCCCCTCTTGTCACAAAGGCGGCAACGGCAACCCCGCCTAGGGCTAGACCGATCACTGGAAACATGGGGGTTTTCTACAGATTGGCTGTGTAAAGGTTCTGAATGTTGCCATGGGTAGTCTTATGATTCTTGGGTTGGCCGGCGATTGCGGCAGCGATGGCGGTCGTGCCAATTCGTTTGTCGCGCTGGACTCTGCCAATGGCATCATAGGCATGGCAATTCCAACCAAACGCGGACTATGGTTTGCCGCATATGGAAAGGGTAACGGGCCTGTGTCGATAACAGCTTCCCAGCGCAGGGAGAACCACTGCCAACACTAGAATAGGGACAAGCCAGTGCACATACAAACAGTTTTCTTAGGTTCAGCGATTCAGAGCATTTTTAAAATCCAACGAAATGGAATTTTAGCATTTTATGCGGTATCAATTCCAACTAGGGTTAACAACCCCGTTCAGCCGCTTTGAGCCGCTCATAAACTAAAGCCCAGGCATTGCCGTGGGATATTTACTGGCAGTGTTGCAAGCCCCGCTTCAGTTTGGTTTTGCATCCAGGAAAAACAGCGGGTTTTCCCCGACCCCCGCCGCTATCCAGTTCAATTGGCCGAAGCCAGCCACCGAGAGCAGCCGTTCAAACTCGGCGTGGGTGCGCAGGCGCGCACCAAACATCACCAACAAGTTCAGGCTACTCAGATAATCATTCAAACCGGCGTTTTCGGTCAGGATGATTTCCAGAATCAGTAGTTTGCTGCCGGCCGGCATCGCCAGTCGGCAGTTTCGCAGGATTTCCAACACTTTGGCATCATTCCAATTCAGCAACACGCGAGACAGCAAGTAAATGTCGCCATCGCCGGGGATGCTTGCGGATTCGAAGAAGCTACCCGCGACAATCCGGCAGCGTTCGGCGACCCCGGCTGCATCTAATACGGCAGGTGCTTGTTTGACAGCTTGATCCAAGTCAAACAAGGTGGTTTGCAAGTCGGGGAACTGTTTCAGCAGCATCGCGCTGAGTGCGCCTTTGTTGCCACCTAGATCAATCACACGTCCGCTAAAGCCGTAATGTTTCCCGGCATCCGCCAGCCAAGTGTCGGTCGTTTGCGCCATGTAACGGTTGAAAAAGGTATTTTGGGCTGGATTGCCGGTAAGATAACTGTAAATGTCCGTGCCGTACACTCGGTCGAATGCCGGTTTGCCGGTTTGCACACTGTGCGCTAGCCCCACCCAGGCTGGGTAACCCATCTGCAAATGATCCAAAAATGGGATAAAGGAATCCTCATGCTCGGGAAGCAGGCGCATGCCGAGTTCGGTCAGCCGGTAATGGCCATCGGCCTCTTGGGTGACGGCATTCAGTTTTTTGGCAATTTCCAGCAATTGCCAGAGCGCCCGCGCATCCGCACCTATGGCCTCGGACAAGCTGGCGAGCGAGGGCGCGGCTAGTCGTTGCAAGAGGCCGGGTACATCCAAATGATGCAGGGTAATGACGGCCTGACTGAGCCAGTGGCCGCAGAAGGCTTCTTGCAATGGAGAACTTGGGTTGGCGGGCATAAGGGATTCTCGGTGTTTGTCGCTGTGGTTAGGTAGGGTACGGCGTAGGTAAAACTACTTTCGATTCGCCCTCACCCCAACCCTATCCCGGAGGGAGGGGGAGTATAATATATGGCTTGGTCTAGGCATTTTTGCAGCCAGTCGGCCAAATGCCGCACATGGGGGGCGGTATTCATGCTGATATGGTTGCCGGGTAGGGTAAAAATTTCGATTCCGCCCTCAGCCAAGGGAATCCAAGCCTGCGCCGGGGTGCGGGCGTTGAATTCGTCACGCTCGCGAGCGAGGAAAAAATGCAGCTTGCCGGGATAGGGCAGTGGGGTATAATCCAGCATGGCCTGCATATTGGACTGGAACAGGTCCAGTGTGCGTTTCAGTGCCGTGCGGACCTGTGGCGTGTCCTCTTGCTGACTGAGCCTGAGGAAGCTGCCTAGCTGCTGCTCTTCATTCAGCGCCCGCAGGTCTTCCAAGGCC
This sequence comes from uncultured Methylococcaceae bacterium, assembly GCA_903934875.1. GTDB lineage: Bacteria > Pseudomonadota > Gammaproteobacteria > Methylococcales > Methylococcaceae > Methylumidiphilus. The sequence continues at coordinate 3,963 of CAIZPP010000069.1, forward strand.
AGTTCGACGTTTTCTCCAACTTTCAGCAAGTAAAACATGATTTCGACCTTGTCGGCCAGGCGGGCCGGCATGTGGCCGGGGCCGGGTGAGTCGATCAGGCCCAAAAAGCCGACCGTCTCACCCACCGCCGTCAGTTTTTGCGCCATCGCATAGGCGAGAATCCCGCCGAACGAAGAACCGGCAAGATAATAAGGACCACGCGGCTGGAATTCCCTCAAGGTGCGCAGATTGACTTCCGCCATCGCTTCGATGGTGGTTAGCAAGGGGGCTTCGCCTTCCGAACCTTGGGCGCGGATGGCATAGACCGGCAGTCGCGGGTCCAGGTGTTGGGCCAGTTCGCGGTAGAAGTAGACATGTCCGCCGACTGGGTAAAGCAGCACCAATGGAGTCCTAGCGGGAGTTCCTACCTGTATAGGCACCAGCAGTTCAGGCAGTCCGGGCTTGCGATCCGTTGTTGCGGCTGCATCTGCATTCAGGCGCTCGCCAATCAGTTGTGCCAGCTTGGCGACGGTGGGTGCATGCAGCAGGCTATGGGTGTCCAAGCTGATATTGAAGTGTTCGCGCAGACGCGCCACCAATTGTGTAGCCAGTAGCGAATCCCCGCCCAGCGCAAAGAAATCCAGTTCCGCATCGACACTCTGCAAACCCAGGCTTTGCGCCCAGAGAATGCCAATCTGCCGTTCCAAAGGCGTGGAGGCTGTTTGCCGCAAGGGTCCAGTCGGGGCTGTCGTTGCGCCAACGGCCACGGAATGCCAATCCGGGCCAAGTGCCTGCCGGCTTTGGACGGCCTGATGTGGCGGGTCCAGCCAGTGGCGCTTGCGTTCAAACGGATAGCCCGGCAAAGGAACGCGGCGGCGGCGTTCATAGGCATAAAATTTATCCCAGTCCAAGGCCACGCCCTGCAAGCTAATTTGTCCCAAAGATTGCAGCAATTGCTGGGTTTCCGACACCTTGCCGCCATCGCGCCGCGAGGGCAAGCTGTGCAAAGTGGCAGTGCCTTTGGGACAGGCCGGATGCTGCCTGGCCAGTGACGATAGGACGCGCCCCGGACCCACTTCCAACAACACGGCCATGCCATGCTGGAACAGTTTTTCGAGGTTGTCGGCAAAGCGTACGGTATGCCGCAAGTGTTTTACCCAATAATCCGGCTCGGTTGCCTCATCCAGGCCAATCCAGTCGCCGCTCAAGTTGGACAGGTACGGAATCTGCGGAACGTGGAATTCCACCTGCCGCAACCGGTAGTCAAACGCTCCCAATACCGGTTCCAGCAGGTGTGAATGGAAAGCATGGGAGGTGTGCAACAGGGCCGCTTCTATGCCCTGTTCATGCAAATCGTTTTGCAAGCGGGCAATGGCCTCGGGTGTGCCCGCCAACACGCAGCGTTCCGCGCCATTAACGGTTGCCAGCGAAATTTCGGCGGAACACCATGCTTGCGCGTCTGCTTCGGACAAGGGCACGGCCAGCATGTCTCCGGGTGGCAAGGCTTGGATCAGGCATCCGCGCAGGGCGATCAGAGCCAAGGCATCTTCCAGCGAAAACACACCGGCCAGACACGCCGCGACATATTCGCCCACACTATGCCCTAGCAGCGCTGCGGGCTGTATACCCCAGGACATCCACAATTGTGCCAGCGCATATTCGACAGCAAACAAGGCTGGCTGGGCCAATTCTGTCTGGTTGATGTCGGTGGCGCTGTCGCCGCGATAGAGGATGTCACGAATATCCTTCCCCAAATGCGGGAGCAATAGATCGGCACACTGGTCGACTGTTTCCCTGAACACCGTTTCGGTGGCATATAATTCTAGCGTCATGCCCGCATACTGCGAACCCTGGCCCGGCAGTAGGAAGGCAACTTCGGGGGTGGTTTCAGTGGCCGCATGCTTCGCTTGGCTGTCCGTTTGCCCCAGTTGCCGCAGGGCGTCCCCACGGTCGGCGCAGACCAGCATCCGCCTGTGGCTAAACCCTTGGCGGCAGCGGTTCAGGGTGTAGGCCACATCGGCCAGGTTTTGCCCGGTGTGCAGTTCTAGGTGGGCGCGCAAATTCTGGCAGGCGGCATCCAACGCGGTGGGCGTTTTCGCGGACAACAGCAGCAACTGAAAATTGCGGCTGGGGGGGGTCTCCTCGGCAAGCACTGGCGCTTCCTGCACGATCAGATGGGCGTTTGTGCCACCGATGCCGAAGGAACTGACACCCGCACAACGCGGCTGGCCGGGCGCGGCTTTCCATGCAGAGTGTTCGGCATTGACAAAAAACGGGCTGCTGGCGAAGTCGATCTGCGGGTTGGGCTGTTGAAAATGCAGGCTGGCAGGCAGTGTCTTGTGTTTCAGCGCGAGCACGGTCTTGATCAAGCCAGCTATTCCCGCCGCCGTGTCGGCATGGCCGATATTGGTCTTGACCGAGCCTATGGCGCAGTATCCGTTAAGCTGTGTGGCGGTGCGGAAAGCCTGGGTCAGCGCCTGCACTTCGATGGGGTCGCCGAGTGGCGTGCCGGTACCATGTGCCTCAATATAGCTGATGTCTTCCGGGTGCACATCCGCTGCCGTTTGCGCTTCAAGAATGACGGCAGCCTGCCCGCTAATGCTAGGCGCGGTAAAGCCGATTTTGTCTGCGCCGTCATTATTGATCGCCGAACCCTTGATCACCGCGTGGATCGTGTCGCGGTCTGCCAGTGCATCCGCAAGCCGTTTCAGCACCACGACACCGACGCCGCCACCTACCACAGTGCCTGTGGCTGCAGCGTCAAAGGCACGGCAGTGCCCGTCCGGGGAGAGGATCATGCCTTCCTGATAGCGATAGCCCGTGCCTTGCGGCAGGTCGAGGCTGGCAGCACCGGCCAAGGCGAGGTCGCATTCAAAATTAAGCAGGCTCTGGCAAGCCATGTGTACGGCGACCAAGGAAGTGGAGCAGGCCGTCTGCACAGTGACGGCCGGACCTTTCAAATCCAGCTTATATGCGACTCGGGTACTGATGAAATCTCTGCCATTAAGCAGATGGAGCCGGTAGGCCCCGACCATGGGTAGCAGATGCTCCATGCGTGGATCAAGGCAGTGGGTGCGGTAGAGGTTCTCACCCACCCCGGCATATACGCCGACCAGGGCTGTGGCGGTGGTTGGCGGGTAACCGGCCTGTTCCAGCGCTAGGTAAGCACACTCCAGGAACAGGCGCTGCTGGGGGTCGGCAATCTCCGCGTCCGCTTGGCTCATGTCAAAGAAAGCCGCATCGAAGCACTCCACATCCGGCACGACCAGCCCGGATTTGACATATGCGGGATGTTCCAGCAGCGCCGGTTCGACACCGGCAGCCCGCAGCTCCTCATCGGAGAAAGTCTGCACCGCTTCGCGCCCGTTCTCGAGCATATCCCAGAAAGCGTCCAAGTCGGGTGCCAGAGGGAAGCGGCCCGCCATGCCGATGACGGCTATGCCGGCAAGCCCATATGATTCCCGCATGTTCAACTCCTGCGTCCCCGCGCCCGGCAAGGTCGCCATTAAGCCAGTCTGGAAGCGGGCCGCAAAACCAGCAATCGATCTGACCATAGTCCCGGCAATTCTGCCAAGGCCTGCGCTTGCTGCTCCTCAGAAAATTCCAATACCCCCATAAGTTGTCCCACCGATTGTTTGCCGTCAGCCGCTTGCAAGAGCTTATGCCAAGCCTCTGACAAGGGAAATCGGCGAGTGGGTTGGTAATTCCACACCAGCGCGTGACTGAAGCCGCGCTCGGTGTGGCTGATGTAGCGGTCCTCCCTTAATAATACCGCCGCTTTCGGCAAACTCACGACCAGGCAAGCCAAGTCTTCCGGTCGCCAAGCCTTTTTGGAGGCTAAATAATCGCCCACTACCAGATAGTCCAAGCCGGATGTCAAATAGCACACCACGGCATCGTCCACACTATCGACTATGGGTTCTGCGTTGTTATTGAATGAGGTATTCAGCAAAATCGGTATCCCGGTTTTGCGGCCGAAGGCATCAATTAGCTCCCAATAGCGTGGATTGGTGGCTTTGCTTACGGTTTGCAGCCGTGCGCTGCCGTCAACATGGGTGATGGCGGGCAATTGCGAACGCCATTCCGGCTTGACATTCAGGACAAAGGACATGAAGGGGAAATCGGCATTTTCGACCGGCACCTCGAAGAAGTCCCTAACCCTCTCTTGCAGAATTGACGGCGCAAACGGACGGTAGCTTTCGCGCATTTTGATCATGGCGTTGATCGTCTCCTTATGTTCCGCAATGCGCGGGTCGGCAACGATACTACGGTTGCCCAACGCTCTGGGGCCAAATTCGGAGCAGCCCTGCACCCAACCGACCACAGCGCCTTCGGCAATCAAATCGGACACCCGTTCGGACCTATGCGGCATTTTTTCGATATCCAAGAATGTGCGCCAAGACTCCAAAACCTCACCGGCCCCATCGTTATGGACTGGCGTCCCCCAATAAGCGTGTGGGGTGCGGAGAATTGGAGAATCCGCTTGCAGATTATGGGCGACATAAGCCGCAGCACCGTAAGCACAACCGGAATCCCCCGCAAAAGACGGCACAAAAACATCATCAAACAGACCGGAGCGGAGAATTTTGCCGTTCATGCTGCTGTTTTGGGCGACACCTCCGCTAATGACCAGGCGGCTGTGGCCAGTCGCTTGCCGGAAATGGCGCAAAAGATGGAATACAATCGCCTCCACAGCTTCTTGCAATGCCGCCGCAATGTCCATGTGGACTTGGGTGAACGGTTCGCCCCGCTTTCTCGGTTGTAATAGTTCGTGCAGGTCTGCAATGCATTGTCTATGGATGCGGTAATCGCCATCGGGCCGCAATTCATAGAAGCGGCTAAATGCCTGCCGGTAAACCTCCGGGTTGCCGTATGGCGCCAAGCCCATCACCTTGTATTCGTCAAAATCCGCGTAGCCCAAAAAAGCAATGACTTGCAAATAAAAATATCCCAATGAATCGGTTATGGGCCATGTCTTGAGTAAATTGAAGGCTTTGCCGTCCACATCGGCCACCAAACCCGAAATATCTTCGCCCTCGCCGTCTATGGAAAGTACCAGAGCCTTGTCAAATCCCGATAAATAATAGGACGAAGCGGTATGGGCGAGATGATGGTAGACGAATCTAAACACATCCCGGCTGAGCGTGACACCGAATTCCCGCTCGAATAGGAATTGGTACAAATGCCGGGCATCCTCAAAAAAACTGGCTTCCGGCGAGATCAAGCTAACACTTTTTAATTTGGCGTTTAGAAAATCTTCACTGGAATAAATGGCGATGGCATCCAGATCACCCAGAGTCTTTTGGGCGGCTTGCAAACAAAAACTCACGGCGGACGAGCATAACTTATTGGTATGTTTTATTCGGTTTAACCGTTCTTCTTCAATGCCGGCAAGCACTTCCGTGTTTTCTAGCAATACTGCGGCCGAGTCATGCCATCCCGTGTCAGTCAAAAGCGGTGCATTAATCAGCGGATATACTCCGCCTGTTATACCCAAAATTAGCATTCGTCCCCCTAAGTGTCTGATACAGCATTTTCATGTTCAAAATGACGGCGTTCTAGCCAATAATGAGAATTGCTGGTTTTTCAAGGTTCCTGCATGCTCACCTCCGGCGTTGGGGGGCCGAACCCTGGCGGGCGCGGCGTTGTTCGGCGCGGGATTGCGCAGCCTGCCTATCCATCGCGGATTCGTGGGTTGACGGCTGCCCATGTTGTCGCAGATGCCCTGCCAGCGCCCGTATTGTCGGGTAGCTGAACAAATCGATGACTTTCAAGGCCGGGTAATCCGGCTGCAAGCGAGTGTGTACCTGCATCAGTAGCAAGGAATGCCCGCCTAGACCGAAGAAGTTATCATTCATGCCCACGCTGTCCCGTTTTAGCACCTGCTGCCAAATGTCGGCAAGATGCTGTTCGGTGGTATCGCAGGGGGGTTCGTAAGCCATACTGGCAACATCGGGTTTAGGCAGGGCTTTGCGGTCAATTTTGCCATTCGGGGTCAAAGGCAGGCTGTCCAGCACTTGGATATGGGCAGGCACCATATACTCGGGCAGGCGGGACTTTAGGAAAGTGGTCAATGACCAGTGGCTAGTGGCTAGAGAAGAGGGGTATCCCTGGGCATCTCCCTCAGCCGGTTTTCCACTGACCACTGATGACTGGTCACTCAGCACTACATAGGCCACCAAGCGGGGGTTGCCGTCGTCTTGGTAAAGCACAGCCACGGCTTCCCTTACGGCAACATGCTTGGCCAGCACCGCCTCGATCTCGCCTAGTTCGATGCGAAAGCCCCGCAGTTTCACTTGCTGGTCGAGACGGCCTAGATATTCCAGATTGCCGTCCATTAACCAGCGGGCTAGGTCGCCGGTCTTGTAGATGCGTTCGGTTTTGCCGAAAATATCGACTTCTTTGAACTTCTCGGCGGTCAGTTCTGGGCGGTTGAGATAGCCGTGCGCCAACCCCATTCCGGCGATGCACAGCTCACCCGGAATGCCCGGCGGCAGCGGCTGGTGCAGTTCGTTCAGAATGTAGATGCGGGTGTTGGCTATCGGCTTGCCGATGGGTAATCGGAGAGCCTCCGCCGAGTATTCGAACACACTGGCGCAAACGGTGGCCTCAGTGGGGCCATAGGCGTTGATGAAACGGCGTCCAAGCACCCATTGCGATGCCAGTTTCGGCGTACAGGCCTCGCCGGCCACGATCAACGTACCTAGTCGGGGCAAGTCCTCCTGCGGCAAAGCGGCCAGCGCGGAAGGCGGCAGGGTGACGTGGGTGATGGCCTCATCCCGCAGCAAGGCAAACAAGTCGGTGCGAATCCGCTGGTAATGCGCCAGATGCAGGGATGCGCCTCGTGTTAGGCTCATCAGCACTTCTGATGCGGCTGCGTCAAAACTAAGTGCGGCAAATTGCAACACCTGGCTGTGCGAGTCGGTGCGGAAATAATCGCCTTGGAAGCAAGCCAGATTCACTGCGCCACGGTGTTGCAGCATGGCACCCTTGGGCTTGCCGGTGGACCCCGAGGTGTAAATCACATAAGCCAGGTCGCCGGGCCGGCTTTGTGGCGGAGGATTGTTGCCGGAATAGTCGCCGGTATTCAGCGCATCCAGGCACAGTACTATGCAACCCTGCTTGAGGCCAGCCGTCGGTAGCCGGTCTGCTAGGCTGCTTTGGGTTAGCAGTAGCGGCGCGGCGCTGTCGGCCAGCATCCAGGCGATGCGTTCCTGTGGATAATCCGGGTCGATAGGGACATAGGCACAGCCGGCCTTGAGTATGCCCAACAGGCCAATGACCATGTCTAGCGAGCGGTCCATGCAGAGGCCGATCAAGGGCTTGCTGTGCAGCAGCGGTTTGCCGTCCGCATTGGTCAAACCGAGCAGGTAATGCGCCAAACGGTTGGCTTGCCGGTTAAGTTGCCGATAACTCAGTGACTGTCCGGCAAACACCACCGCAATGCCGTCCGGGGTTTTTTCAACCTGCCGCTCAAACAAACCAGTCACCGTCCCATCGTAAGAGTAGTCTATGGCAGTGTCGTTCCATGTCTGCAACAGGTGAATGTCGGCTGCCGTCAGCAGGGAAAGTTGCTCTACGGATAGTCTGGGGTTACTAACGATGGCTTGCAGCAAAGTCGCAAAATGCACTGCCATCTGTGCGATGGTGGTTTCGATGAACAGGCTGGTGGCATATTCCCAGTGGCACAGCAGTTGTCCGTCCCGTTCTTCCGTGCTGAGGGTCAGATCGAACTTGGCGACAGGAAAATCGGCATCCACTTCGGTAATGCGCACATCCGGCAAGTTGACGCGTGGGGCTGCGGTGTTTTGCAGAGCGAACATCACTTGGAACAGGGGAGTATGGCTGAGGCTGCGTGCCGGTTGCAGGCGTTCCACCAAGGTTTCAAACGGAGTGTCCTGATGGGCGTAGGCATCCAAGCAGGTTTTGCGAACGGAACGCAGCAGTTGGACAAAGCTTTCGCCCGGCCGCAAGCGGGTGCGCAATACCAGTGTATTAACGAAAAAACCGATGAGTTCCTCGGTATGGCTATGGGTGCGGTTGGCGATGGGCGAGCCTATGCAAATGTCATCTTGACGGCTGTAACGGGCCAACAGAAGCGTAAAGGCCGCGAGTAGGGTCATGAACAGGCTGCTGTTCTGCTGCTGGCCCAGCGCCTTCAGTGACTCGGTTAGTTCACTGCCCAAGATGTGCCGATACTGGCCACCGTGGAAACTTTGCCGTGCCGGACGCGGCCGGTCAGTGGGCAATTCCAGCAATTCAGGCGCGTCGGCGAGTTGTTGCCGCCAGTAGTCCAACTGCCGTTGTAGGATTTCGCCTTGCAGCCATTGCCGTTGCCAAGCCGCATAGTCTTGGTATTGGATTGGCAGTACCAGCTCCGCAGGGGTTCCGCCAATGGCAAACGCATGATAGGCTTGTTGCCAGTCGCGCATGAGCACCCCCAGCGACCATCCATCGCTGATGATGTGGTGCATGTTCAGCAGCAGCACCTGCCGGTTTCCCCCCAGCCTGAGCAAGTCCGCCCTGAACAAAGGGCCTCTGGCTAGATCGAAGGGCTGGACCGCATGGGCATTGGCATGCCGGCTGACTTCAGCCTGTTGCTGCCCCGCAGGCAGGGATGACAAATCGCATACTATGCAAGCAAATTCTCTTGCCGGTAGAAAGGCAACCGATGCTAACCCGCTGTGGGTGGGGAAGCAACTGCGCAGGCTGCGATGGCGCTCCACTAGCCAGCGCAACGCCGCTTGCAGGGCTTCCATGTCCAGCGGGCCGTCCCAGCGCAATGCTAGCGGGATGTTGTAGGTGGCTGACGGCCCCTCGAAGCGGTCAATAAACCACAAGCGTTGCTGGGCGAAAGACAGGCATGGCGTGAAATCCCCCGGGCATGGCAGAATTGGCGGCAGACTGAAGCCTACGGCGGTTTCTTCCACTAGGGTAGCCAATCCGGCCAGCACCGGATGCTCGAAAATTGCGCGGATCGGCAGTTCCACCCGGAAGCTGTCGCGGATGCGTGAGGCGAGTTGGGCGGCGAGCAGCGAATGCCCGCCTAGGCCAAAAAAATTGTCATGGCGGCTGATGGTTTTCCGTCCTAGCAGGCCGGCCCACAGGCTTGCTAACAGTTCTTCGCCAGGAGTGGCCGGCGCTGTGAATGTGGCTGTGCTTTCTGATTTCGGCGCAGGCAGCGCTTTGCGGTCTAGCTTGCCATTCGGTGTCAGCGGCAGGCTGTCCAACACTTGGATTTGGGCGGGCACCATGTAGTCGGGCAGTCGGGCCTGCAGGAAAGTGGACAGGGAAGAGGCCAGAGAAGAGCGGGATGCTTGGACATCCTCCTCAGCCTGCTTTCCACCGGCCACCGGCCACTGTCCACTAGCCACTACATAAGCCACCAGCCTAGTGTTGCCGTCACCCTCGAACAGCACGGCTGCGGCTTCCCGGACGGCTTCATGTTGGGCCAGCACCGCCTCAATTTCACCCAGCTCAATGCGGAAACCGCGTAATTTGACTTGTTGGTCGATGCGGCCTAAATATTCCAGCCCGCCATCCGGCAACCAACGGGCCAAATCGCCGGTGCGGTAAACCCGTTCCAGTTGGCCGGAAGCTTCGATGTCGATGAAGCGCTCCGCCGTCAGGTCGGGACGGTGCAAATAGCCACGCGCCAGCCCGTCGCCGGCGATGCAGAGTTCGCCGGGGAGGCCGGGCGGGAGCAACTGGCTTTGCCTATCCAGAATGTAAATTCGCGTATTGGCGATAGGCTGGCCAATGGAAGGTGGCCTGTCCAAGGCTCCAGGCATGAGCAGACAGGCAGTTGACCAGATGGTCGTTTCGGTGGGGCCGTAGACGTTCCATAATTGCCGGCTGTTTTGCGACAGGTAACGGGCCAGTTCCAACGGCATGGCTTCGCCTCCGCACAATACCGTCAGCGGGGTGGTCTGCCGCCACTGGCTGTATTGCAGCAGTTTCCAGGTGGCCGGGGTGGCCTGCATGAAACTGACCGGATGGCTGTCCAGGTAAGCTTTCAAGCGCCTGCCGTCGGTGGCGGTTTCCCGGCTTGCCAGATGGATGGTGCCGCCGGCCAGCAATGGCAGATAGAGTTCCAATCCGGCAATATCGAATGACAGCGTGGTCACCGCCAGTAGTTCGCTGTCCGCCGTGAATCCGGTGCGCTGCCGCATGTCCAGCAGGAAGTTGAGCAGGGCGCAGTGTTCTACCATCACTCCCTTGGGGCTGCCGGTGGACCCGGAAGTATAAATCACATAGGCCAGCGCATCCGGCTTGCTGCTTGCAGGCGGATTGGCCGTGGAGTAATCCGCCAGTGTCGCTTGCAGGGCATCCAGGCACAGCGGTCGGCAACCCTGTCCAAGTGTCAATTGCGGCAGCAAGCCGCTATGCGTCAATAGCAGTGCTGCGGCACTGTGCTCCAACATGTGGCGGATGCGTTCGGCTGGATAGTCCGGTGCCAGAGGGACATAGGCCGCCCCTGCCTTGAGAATGCCAAGCAGGCCCACCAGCATATCCGGTGAACGTTCCACACACAGGCCGATCAGCGTATCGTTTTTGATCAGTGCATCCCCCGCCTCTGTTTCCAAGGTGCTAAGAAAATGCGCCAACTGGTTTGCCTGCTGGTTGATTTGCCGGTAAGTCCAAGTCCGTCCGTCAAACACCAGTGCCCTCGCATCCGGTGCCTGCGCGGTTTGTGCCTCGAATAGGTCGATTAGCGTTTTGTGTCGCGCGTAATCCTGTGCGGTATCGTTCCATGCCAGTAGTTGCCGGATGTCGCCGTCAGTCAGCAGGGGCAGGCGGTCAACCGGCACTGTCGGGTGGGCGGCAATGGCTATGAGCAAGGTCTCAAAATGCCCCGCCATGCGAACGACGCTGTCCCTCGCAAACAGGTCGGTGTTATACAAGATCAATCCACGCAGCGGATTGTCTCCGATAACAGACAGGGAAAGTTCAAACTGGCCTTCCATCTGCGGGATGTCCACCAGTTCCGCACGGCATCCATCGGCCACAAAACTGTCTTGCATCAGGGATTCGTTTTCATAGGCAAAGCCTGCCTGCACCAGCGGCGCGTGACTACGGTCACGCCGGGGCTGCAGTTTCTGCACCAGCAGAGAAAACGGATAAGGTTGGTGGAACAGGCCGGCTAACACTGTATGGGTTGTTTTCGCCAATAACTCGGTGAAGCTTGGTGCCTTGCCTTCAGGAATGTGTGCAGTCACTACCATCAGGTTGGCCAGATAGCCGACCAGATTGGCAAACTGTCTCTGGTTGCGCGGAACAGAGGTGGGCACACCGATCCAAATATCCGGCTGGGCGGTATAGCGGTGCAGCAGCACTTGATACGCGGCCAACATGACATTGAACAAGCGGGTGTTGTGCTGTTGCGCCAGGGTTCTTAACTGCCCAGTCAAAACGGGCGAAAGTTGGAAAGGCAGTGAAGCGCCTGCATAAGTTTGCACAGGCGGGCGCGGTCGGTCGATCGGCAATTGCAGGACCGGAATTCCGCTGCCTAACTGCTTGCCCCAGTAAACCGCCATGCGCTCGCCTTTGCGGTCGGCCAGCAGACCATTCTCCCAGGCTATATAGTTGGAATAATCAAGCGCGGCGGGTAATTCAGGAAACTGCCCTTGCACAAGACTGGCATAGTTTGCCAGCAACTCCTGCCCCATAATCGACAAAGAACTGGCATCGCCGACGATATGATGCAAATCCAGCAGCAGGATGCAGACCTCGTCCGCACCCTCAAACAAGGTGGCGCGGAATGCATTCTGGGTGAGGTCGAAGGCTTGGTGGGTGGCTTGTTGCGCCTGCCTCAGTAATTCGCTTTCTGGGCAACGGCGGGCGTTGACCACCGTGAAATGGGTGCAGGCTTGTGCTGCCAAGCGTTGGCAGGGGATGCCGTCCCGTTCTAGGAAAATAGTCCGCAAAGCGGAGTGCCGTTCGAGCAGGTAATCCAATGCCTTCCGCAGCACGGGGATATTCAGGGTTTGCCGGAAACGCAGTGGCAGGGCAATATTGTAAGCCGTACTATTCGGGTCTTCCTGATAAATCAGCCACAGTGCCTGCTGACCGTGGGAGAGCGGCATTTCCTGGTGCGCTAGCTTCACGATGCTTGCCTCGCCTGCGCCCGATAGGCTAGGTAACCCAGCAACCTGCCGACAACCAGGCTGGGCATCAATAACAGTTCCTTCCAACGGCCATGCAACAGACAGGCAGGCACATACGAAAACGGCTCGATCAGTGCTTTCATTAACACAATTTTAGCCGTGAATTGGCGCTTCCCCATCAGATAGCCATTGCCCAAGCCATAGCGGTACTCGCGTTTGATAAGCTGTGGGACGCTGTAAATCCGCATCGGTGTGGGGTGGCGGATGACGACACTTGGATCGAAGTAGAAGTTTGCGCCGTTGTCTATGCAGCGCAGCAAAAAATCAGTGTCCTCCCCACATCCCCACATCGTGCCGGGGCCTATGCTTTCATCGAAAGTGTTGCCCTTAGCCTGGTCGGCCCGCAGGAAGAAGGCGGCGGTCATACCCAACACCCAGGCATTCTCCTGGGTGATATCGCCTGCCTTGTGCGGCATGTAGAACAAGATGGATTCCTCGTCCTTGTCCAGATCAAGCACGTTGCCGACCACGCCGTCCCGCCGTGGGTTCTCGGCCAGGAAGCTGGCAACCTTGCTCAAGGTATCCGGTTCATAGGCACAATCGTCATCAGGGAATCCGACCACATCGCCGCTAACCTGTGGCAAACCCAAATTACGGGCACGCGCCAGCAGGGGTTCATCTTGCCGAAGATGCAGAATCGGGAAATGTTGGCGGTAATTTTCAATCATAGCCTCCAAGCGGCTGTCTGGATTCTGATCGACAATAATCAGGCCGAAACCACCCGCATAATCCTGGCGGCTGAGCGAGTGCAGGAAACGTTCGGTTTCCTTGACACGGTTTACGGTGGCCATTATCAAAGAGAAGCGCAATTTTGTCATACCGGCCATCCTCTCCAATTTCGTTGTTGAAAAATCAGGCTTCATCCTGAGCGGTTTTTTGCCGTATTTTTTGTTTAATGATATCTTCCAATGCGGGAAGGGAATTAAAGTTATCCGTGACAATATCGCCGTCGCCGAATTTAACCCCGTATTGCTTTTCGATGTGGGATATCAGGCCGACCAACATGAAAGAATCCAGAATTCCGCTATCAATCAGATTGGAGCTTTTGTCAAACCCATCTGGCACCCTGCCCATCAGGTATCTTTTAAGGATAAGTTCATAGAGTTCGTCTTGTATGCTCATGCGTTGATGTTTCCTTAAGGCTTTAGTTGGGATGCATTGCGGATTAATTTTCCGCTGGCCGTTCTCAGTAAGCGGTCAACAAAAGTGATCTGTGCCGGTATCTTGTGTTCAGCTAAATGACCGGCACAAAAGGCAATGATGTCCTCCGTGGTCGGCAATTCACTTATTCCCGGGGCTTTAACCACATGGGCATGGGGAATCTCACCCAAGCGTTCATCGGGGTAGCGAAACACACAGGCCTCCTGAATGGCCGGGTGGGCTTCCAGCACGGCTTCAACCGTTTGCGGGAAAAATTTCATGCCGCCCACGCTAATGACTTCTTTTGACCGCCCACGGATATGGAGATACCCCGCTTCATCAAACTCGCCCAGGTCGCCGGTGGCAAACCAACCATCATTTTTTTGCAAAATGTCCTTGCGCTCTTGCCAAGGCTCATAATAAGCATCAATCAGGCCCCTGCCGCGCAACTGCACTTCACCCAAGCCAGTGGCTTGATCGACTCCCAGCAGGCGGGCTTCATACGCGGGCAGTATTTTCCCCACTGAACCCTGCTTTTCGCGGGGCTGGTCCAGATTCATGCAGGGTAGGCCCACTTCAATGATGCCATAGGTTTCATTCAAGGGTATTTGGAAACGTTGGTAAAACGCATCGGCCACTGCGGGCGCTAATGAGGCGGTGGTAACGATGGCCAAGCGCAAGTCGGGCAACATTTGGCTTCCCCTGTCCTGCGCCATTAAGTTGTAATGCAGCGGTGCCGCATAAATCAGGGTGGCCTTATGCTTCGCGGCGATTTGGATGATGCTTGAACCGAAGGCATTGGGGGCAAGCAGAATGGTGCAGCCATAGCTCAGATAGGCGACAATCGACACGGTAAAGTGGTAGGCCATGGACAATAACCAGACAATCCTGTCGCCCTGGGCTAGGCGCAAGCCTTGGTTGGCGGCTTGGATGCGTTCGTAAACGGTTTCATGCGACAGCACAACCCCTTTGGAGGTTCCCGTCGTGCCCGAAGTGAAGCGCACAAACGCCGGGTTAATGCGGGCAAAACCAACAGGTTTCGGCAGGGTTTTAGCACAAGGCATAAAAGCCGTTTGCGCGGATAGAAAAACCGCCTCAGCGGTTTGCAAGGGCGCGACATCCGCCATGATGTTGGATTTGGAAAGCACTGCGTCAATGGCAATGTGCCGGAAAATCTGTTGCTTTTCCAGCGGGTTCAGTTCCACCGGAACGGGCACGACACATGCGCCGCAACCCCATATCGCATAGATTAAGGCAATGTATTCAGGGCTGTTCGGATAGTGCAGCGCAATACAGTCTAAGGCCTTGACGCCTTGCCCCTTAAGTTGCGCAATCAAGCCTTCTATTAATAGCCTGAAATCGCCATAGGTATACTCTTCACGAGTCGTGGTGATTAGCAGGTGGTTGGGTTGCTTTGCGGCTGTTGCTAAAAACAGGTCAAGTAAGTTCATGATACAGCGTTTTCAATAGCAAATAGTTACTTGTAAAAGCTCTTCGGCATAATTTAGGTTCTTTGGGAATTCGCATGGTGACCAGCGACGCGCATACACAAGCCATTGTTTTTACATTGTGTCGAAACTTTCCTAAAGCCGTTTACCATGCGAATTCCCAAAGAGCCATAATTTATCCCATCACATCATCCTCAGTATATGCTGACTTGTCAGGGTTAACAGCAATAAAAACGCTGTAATGCTTTGCCAAGGGCATCTCCCATTGCCCAGCAAGTTCCCACTACCCGCACGGAAGCTTGTGCCAACTTGTCCGCCGACAGGCATTTGCCGACTGCCCACAGGTTTTCCATGCCTGCGACTTTTAACGATCTCAACGGTATTTGATAAGAATGCTTTGCTGGTAAATAGTCAAGCTTGACCCCATGCAGCGGATCCCAATATTCGACCGGCCAAGCGCAACGCCCGGCGGAGTCGATGAATTCGCGCCCATTCTTTATGTCTTCAAGTGTCAGGCAATAATCACCCTTGATTCTACCGCCATCACGAATCCCCAAGCATCCCATCCGGGTAATATGGGCGTTGGCAAAATCCGCTAGCTGTGTCATGAACCCCGCCAGGGTTTCTTGGTAAGTTGTTGCCACTTCACGATCATAGGCATGGCTTGGAATATTAAGCTTGGCATAGACCTCGTCCGCATACACGCCGCTGTCAAACCAAACTCCCGCAAAGGCTTGCGGTAATTTGCCCGCATCAACGGCTGCTTGCACAATGCGGCGGACAGCAATATTTTTAGGGAACCCCAAGGCGTTTTCCGCCACCCCGCGTATCTGGAAAACCAGCCCGGCCAAGGCATCGCCCGGACTCAGCTTGTCGGCATCAAGCAGGCGCACTACTTCTGCCGTTCCCGTTGCATCGACTAGCGCGTCAGCGGGAAGCAGGCGTTTTTCAATGCCATCATACACTTCCAATTGGGTGACCCAAGGTCCATCGGTGTGGATTTGAGTGGGATAAGTGCCGCGTAAAACGGTGATTTTAGTTTGGCGGGCCACCCACTGTTCAACGACTTGTCCGTATACGCCGGGGTCCACGTTTAAAGTCCAGACTTTGCCCATGTTCCGTTTGCGTGTGTGCGGGTCGGCCTGAAGCAGCAATGCGGATAATTCTACCGGCAGCCCTAGGTTGATATATTCGCCAGCATCATCATACAGCCCGCCAATCGTGTGGATCAGGCTATTCGTCACAGTTCCGCCAAGGTGCCCTGACTTCTCCACTAGGCAAACTTCCGCACCGGCGGCTGCGGCTGAAATGGCACAGGCCAAGCCGCCTGCCCCGGCACCGACAACGACAATTTGTTGGCAAGCGTGGCGCATACGAGTTTGTCAATACGTCGTGTTAAAGCTGGCTAGGTCGAAGGAAACATCGCCTATGATATCATTCCACAGGCGTTCATAGCGGTCTTCAGGAACCGTGACGCCGCGCAACACATCGTCCCACTCCGTACCTCTCTCGTTGTTCCATACAGTTTCCCAGCGGGCGATGTGCAAATTGGGGATGCGGTTCGCAACGGCCCAGCTTTTGATGTACTCATAGCGTTTTGCAGGCACGGCGAGTGCCAAGGTAAACGCCTTGCCTTGTCGCAATTCGCCTAGCACATCCAGCAGTTCCAGAATTTGTTCTTCCTTGACTTCGGTATCTTCCAACTCTGGCGAACTCATGGCTTTGCAAATAAAACGGATATTGTCGTATAGCTGGCATTCCTTTAAGAACACATGCTCCTGCAAAGCCAGTTTTTGGCGAAATTTTGGATAGCTTTTCAGCTCGTCCAAAGTATTTTCTGCCAATGGAAAATGATGTTTGTTCTCTAGGTTATAGCGTGTGCAATACGTCATCAGTGTCATGCGCTTGGCATTGTTGGGACCGGACGCATCTTCAATGGGTTCGCCTATGACCATGTCTTCCAGCCGCCAATAATCGGCAAAACGGTTTTTTAGAATCGGAATAATGGCATGCCAAGTCCTTAGGCCAAAGTTGTCAAAAGGCGAGTTCGTATCTTTGATGTCGTAAATCCACAGCATCCCCCCGACATGGCAGAAACTGCCCAAGCTAATCACAGAATCGACATGCCCGCCAGGCTGGTCCTGCGCCATCCTTTGTTTTTCAATTAGGTTTGACATACAGCGTTTTCAAGATCAAATGGTTATTTATGGGAGACTGATTTCCAGTATCCAACCGCTCTGCCCAAGCCCATTGCAGTGAAAACAGCGGCTTTGCGCAAATTTCCGGCAAGTAAATTCTTAACCACCAAAGTAAAAGGCAAGAGCAGCTGCATTCTCGCCAGCGGCCAGGGAATTGCCCGCTTTACCATCAAGAAGGCAAAGCCACGACCATAGGTATACTCGCGGCGCATCAACTGGACTACGGAGTAAATCCTGTCTGGCGCAGGGTGCCTGACAAACAGATCGTGCGCATAATAATGGCTGGCCCCGCTGTCTAGGCAACTCAACAGGTAGTCCGTGTCTTCCCCCCCACCCCATTTTTGGCCCGATCCAGGCCCTATGGCTTCATCGAAGGCGACCCGCTCGGCGACAGTCCTCCGGAAAAACAAAGCTGGCGTGATACCCACACCCCAGGCATTGGAATAGTCGATTGGACCCGATGACGGTTCGCTGAAGCCGAAGGCATCCTCGTCCCGGTCCAGGTCAAGGATGCGCACACTCAGCCCATCCCATTTTTCAGACTGAAAAAAGTCTGCCACCTTGCCCAAAAAGCCTGGTGGGTATACGCAATCGTCATCAGGAAAACCCACAATATCGCCATTTATATGGGAGCGCCCCTCATTGCGGGAGCGGGATACCCCAGGCTTTGCCCGCCGGATATGCTTAATGGGAATATGTTGTCTATAGGCATCAATCAACTCCACCAAGCGGTCGTCCGCATTTTGATCGACCACGATCAACTCAATAGCCTGATGATCCTGCCCGGATAATGCTTGCAGGAAGCGTCCGACTTCTTCGACCCGTCCACGGGTTGCCATGATTAGGGAAAAACGCATGTTATGATCGGTTTCAATCTGCGCGTATTTCAGGGGCATGCCGATCGCCTGTCAACGTCCGTGCAGGTAAAGCAGCACACACTTCGAACAGATGGGCGTCAGCCCCTGCCCTAGGATTTCCCTGACGCGGCGGAAGTTTTCGCCGTGCCAAATGTCCATGACACCCTCTTGGTACAGGTTGCCGACGCTGAATTCGGGGTAGAGCTTGCAGGAACTAACGCTGCCGTCGGCCAGCACATCCATGCGGTTGGCGATGGACAGGCACTGGGTTCTGCGCTGACCGGGCTGTTCCGTGCCGACGATGAAATGCTCGAATTCATCGGCTTCCAAAGCGGGCTGGAAACGCAGGCGGATATTCCAACTACGGCTGTTCAATTTGGCCATCTGCTGACGCAGACTGTCCAACAGGTCTTCGGCCACATGGTGCGTGTAGGAATGCCAACTGGCCTTGGGTTGCAGGGGCAGACGGTTGAGCCAAGAGAAGTTTTTCTTGTAATATTCATCCATTTTGTTGGCGACCGCTTCCGTGATGTACCACGGGTACACCACATACAGGCTGTCGATGCCGTCAATCCCTTCACAGTATTCGGCAAACTCATACAGATTGGGAATGAATTTATCGCTCAACACCAGGCTCAGGGAGATTTTACCCTTGTATTCGCCTGTTTTTTGCAAGTCCTTGACCAAGTTCACGTTGTGCATGATTTTATCAAACGTGCCCTTGCCGCGGATCGCGTCATTCTGTTCTTTGAAACCATCCACGCTGATAAGCAACACCGTGCTTTCCGAGATGCGCAGGATCGATTCCAGCTTGCGTTCGATCATCAGTCCGTTGGTGCAGAGGACGGTCCAGCGTGGGTCTTTTTCTAGCATCAGGCTGAGTGCGTCCCAATCCTTGTGCACAGTCGGCTCACCACCCCATAAGTACAGGTTTGACTTGGCTTCGCGGGTCTCAAAGAGGATTTTCTCAAACACCTCGGCGGACAATTCGTCGCGCACTTCTTCCTTGCTGAGGTGGTGGAAAAAACCCTTGTCGTTCCACTGGAAGCAATGCTCGCAACGGATGTTGCAGCGGTAGGTCAACTGGATGCCGATTTCCTCGGGCGCGGGCGCGGCATAGGCGGGATTGGTTTTTCTGGCCCGCACGGCCTTGGACAGATTGCCCATGGATTTCTTCATCCGGTCAAATTCCGCTTCGTCGATCTTAACCGTAGTGGTGGGTTGCATCGTCATATACCTCGACATAGTTTTGCGTTTGTGTTCTTGCATTCAGTAAATTGACGTGCAAGTCTCTTAGCACTTCGGTGGAATAGCCCGTATCCGCCCATTTCGCGTAGGCAATGGCAAAACCGAGCGCTTCCCAGAGTTCTCCATTTCTTCGCTCATATTCGCCATAAGGTTCGAGCAGGATCAACGGCGTGGCGGCTGAGAGCGAGTCCACCAAGGTGGAGCCGCCCGGTTTGCTGATGATGGCCTGGCTTTGCCGTATCATTGGGTACACCTCGGGGTAAGCCGGGTTGTTGGCAAAAATGACCGGGGCGTTTCCCTTGACTTCGCCAAAAGGCGGGAATTGGTGGTGGCCTGATTCATCCCGCTCCCAAGCCTTCCATGCCGGGTCGATCATGAAATAGCGGTTGCCTGGCCATAGCTTTTCAAGGTCTTGTTGTTCATAAACCGTGACATCCAAGGGGATGCCCTGGCCGGCCAGTTCGGGAATCTTGCTCTGGTAGGTGCCTATCCCCCAGCCTCCGCCGTGAATCAGGAACCGGCCTGAGCGTCCGGCATAGGGAACGGGTTCTTCATCGGTGACGGCCAAGCGGTAAGGCAGGGATTGGCCTGCCCAGTCGAAAAACCAGATGTGCCGGAAACGGGAGGCGAATGTTTCAACCCCGTTCCAGGAAGTCGATGTGATCGCATCCATGTGGCACAGGTCGATAGCAAGGTCACCCGGACAATCCGCCTGCCTTAAGTATTGGGCAATGATGGGCATCCAGAAGCCATAGATCACCACAAAGCGCCTGCGCTGCTGTTGCTGCCAGCCTGCCAGCAGCTTGGACACGGTTTCTGGGTCCAGGCTGGGGGTGATGTCACCGACCAGCTTCTGCGCCATCCGGGCGATGGAAAAATTGCGGTGGAAGGCGAATTTGGTCTTCAGAAGCTTGTCGCGCTTTTCTGCCAGCAGACAGTTTTCCAGCACCTGCACATCGGTGTCGAAACCTTTTGCAGAGAATTGGCGCGCCAACAGCAAGCCCGGCACATAAGCGCCCAAGGACGCGCCAGAACACAGCAGGGTGACGGTTTCCTGTGTCATAGCGTGAACACCTTGATGCCCAACCCGGCAAAAACCTGTTGCATTTTTTCCTTCAAACTGGCCCGCTTCACCTGGCTCGTGGCGACGATAGAGACGTAAAAACGGCCTTTGAACGCGGTGTCACCCGCTGCGGTAGGATTCCAGTTGGCCGTCAGAGTATTGGCTGACAGTGGCAGTATCCCTTCCGGCCGGTCGGGCAGGAACAAGATGTTTTCCTGTTGCAACCGTTGCAGAATATCCTCCATCTCCACCCGCCGAGTCAGGCCTAGGGAAAAGAACAGCAAGCTTCCGCAGGTTGAAAACGGCGCAAGAAAACGGTCGATGTAATGATTGATGAAGCCCATGGATTGGCGGGCGTTGATTTCCACAACAGTGCGGATACTGCCATCCTTGAGCAGCATGGAATCGACGCAAACCGGGCCGAAATAGCCTTCCCGGTAAAGCCTGACGGCAATTACCTGTATTTTGTCCAAATAGCCTGCACGGCAAAGCCGCTCCATGAATGCCGTGTCTGCGGTCTGGATGGCGGAAAAGGCAAACCCAGCGTTCTCCATTTTTTGCACAGAGACAATTTCAACGCCGCCATTTTCGCCGATTTCCAGTTGGCAGGAAAAATCCAGTTCCTTGTCCAGCAAGGGTTCCAACAGAAAACGGGTTTGTTTGCAGGCTCTTTCCTGCTTTCCGATATGTCTAACGATCCTTTGCAGCAATGGCACGGAATCGACTAGCAGGTTGCCCTTGCCGGACACGCCAAAATCGTCTTTAATCAAGAGGGGGGAGGTTCCCAGCAGGCGCATACCCACAGTCTCCAACTCAGCCGCAGAATGCACGGCCTCGCCACCGTGCAACTCGTCAAGGTGTTCGACTTCCAAACTATGGGAAAACAGCTTGGAATTGGCTTTCCTGACGGACTCAATATCGGGCATTCTTTGTGCTATACCATAATGTTGGCAGAACGCCCCCGTCGAAGGCAGCACGGAATAGGGGACAAGTCCTTTCAGACCGGAAAACATATTCCTAAAATGCGCCTGTTCCACGGTTACTTGTAACAAGCGGCAGATGGCTTCGTTGCTTGGGGAGTCTCCGGCAGACGCGAGTGGTTTTTCGTTATTGGTAAACCGGAAGCCAATGTCCCGCAGGTAATCCGCATGAGTGCTGTCCATGGGGCTGCGGGTAATCAGTAAGCCGTCCTGGGCATGGCAGGATGCAAACATTAACTCGTCCATGACTGCAACAATGGTATCGGCTTGCGCATCAGGGATGCTAGGCAATTGGCTAAAAGCCGGGTCGCGCCAAAAGCGTTCCGAGTCGAAGCTACCTAAATACAGGCTGTCGGAATTGCTGACTGCTGCCATTGGCTCTGCACTAAGTTATAATCGCGCTCTGTTGTGCCGCAAGCAACTCGGCTAGGCGGTTGATGGAACTTAGGTCGGCGTAATCGAATTGTTCAAAATCAATTTCGATGCTGAAGGCTTCCTCGATCTTAAATAGGAAGGTCACCAATTGCAAGGAATCCAGCCCCACCTCGTTAACAATATCAGCCTCATCGGACAGGTTAACGGCAAGGTCTTGATTTTCCTTTATATCGGCCAAGATAGACTTGATCTTACTTTTCATTGAAACTGTTGGATTGTTGTCGGGTATTGAAGGTTTTCCACTTACAGCATTTTCAACATCAAGAGTTACTTGATAGCTGGAACGAAAGGGCAAGATATTCAGTTAAATGCGTATAATAATGCATTTATGGGCTTCCCTCAACGCGGTAAGGCGCAACAGGCGTAAGCCATAGTTTTGGTAAAGTCATATTTGTTGCTCGACAAACTTTCTATGATACACGATAACCGAGCTGTTGTATACTCTCCATCTACTCCCTAATGTATGCACACATCGGCAAGGCACTGGGGCGCAGCCTGGGCGCGGACGCGGTCATCGACTACACCCGCAACGAAGCGGGGCCGCAGCACGAACCTTTCGACCTGATCTTCGACACTATACCCTCAATGGTCGCGGGTAATCTTCCCGCGCAGGGCTTTGGTTTGGCCGCGTCGGAACTTGCCTTCCAAGCGCCGTTGCTTTGAGCCTGTGCTGGGCTTGGTCGGCTTGCGCAAACGGGGCGACGCGGATACGCTGCGCACCAACTCATGCAGCCTGTCCAGCGCGTCTTGCCGGTTCAATTCCTTGCTGCAGTGCTGCTGGGCCTTGATGACGACCACGCCATCGTCGCTGATGCGCCGGTCATTCAGCGCGAGCAGCCGTTCTTTGTGGCCTTCAGGCAGGGAGGATGCGCGGATGTCAAAACGTAAATGCACCGCACTCGACACCTTGTTGACGTTTTGCCCGCCCGGACCTTGGGCGCGTACACCGATTATCTCGATCTCGCCGGGAGGAATGTCACAACAGGGGTGGTTGGGGTTGCGCAACATGGCAGGCCTGCAAAATCAACATACCGACACCAATCGTCCTCCCACTTCCCTTGCACAGAGACAAAATCTCAATGCAATCCCCGCAGCATCTGCCGCCGGATGTCCACCTCCTGCGCAAACGCCTCCGGTGACATGACTATAGAGTTGTCGGCATCCAACTCCAAGCTCATAACGTTGGCGTAGGCCAACAGCCCCCGGCGGCGCAGCCGCTCCAACGTCGCCAGCAGGCACAGCAGTTCGACATGCCTGCCGAGTTGCTCCTCGCCGAAGGCAATCTGTTCGGCCCCTCGTTCGGCGGCGAGGGCGTGGATAACCAGGAGCACCAAGTCTTCCAGCGCGGTTCCGATGGATGGCGCACCGTGCAGGGCCGTCTCGGCAAACTGCTGCAAATGCACTAGCGTGTCCTCGTCCAAGGATTGCAGCCAGTCGCCGAAATGGAAATGATAACCCTTCTTGCGATTGGCCAAGAAGCTCATGAGGTTCGAGGAAAACCGCAAGCCCTCCCCGTCGAGGCTGGCGCGGATTTTGATTTTGTCGGTAGCGTGTGGAATCATCGGTTTCGTCTAAACTATGGGATTGACCCGGCCATTATAGCCTAACACGGCTGCCCTGCCCTTTCGTCAATTGCATTGCCTTTGCTATTTCGTTGATAAGCTTCAAGCCTTCGCGGAGTTCGCCTTTCCTTCTCGTAAATTTGGTACCCAAGGACGAAGGGCCACGAAAGATTTGTGGATACTTATGCTTAAGTGGAAAGCCACAGAATCATCTAACCCCTTTCTGAGCTAGCAATTCCGTTACAAATAAGAGCAATCCTAACTCTTGGACGATAATTAGGGCCAGTTGGCGAAACTCCCGCGATACCTTTGCGGTACGATCTAGGCTGTGAACACTAGTTTGAGCCATCGCAGCCTGATTGACCTTGGTACTGGTGGGGATGGGATGCGCACTGGCAGCAACTTTCCGATCTGTTCCCGAGCTGCCGTTTCTATCAATTTGCATACCGTTTGCCGTTCATCGTGGCGGATTAGTAAAGCACCCAGCAATTGCAGTTCTGGGTTGATCTTGCGAATCTTCACTACCAATTTCATCAGATCGGTCACGCCGTACATGCCATACTGGGAGCCTGATTCAATAGGAATAATAAGATGGGTAGCCGCTGCCAGCGCGTTACTAGTAAGAAGTTTTAGGCTTGGCGGACAGTCGATGAGAATCATATCAAATAACACGCTGCCGAACCTGCTCGCCACCAACCAGCTGCGACTTTAACTGGATAGTGGCGACTGCTGGTCGCGGCAACGACCCAATCATGTGTGCATCGGAGAGATTGGCCCATACGCGCCTTCATAGAGGCAATTACCAGATGCCTGCTGCACTTGTTTTTATAGGGTTAAAAAAAGTTCTTAAAAGCTTTTAATGTTTTTAAATATTTTTTAAAGCTTTTAAGAACGCTATAACCCGCGTATTTCGCGGCTTCTAAGTCCAATATGATGAGAAATTTACTGCCGTATGGTGAGAGATTTACTGCCGTATGGTGAGAGATTTACTGTCGTGTGGTGAGAAATTTACTGTGTATGAGGAGAGATTTACTGTAAATGGTGAGATAAAACATCTTCTCCTTTATTTTTTATGTTGTAAAAACAATGTAATAAAAATCATATAGGGAGAACTTTACTGTTGATGTGGGGAGCGATTTACTGTAAATGGCGATAGCTGTCTGTTATTTAGAAGGATGCATTGGCCTTGTTGCGGGGATGCGATCAAATGATGCGCCCATTCCGTCAACACCTAGGTACCCATCTGCCGCATCACGTTTAGTCAAACCTTTGTTGCGGGCTATATGGTGAGAGATTTACTGGCTATGGGGAGTAAAATATTATTCTCATTTTTTGTGCTGAAGTATTCTCTTTTCGGAATCTCATGTTTTTCACACCGATCAAAACAAAGATGGCAGTCCTCATATGGTGAGAGATTTACTGCTTATAGATGTCATCATCTATCACTTTTGGGGCAGATTTTGACGTTCACAAAATTCAGACGAAATGAGGCATGGTAGAATGGTGTCAAAATAAATACAGTGACCATAAAATCGTTTAACGTCATGGCCAAAACCGATCTTGTAGTCAAATCCAACCGGCTTGTAGAAGCCAGCTATCGTCTTGGGCTTGTGGAGCAGCGCATTGTGCTGTATGCCATCGTTTGCGCCAGAGAGACCGGGTGTGGGTTGAACGCAATCGATTTTGTTTCCATATCGGCCAGAGACTATGCCGAACACTTCCATTCCGACGAGGATAGCGCCTATTCGCAAATCAAGGACGCGGCATTGTCGCTATACGAACGAGGGTTTGAACTTTATGACATCGACCCTGATAGCGGGAAGCCGAGGACAATCAAGGCTAGGTGGGTGTCGGCTGCCAGTTATATCGACGGCAACGGCGTAATACAACTTCGCTTTTCCCCCGATATAGTGCCGTATATTACTAGGCTAGAAAAAGAGTTCACCCGCTACAACTTGGAAATGGTCGCCAATATGAGCAGCATTTACGCCGTTCGTATGTATGAGTTGCTTATCCAATGGGGTAGCGTCGGGATACGCGAGATAGAAATTGCTTGGCTGCGGCAGGTGTTGATGGTCGGCGATCAATACAAACTGGTCAAGGATTTCAAGCGGTGGGTCGTCGATGTTGCTCTGAACCAGATCAACACATTTTCCGACATAAATGCGAGTTATACGCAACGTAAGGCTGGCCGCACCATAACTCACCTGTTGTTCACATTCAGCCACAAGGAGCGAAAAAATGGTGAAACGAAACCATTTTTGAGTAGAAAGGGAGTAACCAACATCAATAAGTTGCGGCCAACCGCCAAGCAAACTGTAGCGACCAAAGAAACGGACGCAATAGGCATAGCAGTAGACAAAAACAAAGTGCCAATGAAGGAGATGGTTGCCGCATTTTTGAAGGGCAACGAACGGTTTGCGAAACGATATCCAAACCTCGATCCGCATACTGCTAGATGCACCCCGGCTGTGTGGGCGGAATTCCAAGGTGACTTTGAGGAATGGCTGAGTAATTGATAAATGTGGTCCAGAAACCACGGATGTGATAGAGAACCGTGAGTTTTATGTTTTAATGATTTTGAATAAGCCAAACAAGCAGTCAGAATCATGAGCCTAGTTTAATGAATACCAACATCCTTTGGCACCGCCCCATTGTTGATAGGCAAAGCCGAGAACGGCAAAGCGGACACAAAAGCTTCGTACTCTGGTTCACCGGGCTGTCAGGCTCGGGCAAATCGACTCTCGCCCATCGCGTCGAAGAAATACTGTATCAACGTCGTTGTAGGACTTATGTGTTCGATGGCGACAATGTCCGGCATGGTCTGTGCAAAGACTTGGGATTCACTGACAAGGACCGCGCCGAAAACATCCGCCGCATCGGTGAAATGGGTAAGCTTTTTGTAGATTCAGGCTGCATCGCCCTTACCGCCTTCATCTCCCCGTTCCGGGCGGACCGCAACAAAGTCCGCGCCTTGCTAGACCCCGGGGACTTCATCGAAATTTACTGCCAAGCATCCTTGGATGTCTGCGAACAGCGCGATGTCAAGGGACTGTACCAAAAAGCCAGAATTGGCAAGATCGCAGAATTCACCGGCATATCCTCGCCATACGAGGAACCTGAAAACCCCGAAATGCTGGTGATGACTGGAGAACAGGATGTTGAAACCTGCGCAGGTCAAATCATTGAGTATCTGGAGCGAACCGGCAAAATCCGTCTTGACACAGGAATATCTATATAACATCATATTCTAAAGAACTAGCGAACAGCATCTGTTGATGGGCAATTCGCCAGGAGTAGTCGTAATCCATTTGTACACGGGCTTGTTAAAACTAAAGTTTCGGTGTTCATTTGCCCTTCCAAGTCCTCGCGGTTCATCAGGTCGTATAGGGCATCCTTTTCTGCGTCGCAAAATGCATGCAGGTGGAAAAACAAGGCCGTGTCCCGCGCCGATGAACTTCGGTATCGCAAAAAAGCCGAAAAGCGGCTTCGTGGAAGAATCGCGGAATTGGAGCGGCAGGTTGGGGAACTCAAGCAAGCGGCCGAAAGATAAAAAAAACGGCACTGCCCGCTATGAACAGGGTCGCGGCGATCCGGCTGGAGGACTGCGAATGCCGCCAAAGTCCTGCTCCGAATGATGCTTTTCAACCCAATTTGAAAAAGTGAAAAACAAACGCAAAACTCCAAAATACCCAAGCATAAAAATCGGGGAATCCTACGTCGACAAGCTTGGCTTGCCACGCTATGATTGGAGCGACATTTACCATTTGCTATTAACTTTGTCGTGGCCTCGGTTTTTGGCTTTGGCGAGCGGTTTTTTCGTGTTGACCAATGCCGTGTTCGCGTTGGCCTATCTCGTCCAAGACAACGGCGTCGAAAACGCCCGCCCCCATTCATTTGCGGATGCTTTTTTCTTCAGTGTGGAAACCATCGCCACGGTGGGCTATGGTGCCATGCATCCCGCCACACTGTATACCCATCTTGTCTCAACGGTGGAAATTCTGGTGGGCATGTTGGCTGTTGCCATGATGACAGGCATGATGTTTGCGCGATTTTCCAGGCCCACAGCCCGTGTCCTATTCAGCGATTCGGCCACCGTCCACCCGGTCAACGGCATACCCACCCTGACGGTCCGCACGGCGAACCGGCGGCATAACTCCATTTTGCAGGCCTCCGCCAAGATGACCTTGCTGCGCCATGAAACCACCCAGGAAGGCCAAGTGTTTCGTCGGTTCCATGATCTAAAACTGGTTCGGGAGTCAACCCCGGTATTCGCACTCAGCTTGAGCATCATGCACCCTATCGACGAGGACAGCCCATTGCATGGAGTTGATCTGGAGCAATCCGGGGATTTGACCCTGATCGTATCTTTGAGCGGATTTGATGAAACTTCCTCGCAAACCGTCTTGGCGCGGAAGTTTTATTATGCCAGCGACATACGCTGGGGCAGGCAATTTGCCGACATTATATTGACGCTGGCAGATGGACGGCAGGCCATCGACTTCACCCGGTTTAACGAATTTACTTCTTGAAATCATTGGACTCATCGAAATAACGACTCGCTTGTTCTAGGATTTTGTGCTTATACTTTGCCGATTTCGGTCAGTAGTTAGCGTCTGCAGTTCGCTACTCGCACATCAACTAGGAAATCAGATGACATTCGCCTTTGATAACACTTACGCACAGTTGCCAGACCGCTTCTTCGAACGGCTTGCCCCGGTTCCAGTTGCGCAGCCGTGGCTCGTCAAACTCAACGAGGCACTCGCTAGAATGTTAGGGCTGGACATTGAAGCCTTGGGGTCGCCCGAGGGCCTGGCCATGCTTGCGGGCAACCGGGTGCCTGAAGGGGCGGATCCACTCGCCATGGCTTATGCCGGCCACCAATTCGGCAACTTCGTGCCGCAACTCGGAGATGGCAGGGCGATTTTATTAGGCGAGATACTAGACCCAACCGGCGAGCGCTTCGATATCCATCTCAAGGGTTCCGGTCGCACACCTTTTTCTCGCAACGGCGATGGTCGGGCTGGGCTTGGGCCAGTCCTGCGGGAGTATATACTTAGCGAGGCCATGAACGCCCTCGGCATACCGACGACAAGGTCCCTCGCGGTGGTTGCGACCGGCGAACCGGTCTTCCGCGAAACCCCGCTACCCGGGGCAGTTCTGACGCGCGTGGCGCGCAGCCATGTGCGGGTGGGAACCTTCGAGTACTTCCATGCGCGTCAGGACATTGATGCGCTCCGGCGCCTTGCCGATTATGTGATTGCGCGTCACTACCCCGAAGCGCGGCAATCGGATCAACCCTTTCGGGCGCTAATCTCGGCGGTTGCCGCACGTCAGGCGGGGCTTGTTGTCAAGTGGCTCGGTATCGGCTTCATCCATGGCGTGATGAATACCGATAATATGTCGATTGCCGGCGAGACGATAGACTACGGCCCCTGTGCCTTCATGGATGACTTTCACCCGGGCAGAGTCTACAGTTCGATCGACCGTCGCGGGCGCTACGCATACGGCAACCAGCCCCGGATTGCACAGTGGAACATCGCCCGCCTAGCCGAGTCACTGTTACCGCTGCTAGACCCTGACGCGAACAAGGCTGTCGAGGTGGCCCAAGTTGCCATCGGCGGGTTCGGCCTCTGTTTCGAACAGGCCTATCTTGCGGGCTTCCGGGCCAAGCTGGGCCTCTTGGAACCACAAGCGGGCGACGCCGGGCTAATCGACGGGCTCTTGCAGTTGATGTCGGAGGCAGGCGCAGACTTCACCAACACCTTCCGCTACCTGTGCGACGCTGCGGCGGGAGCAACCGGGCCGGTCAGGGCGCAGTTCGGCAAGAGCGCCGCCTTCGACACTTGGCTCGCGCACTGGGATGCACGCCTCACCAGCGAATCGGTGAGACCGGATGCGCGTGCGGCAGCCATGCGCCTCGCAAACCCGGCAATCATACCCAGAAACCATCGGGTCGAGGCCGTACTCAATGCGGCTGTCGACGGTGACCTTAACCCGCTCGACGCGTTTTTGCAGGCACTCGCCAACCCTTGGGATGAGGGTCACAATGCCGACTATTACATGCGACCGCCCGCACCGGATGAGGTTGTGCAGAAAACGTTTTGTGGGACCTGAACGCTTTTAACCCATTCCTGCCGTTTAACCTGGCGAAGACTCAACGGCAGCTTTCAGGGTCTAGCGGTCAATCGCACCTGCGAGCCGAAGGGCTAGTGGTCGGCCAAAGACGTCATTGGGCTTTGGATTATGATCCCGCTCAAATGGGAGGGATGGCTGCGGCCAGCGATCAAGTCAAGGGTCGGTGAATCACCGCCATAGCCCGGCACTTTTGAGCCGCCGCACCAGCGCCGTACGCCTGCCATGCCGCTCGGCGAAGCCGCGAAAACGCGCGTCGAATTCGGCACGGCTCGCATGGAGATCATAAGCCTCCGACAAGTCGGCCAGCGCCTGAGTGGCTTCCTGATAGGCACTGGCAATGCCTTGCTCAGCCATCCTGTCAACCGCGCTCCAGTGACTACCGAAATCGGCAGCCAGCATCGCCAAGTGGGCTTCCCGCCTGCGGCGTTGCTCGGCCTTGAGCTGCGCCAGATCCTCTTCGGCGCGCCTCAGTCGCGATTTTCTGGCGACTTCCGCTTTCTTCCACAATTCAGCCACGGAACGCCTCTCCTTCAACCGCTCCGCCTGCAGCGCGCGCCCCTTCTGCCACGCTAGGAATCGCAATCTGAGCTGCCGTTCCGCTTGCTGCGACTGCCCCTTCAATAACAGCTTCAGGCTCGCGCGGGCTTCATCGATGCCGACATTTTCCAGCCATTCATCCATTTCGACTTCGGTATCGCTGGACTCATCGTCCATCCCAGGGGATTCCGACGCAGCGGCGGCCAGCAAGTCGGGGTCCACTTCAATGAATTCGGCCAAGGACTGCTGGGCGGCGGTGAGGCGCAACAGACCCGGGGGGATATCCGGTTCCAGGCAGTCCTCGGCGACTTCTCCAGCAGTGACACCGGCCAGCCAGCCGAGATAGAGCGCTCTGTAGTCGCCCCGTAGCAACTCATCGCGCAAAGCCACCAAACGGCCCATCCAGCCTTCTCCTTGCTCGCTGCCGAAGCGGTCGTAGTCCTCGCTCTCGCTTAGCCCCCATTCGATGATCCAATGATCAGAAGATTTTTCAAGCGTCAATGCCCTCTCCGTCATGAAACTGGATAGCTCTTTAACCGCAAAAACATTACACGGAAACCGTAACGCGAAACGGCAAGAGCACCAGTTGGCCACATAAACGAAGGCATCGAAGTATCGCCGCATCCAGTCTATCGGATCGCCTTTAAGGTCGCCCCAATGATATACGTTCACGAACGAAGTGGGCGTGATCGTGGCGCGCGTCGAGCGAGCACGCAGCTCCGCCATCTGGGCAGAGGTTAAGGGTTGGTCGATGGCGACAAATTCGTAGTATTGATACTCGCTCACTTTACTATCTCGGAAAAGGAAAAAAGACCCGCATTGCCGGCGGGAAGCATTTCGGTCATCTTACCAAATCGCTCTTTGATGCTTCCATCATCGAAGTATTGGCGCATGGAACCGGCCCCTCCCGAACGTCACTTTCAAGAGGGAGTCAGTGGCGACAATGCCGAACTCGCGTATTAGGATCATCAAATGCCAACGACTGCTTCGATAGGTTGTTTGAAACGTTCGCCATTCCCGGAAGCTGACATTCCTTATTATAGTTGCTGAAATCAATCAGCATCCATTTTACCGGGGACAGCATGGCCCTTGGGAAACTTTTCCGGTGAACCGCCAATGAAAAGACAAAGTTTTGTATACTAGGCGATTCAATAGCATTCACGAAAACCATAAACCGGACGGCGCGATGAGCGAAAATATACATGAATTATCTGAGGACGAACTGGCCAGGCTGATCGACAATGCGCAGAAAAGCCTCCGCGACAGGCAGGCCGCAAAGCGCAAGCAAGTCGCCGCCCATATTAAGGAGTTGGCTGCGTCAATTGGGTACTCTGCGGAGTTGACCGAAATATCCCCCAGACAGGCCTCAGGAAGCACTCGGAAGGGCGCCAAGGTGGCGATAAAGTACCGCGACCCGGACAACCCAAGGCATCAGTGGACGGGGCGCGGCATGCAGCCGACCTGGCTGCGCGAGTTGCTCGGGCAGGGAAGGTCTTTGGACGAGTTCAGCGTTGCCTAGGGCACGCAGGGGCGGCACGATGCCAAAAGCCACAGCCGCCCGAAGGACAATTCAGCCGGAATCGTGCCGACTGCCTGACCATGAGATTATCGAAGAATTCGGCCTGCCTTCATGGTTTCCCGACGAGGAGGTTCCGCTGGCCGTGGCTAGGCTCTGTTCGGACACCGACCACAAGCCGTTGGCGTATGCGCTCGGGTTGGCGGACGAACGCGGATTCGAGCCGGTTTGCAGGCCAATCCCACACATTGGCCCCGGCCTAGTTGTGATTGGCTTGAGCGTGGCTGGCAAGCAAGTGCCGTTAATGGCCAAGGTGGGCAAGGGTTGAGAAACGCCCGGCTTGCCTAGGCTGGCTCAGTTTGGACTGGATGGGAAGCGGGGCACTGTTCAAAAATGACCGACTTGCAAATCCGACATAAAAATCGGTAAATATCACATGGACCAACCCATTGGAGACAGCCGATGACTAGGGCAGAATTCATTTCCCGGCTGGCCGATAGGCTCGGCCACCTGCCAGCCGAGGAAGTCAAGGCGGCGGTGCTGGCGATCACCGACCGGATGGGCCACGCATTGCAGAACGGGGAGCGGGTGGAAATTCGCGGGTTCGGCGGGTTTTCGCTGCACCGCCGCCCACCGAGGGTTGGGCGCAACCCTAAGACCGGGGAGGCTGTTGAATTGCCAGCGCGGTTCGCCGTCCACTTCAAGCCCGGGAAGGAACTCAAGGAACGGGTGTATGGCGCCCCGTGATTGACCCGCCCAGAAGACAGGTGCATGCAAGGCATAAATAACATTTGAATGGTGACTCATGGGAAAAGCCAGCAATAAAAAAAGGGCATGATTCAATTTGCCAAGTATCAGGGTAACACTTTTTCCAGCGCTCAAATGGCTCTAGCCCACGAAACTAAAGGCTTTGTCCTTGTGGTGCTTTGCCAAAAGTGTAACCCTCGTTTGAACCACGCCCAAATTTACGGAACAATGACGCTCGTCCCTGTCCAAACTCTGGAGTAGGGGTAACCTGTAGCCAATCGCATCGTTTAGCCAACTGAGAGCCGCCATGAAAAACCAATACAAATCCTACCTGGGTCTTCTCCTATCACTGGCCTCGCTTGCCGCAACCGCCAACGACAATGACGGCCACGCCGGACAGCTAGGCGTGACTTTCAGCAACTGCACCGAGTTCGCGGGCGTGGCCTCGGTGGACGTGGCCAAGGCACAGGCGCTCGTCCCCAGCCGTTACACGCTGTTCGCCGATGCCGGCGGCGCGAAGCTGGTCGTGCGGGTGTCCGATTGCGCGGGCATCAGCGTGAACGGGCGACATCCCCGGCCAGGCAGGGTGGCCCACATCGGGATCGAGGTCGTTTCGCCCGACGGCACCGGCACCGACCCCTTGACCTCCATCAACAACTACACGCTGACCTACGCCAGCAACGTCCCGGCCTTGGTGTCCGGCCTTGGCCTGTTCGGCGTGCCAGCCGTCTTTGATGCCGGTTTGGACTACGAGTACGCCCCGCCGACCGGCCCAAGCCAGCTTTACGCGTCGGTCTCGCCGGAAAACGGCAACTCTCCGACTTGGTTCCTGTACGGAACCGTCACGAACCCGACCTACCCCAGCCCCTTCCTGGCAAACTGGTGGTATTCCCCTATGAATACCTGGCCTCACAGCGGCGAGGTCAAAATGGCGACCACCTTCCCGACCATTTACTTCGACTTCACCTCCACGGTCTCCTTTTACACGTCGCGTAGTAACTTGATAGGACTGCTGATTGGCGGAAACACGGTGGCGAACTTTCCGGTCAGCTACCGCGGGCAGTACCAGACGGCGCAAATGACCGTAACCACCCTGCCTTGACGGACTTTCACTGCGGCCCCGCAGAACCAGTCCTTGACGGGCTGTTCTGCGGGAATCCAGCCACGCAAATCCGGGTTGTGTACGTTTTTAATGGGTGAGTTTGGGTTGCGCAAAACGGATAAAAACGCTCACAGGATTGTTGGCGTTCCCGGTCTTTTTGATGCCGGGGGAATTGCCGTTGGCGGTTAATACAGACAAGGGGGCCTGCTTTGCTTTGTCGCGATTACGGTTTACCTCAACAGTCATAAACGAACAAACCCGACCGGCATCCCGCGCTTAAAAAAATCCTATGGGACTTTGAGTCGTTTGTTTAAACGTACCCTATAATAGCTAAAATGGCTAATTGAACTTTGGAGTTTGCCCGTGATAACACTCACATCGACCGAGGCCCAAAATCGCTTTGGGGAAATCCTTGATGCCGCCCAGCGGGAGCCAATCACCATCACACGGCGTGGGCGACCGATGGCCTTCATCATCTCGCCAGAAGAACTCAAGAAGCTCTTTGCAAGCCAATCGAAGCGGGACGAGGCGGTTGCCGCCTATGAAGCCTACAGGCAAAGGATACGGCTAAACCCAAACCCTGCCGCCGACGAACTGACGGACGAAGACGTTAACCGGCTTGTCCATGAACTTCGATAAAAGGATCGTCATGGGGTTTGAAGTCCAACGGTACAGAAACGTACGCTAAGGACCGTCAATGTTTTCCGTTGGCTGGTTTAGCGGCCGGAGTTGCCCTTTCATTACCTGCTCTGCCAGTGTAAACGAGTAATCCCCGAGCACATTAATATGCCC
>CAIZPP010000070.1 GCA_903934875.1 uncultured Methylococcaceae bacterium
ATTTGACAGCACAGTTGTCATTGGACGGACTGGAACATGACTGCGTGGTGCTGTGCCTGGACCAAACCGATGTGGCCGACCAGTCCGGTGAAAACCCGCCCGCAAGAAGCACCGCCGAGGATTTGGCTTATGTCATTTATACCTCAGGTTCTACCGGCAAGCCAAAAGGGGTCATGGTTGAAAATAACGGATTGGTCAATTTGGCATTAGCGCAAATTGAGACCTTTAAAATTGATGCAAGCAGTCGAGTTTTGCAATTTGCTTCTTTTAGTTTCGATGCTTCCGCCTCCGAAATCAGCACGGCTTTATTGGTTGGGGCAAGCCTAACCCTAATAGCTAAAGAAACGCTGTTGGATACGGATCAATTTACCGGGTTGCTGGTTGGGCAACAAATTAGCCATGTTACGTTACCGCCTTCTTTTTTAACAGGCTTGCCTGAACAGGCAATTTCTGGTTTAAAAACGCTGGTGGTGGCTGGAGAAACCTGTCCTGTTGAGATGATGAAACGCCGGAGTCAAAATCTGCATTTCATCAATGCTTACGGTCCTACGGAAAATACGGTTTGTGCCAGTGCGGCTGTTTGTTTTCCAAGCATGGATGCCGTCTCCATCGGCAAGCCCATCGCCAACAGCCGCATTTACATTCTCAATGCCCAACACCAACTCCAAGCTCCGCGTATCCCCGGCGAGCTGTGCATTGCCGGGGCGGGTTTGGCGCGTGGCTACCTGAACCGCCCCGAACTAACGGCGGAAAAGTTCATCGAAGCTGAACTGTTCGGCAAAACGGAAAGGATATACAAAACGGGGGACTTGGCGAGATGGCTGCCCGACGGCAATCTGGAATTTTTGGGACGCATCGACCAGCAGATTAAGTTGCGCGGCTTCCGCATTGAGCTCGGCGAAATCGAGGCGGTGCTGGGCCAGTTTGAACACATTAAGGAAGCCGTGGTCAGCCTGTATGAAGCGGACGGCAACAAACGGCTGGTCGCTTACCTGACCATTGCCGAGGGTGAATTATCAACCGTTAACGAACCTCTATTCATTGACAGCCTGCGCGACTGGCTCAAAGCCAGACTGCCCGACTACATGATCCCCGCCAGTTTCATTATTCTGGACAGCCTGCCTTTGACCCCCAACGGCAAAATCGACCGCAAAGCCCTGCCCGCGCCCGAGTTTCAACCGTCCGCAGGCTTTAGCCTACCCCATACCCCGACCGAAGCACTGCTGGCGGTGTGTTGGGCGAACGTCCTCAAGCGCGATGCCATAAGCCGCAACGACCACTTCTTTGAACTGGGCGGTCATTCGCTGCTCGCCACCCAACTGGTCAGCCGCATCCGCGAAAGCTTCCGAACCGAACTGCCGATCCGGGCCATCTTTGAACACCCGCAGCTTGCCCGTCTGGCCACCGCCATCGACCACGCCAGCAAAACCCTGGCTTTGCCCGCCATTGAAGTTCAAGCCGAAGGCACGCCAAAAGTTTTGTCGTTTGCCCAGCAACGTTTGTGGTTCCTACATCAGTTTGAAAACCAACACTCGGCAAGCTACAACATGCCCGCCGCCTTAAGGCTGACCGGTCCGCTGAATGTCGAGGCTTTGCGGCACAGTCTGCACTGGCTGCTTGAGCGCCACCAGAGCCTGCGCAGTTGCTTCCCGGCCCAGGACGGCCAGACCTCAGTGCACCTCTTAGCAATGGAAGCCCTTGC
Organism: uncultured Methylococcaceae bacterium; assembly: GCA_903934875.1. Lineage (GTDB taxonomy): Bacteria > Pseudomonadota > Gammaproteobacteria > Methylococcales > Methylococcaceae > Methylumidiphilus. The sequence goes on from CAIZPP010000070.1 coordinate 1,703, forward strand.
AGCCCTGCACATCCATGACTTGCGCCGGTTGGACGATCTCTGCGCAGATTTGCCCCCCTTCGCAAAAGCCTGTCCTGAGCTTGCCGAATGGGGTGGGC
>CAIZPP010000071.1 GCA_903934875.1 uncultured Methylococcaceae bacterium
CGCAGGCATTCCCGGCCAACGAGTCCGGTGGCCCCTGCCACCAAAGCGATGCGCTTTGCCATCAGAAAACCCTCCTTCGGGTTGGTTGTTAAAACAGGCTGGTTTGGGTTGGCACTGTAGGCGGCGACACTGGACGGATCAACACAGCAGAATCGTTGCGCACACTGTTGACCGCCGTCCCCACCGGGTAGGCTTGCATCCATTCGGGACCATTCGAAAAACCCGTCTACCGGAATCAGGCAGCGGCGATGGCGGAAAGCATCGCGAAAGGCGGGCTTGACGGCGACGCTCTCGGCGCGGGCGTTAAAGGTGCTGTATTCCGTCTTGGGTTCCTTCGACCAAGCGGGTATCAAACCCCATCGTGCCAGCGAGCATTCGCGGGTTCCATCTGGTGCGCGGATGATCGGAATGCGCTGGGTCGGTGCGATGTTATAGCGAGGGGGCCATTCCGGCATTTCCTCTAACTCAAACCGGTCGGCAATCTCCACCGGTGTGCTGCTTAGGACAAATCGACCGCACATGGCTCAATCTCCTTAGAATCGGTTGCATACCAAGCTTGCGCTGGGTCATGGAAAACAGTTGCTTATGCATGGCTTCAAGTCCGTTGCAATGATTTTGATTTTTTATGCTTTATGGCCTGCCCGAATTGCTGCTATAAAGTGTAATCCATCAGCCAAGCGTTTTTTGTCTATCGAAATCGACGAATGCTTTCTCGATTTTACCGGCTTCCATTCTATTGACCTGACCGGCTACGGGCAAGCCATCCGCCAGCGGGTGCTGCAATGGCTGGGGCTGCCGGTGTGTGTCGGCATTGGCCCAAGCAAAACCTTGGCGAAGCTGGCCAATCACGTCGCCAAAAAGCGCGAACAGCATCAAGGCGTGTTCGACTACTCGCTCCTCGGCCAACAAGAACAAGACGAATTACTTTCTGGTATTGAAGTCGGCGAAGTCTGGGGCATCGGCCGCCGCCTGTCCGAACGGCTGGCCCGGATGGGCATAGCAACGGTGAAAGACCTGCGGGACGCGGACACCAAAACCGTGCGGCGGCAATTCAGCGTCGTGGTGGAACGCACGGTGCTGGAACTGCGGGGTGTTTCCTGTCTGGATTTGGAAGAGGTCGCACAAGCGAAACAAGAAATCGTCTCGTCACGCTCGTTTGGCAAACTGGCCGTCAAACTGGATGACCTGCAACAAGCCGTGGCAAGCTACACCGCTCGTGCCGCCGAAAAGCTGCGGCGGATGGAAACCCTAGACCACATCAACCGGAAAATGGGGCGGGGAACCCTGCGGCTGGCGGCGGAAGGTTTCCAACATGCATGGAAGATTCGCACCGATTACCCTTCGCCCCGCTACACCACGCGATGGGCGGAGTTGCCCGTCGCCTATGCGAAATGACGGCCATCCGGTGTCTTTGCACAACGCCGTCTTGCCCTTCCGGGCATCGACAAATGTTTCGAAAGTGCCGCGTATCAGTCTTGTAATGTCGCCCATGGTCAGGGCAAAACGGCCAAAGGGTGCGCTCAGTATTGTGTATTCCAGTGGGGTCAATGCCGTCACTTTACCGCATAGTCGCCAAAATGAGAATTGCTGTATAATCCTAGCTGGTTTTTTTATAAGCATCAAAAGTGGCGGTTGCATGGGCAAAAAATTGTGGGTGAATTCGATTTTGGCAGTGTTGTTCGTTAGCTTGCTGGGCGCTTGCGCCAAAGTCGATCCCGAACAGAGTAAAAAGGCCGGTGAGTCGTTTTTGGCGGAAAACCGGACAAAAGCAGGCGTGGTGACTACGGCTAGCGGTTTGCAGTACCAAGTACTGAAGGAAGGCAACGGCCAGATGCCTTCCGCATCGGATAGCGTCACCGTCAATTACAAAGGTTCGTTGATCAGCGGCAAGGAATTTGATAAAGGCGATAATATCACTTTCCCGTTAAACGGAGTCATTCCCGGCTGGACCGAAGGTTTGCAGTTGATGAAAGAAGGGGCGACATACCGCTTATTTATTCCCTCTGCTTTGGCCTATGGGGAAAGTGGCGCGGCACGCATCATCCCCCCCAACGCCGCCCTTGTTTTTGATGTCGATTTGGTCAAAGTCAATCGTTGATCCCAAATCCGGCAGGGTGATCCTTAGGGGCCAAAGCAACGCATACTAGGCGAGTGAAATGAGTACTAGCGACGCAGAATTGGACAAAGTTGTCACTACTTTGGGGCTGGCGGAAATAAACCGGCATATTTTCCTCTGTTGCGACCAGAGCAAACCTAAATGTTGCGACAAGGACGCCGGTTTGGAGTCTTGGGATTATCTTAAGCGGCGGATAAAAGAATTGCGTTTGGAGGGGGTCTGCGGACTCTATCGCAGCAAGGCCAACTGTCTGCAAGTGTGTGCATCAGGCCCGGTTGCCGTTGTCTATCCTGAAGGTGTTTGGTATCGCTCATGCACACCGGAAGTCCTCGAACGGATCATCCTCGAACATTTGCTAGGCGGACATCCGGTGGAAGACTTCGTGATTGCGGTGCGGAAGGATTTGGACGGCACCCTATAAGATTAAGCTGGATTCTCAGGAAGCTTTTTTGATGTGTAGGTTTTTAAATTTGGCTTCGTATTCCTGCACTTTGTCTTTCATGACTATTTTCAGTGGGTCGGTCGCCTCAATGACGCACAGGATGCGCTCGGTGGTCAACGCGGCCTTGTCACCGACAAACGCCTGTTCGATGGTTTCCTTGACCACTGCTTCGATGTCTGCCCCGGTAAAGCCGTCTGTTTTTGCCGCAAGTTGGGCATAGTCAATGTCGGTCAGGCGCTGGTTCCGCTTTTCCAAATGAATCCTGAAAATAGCTTTGCGCTCGTCGGGTACGGGGAAGTCCACATAGAAAATCTCGTCGAAGCGGCCTTTGCGCAACAGTTCCGGCGGCAGCGCGGAAATATCGTTGGCGGTGGCAAGGACGAACACCGCGCCGGATTTCTCCTGCATCCAAGTCAAGAAATGACCGAACAGGCGGATGGCGACTTCCGAGCCGTTATTGCCGCCGGCTATGCCGACGAAGGCTTTCTCCAACTCGTCAATCCACAGCACACACGGGCTGACCGCTTCGGCCAGTTTGAGGGCGCGGCGCATGTTGCCTTCGCTTTCGCCGACATATTTGCCGAGCAGGGAACCAATATCCAGCCGTAACAACGGCAGTTCAAACAGGGTTGCGGCGGCCTTGGCGGCCAGGGATTTGCCGCAACCGGGCATGCCGACGATCATAACCCCTTTCGGCGCGTCCACGCCAAAGGCTTGCGCACCCGGCAGGTCGGCGAGCACCTTGGCCTTTTGCCGCAGCCAAGCCTTAAGTTGTTCCAATCCGCCGATGCTATCTATGGACTCATGGCGCGGAATCATATCAAGGATGCCGCTTTTCTTGACGATCTGTTCCTTCTCGCTGTACACCAGCGCCAGATCATCTTTGTCGATATTTCCGTCTTGTTGGTAGCCGCGATTGAGTAGATGGCGGATTTCATGCTCACTCAAGCCGCGAAACGCCAGTGTCAACGCGCTTAGGTCATGGTCGGATACGGTAATGTCGTACAACCCGGCATGATCGACAATGATAGCGCGGATTTCCTGTTCGTTGGGAAGCGGTAGCTCAAACAGCGTGATGAATTTCTCCAGTTCGGGCGGCACGAGAACCTGATTGGACACCAGAAAAACCGTGGCTAAAGTCGTATCGTCGTGAATCAGTTTATTAGCTAAGGCTTTCAGGCGGGCGACCGATAGCGGGTTGTCGAGCAGCGCGAGATGGGCATCCTTGATGACGAGGAAATGATTGTCCAACTCCATGCTGCTAAAGGTTTCCAAGGCGCTAGACAGGTCGCAGTAGCTACTGAGGGGGTGTTTGCTGGCAAAGTCAACGATGCCGCCCGCCATGTTCCATTCGAGAATTTTCCGACCAACGCCGAATTCTCGGATTAGGCTGTCGGCCTTGTTTTCCTCAAAGGTGACAAGATAGAGGAGGGGGTAATGGGATTCGACGTGGGTTCTGAGGGTTTCAGAAAGCGCAATCGCTCTATTCATGATATTTACCATCATGCCGCTTTCATGATGAAATCCACATGCACGGCATCATATGGGAATATAACCCTGTCATCTGCCGACTTGTCGATCAATCCGGATTCCAGCAAAGTGCGGACATCGCCTTGCACTTCATTGATATCCAGGCTGACGCGCTGCGCTACTTCACGCAATGACAAGGCTCCCGCGCCGGTCATCACACGCAAAATCTCCCATAGTTTTGCTGTCAGTACCTTCCACAGCAAATCTGGCGTGGCGAAACTGATGCGCGGCCCGGAAACTTGCAGCGTTTCCATGGCATCTGCCACGACCGCCAGCGTGTCTGCCAGTGGCTGCACGCCAATTGTCATGATGTTCATTGGACCACCTTAGCTATGTCGTCATGGAAATCCGCCAAAAACATAGCAACTATGGTGGGTGTTGTAAAGCCCTATCCAGAATGGATGTACATGAGCTTGTATGGCAAAGGTTTCCCCAAGTTGGAACTTGGGTAAGCGTTCATTCCCCTTGCCTTTTCCTGTTCCCGGGAGCGCGGCCATTTTGGCCGCCATTTCTGCGGGCGAGACGCCCGCGCTCCCAAGTGGGAGTTAATGCTTACGCTGAAGCTTGGGAACGAGCACAGGCTCGGACACCAGCACAACATACTATGCTGTCTTATTCTCCCAGTAATGAGGCTTTCCAGTGGCTCGTTCGTACAAGGTTTCCGGTGCAATATCGAACCCGCATTCCCATGCTAAAGTAGGCCATGAATCCAGATAAAAACGTTTAAATGCCTCAATATTTAGCAAGGGTTCGGCGGCTATATACTTGTCAATTATATCTTTCAAATCGACCACTCCTTCATCGCCTGTATTGAATTTTAACCAGATGCGGTAGCTTTCCAGATAACGGGCTTCAACGATATCTACGATCATTTGTAGCGAATATGAAAGTGTGGCGGGTTGTGCTCATCAAAATACATGGAAATAATGATACCAAGAAAACGGCTTATTTCAGGCATGGGAAGTCTCAACTTAGGGGCGAGCAAACCGTTATCGGGCCGATTGCCGACCGCGTGGGCAAACGATAAAGCCGTTTTCCCAAGCTCCAGCTTGGGAATGCAGTTCTGGAAGCCTACCTTGGGTTGCCGAAGGATTCCAGTTTCCAGTATTAAGCCAAGCTGGAGCTTGGGAGCCAGCACAAATAACCACGTTTATGATTGACCAGAATGCTTTTTAATATCAAGAATTGATTCAAACATCTTGATCTTTTCCATAAGAATTATCTCATCGTGCCAAAGCTTAGAGTTAGCAATATGTAGCCTTTCGCTTCTGTACCAAGGATCAAATATTATAAAACGATGAAATATTGTAGAACCAAACCCTATATTATGAAGTTTTTTAGAGTTTTTGCTCATCTCAGCACTTTTTTTGTTGAGTTCATTTTTGAGAGCAGCTAAGTGATTAAGCGCCTCCTGCTCTGTATATCGTTTAATAATTGTATTTTTGACTTTCTGGTGTAGTGATGGGTTATTAAACAATGAAGCCAGAAGATGAATATCTGTAGTTTCAGCAAGTTTAGCCTGTTGAGCTACTCCAAGAGACATGTTTTTCGCCAACTCTAGTATAATCTTTGCATGACTATTCCTTATGATCCGCGATTGTATGGATTCCGGTAGGTTACTGTTTGAGGCCAAATACATTTTTATTTCATCCCTAAGATCGTCAGCCAATATCAGCATAAATTCTTGTTTGAGACTGGTATTCCTAGCCAAATTGCGGCGAATTGCGTAGTCATTTTCCGTAATAAGCCGTTCTTGTAACTCATCCAGTAACGGGTTTTTTTGCGCTAATTCTTGCTTTATACTACCCCCATAATAACTATCAAAATCCATCAATAATAACTGGGTTTGTGCTGTTATGTTGTTATTCTTGGCCAGGTAATACCGCACTAGTTCGTTGTTACCTGCCAAAGTATTCTGGACTAACTGACAAATAGATGGATTTTCAGCCAAAATCAATTTTACCTCTTGATTGCCGTTATTCGCCAAATAAGCCTGAACGGACGGTGATAGTGCTGGATTCGCGGCAAGTGCTTCCCTAGCTTCAGGTGTGCCTGTTTGCGCTATTGCCATTTGTGCTTCATTAGCCAGGAAGGCATTACTGGCAAGCTTAATTTGCACCACGTCGTTTGCTAACTCAACAAGCTTATTTTGCATTTCAATTGGTAGTCTTTGCGACCTCACATCTTCCAATAATTTATTTTCTGGTGTCGCCCAAAGTAAACTATCAACATCACTGTCTGAAAAATAAAAATAGTTGTCTTCCTGAAAATCAGCACTTGGAATATTGCTATTATTCTGCAACTCAAGCTCAGTTAATATTAAATCCCCATCAGAAGGTTTTGCGGGTTCCAATAACGCGGCAACGATAAAGTCGTCCACTTCAACATCAAAAAGACTGCAAATGGCTTTGAGTAAGCTGGCATCATCGCTTTCGGCTATCTGTCCCAACGCTGCTAAATGCTCGTCATGACCGCGCACCCTCAACCATTTAGCCAGCAGGCCGGTTTTGTAATGGCCTATGATTTCGACGGTCATGTTGTCACCCAACTCGTCGAGGTTCGTAATTTTTTTGCCGTTCATCGGCAGATCGAAGCGGATTAGTCTAGCCATATGTTCATTTTTGTCCTTACACAAGCCAATTCGCAGGATTCAAAACCCGCCCTGCCGCTTTAGCCGTGTCCTTTGTACCCTCCCAAACCGTATCCACCACTTTCGCCGCAGTTTTGACAATTTCCTTGCCGCCTGCAAAGACAGCTTCGCCTATGATACCGCCCGCGATGCCTCCGGCGATTGCGCCGATGACGCTGCCAATCGGTCCACCCATTGCAAAACCAAACGCCCCGCCTTGCGCAGCCCCCCCAAGCCCGCCTACCACGCTGCATGTCACATTCCCCATTGCATCCATGGCTTCGATGGCGTTAACTTCCCCTTTGGATAATTTATAGAGAACCTTGGCGTTCTCCAAGCCGATGTAAACGATATTGGCTATCTGCCCTGCGGGGGTGTTTTGCAGCACCTTGATCAAACCATTTTTCACGGCAACTACCACCGCCCCGGTTACGGCGACTTGCACACCAACTTGGGTGCCACTCCTCAGAGAACTTTGAAAAAACTCCCTCAGGTCTTCGCTGGCGGGGGGATTTTCTTTGTCTTTCAGGGTATTCCAGACCCGCCGCCCTAAGATACGCGCAGCATGAATGCCAGCCACGATAGCCGCGCCGATCAGTGCTTTTTTGCCAATCTCCTTGGCTATTTTGATTCGCCTGACATCATTCCATTCGTATTGCAGCGCTTCTTGATGTCGCTGGGCTTGTTCCTGTTGCGCTTTAAGGTCTTCGTAAGACGGCATGTCTACCTGGACACCGTCTATTTCGTAACGGCTGACAACCTTGAGATTAGGGAATTCCGTTTGCAGGCGTTCAACTTGGCCTTCATGCACCATCAACACGGTGCCGGAAGGATAGTTGTGGCTGCGGATGTTGGTTACGAGTAGATTCGTGTCGGCATAGGATTTGACTTGGATGTTGTCAATCAAATCCCCGGCGGCATCGCGTATTTCCACCCCGGCGGAATTGTAAATCTCCAAATCGGTGGAATCCAAAGCCCTGCTGCCCAACACTCTGGCGCGCAAAGTGGAGCCACTCGCGGCAGCGTCGAGGTTGAAGCGGTTGGCCAGTTCATGCTCGGCAAGGAAACCGTGCAGATGGTCGCTACGGTTCACTTGTCCTTTAATGGTTAAAATGGCCTCGCGGGAAAGGGCATTCGCCTCTGTCAATGTCTGGTCAATGCGCCCTGCATATTCTCCAAAGTTATTGACCCCCGCTGCTGCCGCGCCTTGTTCAATCTTTTTAGCCAACCAGCTTTCCCGGCTCTTGCCAGCATTCAGATGGGCATACAACTCAAGTTTATTGTCATTGACCTGCTGTATGCTTTGCACGATGTCTCGTGCCGTCCCGACTAATTCCTCTTCGCTGTGCCAGATCGCCGGAAATTTGCGGAATTCGTCGGTCAACCAGTGCTCGACCGGTTGTTCTTCTTGGCGCTGCGCGTAGGAAACCAAAAACTGCCCAATCAAACTGGCTGTTTTGTCGGCGTTTTCTTCATTGCCAAACACCGCGTCGGCCAACTGGCCGGTCTGTGCGTTTTCGTGGGTGTCATGGCCAGGCAGGGTGTCCATGTCATTCCATTTGGTTTGGATTGTTTTCTGACAAGTGCCTGGCCTCCAACTGGTCCAGCCTTTCATGCAAGCGCCTTAGTTCTTCCAGTATCTGGTTTTCATCCCTCTCTAACCCGCCCATGAGGATGGAGGAGAAGGTGGCGGTCAGCAAAGCCAGCACGGCCAAGCCAAACAGTATCAACACGCAGGCCAAGGCTCTTCCAAGGAAGGAGGTTGGCACCACATCGCCGTAACCGACATGGGTCATGGTAACCCAGGCGAACCACACACCGTCGGAAAACGAGTGGACATTCGCGTCGAGCAGGAACACGGCAAACCCTGACAAAATAGTGACGGCAATGGCCAAAAACAGTATATAGCCTATGCTCTTTTGTTTCAGCACTTCGATTTTAAGGCCTTGCAGCCAGAGGAGTGCGTTTTGCGCGAATGGGCAATTCATATAGATTTTCCTCGATTGTAAATGGGGTTTGCGTAAGTGCCGATATTGTACCGGTCAGACTCGCTGCAGCCTAGGCTATCTTGAAAACCCACAAGCACCTAGTGCGCTGAGTAAGCGCTGCGGCAAAAAATGCCTACCGAAGCCCAGCAGCAATGCCCGTTTGAAACGCCGGGTAGCCGTGTCCAAGGAAAGATAGCCGTCCCATACCCGCCGCCACATTAGGTCTTGCAGGGCGGCCCCCCCCACTGGCAACATCCCGTCCAGATATGCTTGTACCGCTTCGCAGGCCATAGCAGCATGGCCGCCGGCGAGGTTGTCGATGGACAGATGCAGCGAGACGATGAGGGGGTCAATATTCCAGTGCCGCAGTTCCTCCGCCAAGCGCATATAGCCCACGCCCAAACCGCTTAATTCGATGGCCAGGTTAAGGCCAAGTATTTCGGGAAAATAAGTTTTTGGGTAGAGGGAGATGGAGAGTAGATAACTGGGCAGGTCGAAGGCTGAGTCGAGGAAGCCCAAATCGTCGGCGAAAGCAAGGCTATCGACCGCCGCTAAGTCTATGCCTAACCCGGCCAGCAAATCGCGGTAAATTTTGGGATGATTCCGGGCGATTATGCCATCCCCCAATTCCTCGGCGTAAATGCGGTACAGCAGGCGCTGGGTCCGGCAAGCCTGGCCTGCCGCCTCGCCCATGTGTTGCAGCCAGCAACCATCGATTAGGATGGTAGGGGCAAACTGGCGAATGCCCCAAATATACTCTTCCCGGCGCAAAGTTGGCGGGGGTTTGAACGGCTGGTGTTTAGCGACTTCCTTGGCGTGGAGTTGCGCAATGTGTTGGGCTAGGGTTTGCGGCGCGTAGTCGAAAATGCGCTTCCCTAACGGGGCATTGCCTCGGCGGGTTCGGCTTAGGACCCGCTCCACCCGTTGCTGTGCCGTGGCTAGGGTCGTCGCTTGCGCATCTTGGTTAATGAGCAAATTGAATAAGCTGCGCTTGTCGGTATGGTCAAAGAAGGGCAATGCTGTTGAGTGATGGTTTTTACCCGTCGTTCCGGCAGGGATTGCCGGAGGCCAGATGCTAGTTTCGACAGTCGGAGTAACGCCCCTGTCGCTTGGCTGCTGGCAGTCCATCTGCCGGTGGACGGCTGTGTCAGCCACATTGAGGGCGGGAGCTTGTTGTGTGGTGTGGCTTCCTCGGCTAGCTACATTATGCCCAAGGGCTACCCCGTCCAGCCACGCATTGATCAAATCCAATTCTTCCCGGTCAAATACGCCGAACATCGGCCCGCCGAAACCGGTCAGTTGGTCGAACCCGCGCCGCCCTGTTTCGCCCTTGGCATAACCCGAAAAGGCGAAGGCATTAAGAAAACCAGCGGCGTCGAACGGTTCTCCGGCAAACCATTCTTCCAGTTCCCGGCCGCCCAATTTGACCGAGGCATGGTAGCCCCGTGCGAAGCGTAGTTTGCGGCGGAAAATTTCGGCAGCCTGCCCGGCCAAGCTGGTTTGGGCTTGGGCAAACGTTTGCAAGTCATCCAAATAGTTGCCCTCGCTAATTTGGTACAGGGTGTATCCGGCGCAGACTTTCTCCCATTCCCTGCCAGAGGATGGGAAAGTCCGCAATGTATCTTCGACTTTTTTGCCCATGCTTGCCAGGAGGTCGTTGCGTTTGTGGGCAGGCAGGGACGCTAGCCTCCACGGCGATTCGCTGTGCAAATAGGCCAGCGTGAAGCCTAGGGTTTCAGGGAAAAAGCTTGCCGAATGCCAGCCCAGCGCCAATTGCAGGCTGGAGAAATGCAGTGCCGACGCACCGATGCGCGGGTCATGGGCGAAACGCCAAGCCGAGGCTTGCGGCAAACTGATTTGGCAAAGGTTCAGCCAAGCGCGATAGGCAAACGCAGGGGAGTCCGATTCGTCCTTGCCAAGCAGAGCCAAATAGCAGGCAAATAGTTTGCTGACGGGTTCCTTGTGTCCATTGGCGGCTAAGGCCACCGACTGCAACCATGCTCCTTCCAGCAGGGCCAGCGGGGCGTGGAAAGCGATCACGCCGGCATTGGCCGGGCAGGGCTGGGGGGGGGCTAACCCCCCTTTGTAAAAGGGGGGCAGGGGGGATTTTACCGTGGCGATTAATAAGCTTTCTATCCATTCCCTAGCCTCCGCCAAGGCTTGCGGGTTTTCGCGGGCGTTGGCAATGCGGTGGAACCCGTCGCGAAGCGAAGCTTCCTTGCCCGCGACTGGCAAGAACTTCCCCCTCATGGCATCTCCGGTTTGGCAAATAGCCAGTCGTCAATGACTAATATGTCAAGACCGCTGGTCATGAACACTGCCACAGCATCCTCCACCGAATGGACTATGGGCTTGCCCATGACGTTGAAGCTAGTGTTCAGCAGCAAGGGAATGCCAGTTTCCCGGTGGAAGGCCGTCAGCAAGCGGTGAAAGCGTGGGTTCCATTGTTCTTTGACGGTTTGCAAGCGCCCGGTTCCATCCACATGGACAACCGCCGGAATCCGCGCCGCTGCTTCGGGGCGGAAACGCAAGGCTTGTTCCATATACGGAGTTGCGCTATATTCCTCAAAATATTCAGGGCCGTATTCGTGCAGGATGGAAGGTGCAAAAGGGCGGTATTCCTCGCGGCATTTGACACGCTGGTTGATCCTCGCTTTCATATTGGCATCGCGTGGGTCGGCGAGGATGGAGCGATTGCCTAGGGCGCGAGGTCCGAATTCCGCCCGCCCTTGCACCCAGGCGACTAATTTGCCATTAGCCAGCAGCTTGGCGGTTTCCTCGCAAATACTAGACGGCAAATGGCGGATGTTGAGTCCTTTGGCGTAAGTGACCAGACGGGCCAGCGTTTCGCGCGACAGTGTCGAACCCAGATAAGCAGACTGGGGGGCGGGCGGGCTTGCAAACTGCCCCCGGTCACCGGCAAACGCCAGCCATGCAGCCCCTAGGGCAGTGCCATCGTCCGCTGGGGCAGGGGGAATGAAGACCTTGCGGAAATTCGTGAGGGCGGTGATTTTTCCGTTGCAGGATGAGTTCAGCGCACACCCCCCCGCCAAGGCCAGACTGTCGCTGGGATAGGCGGCATGGAAATTTGCCAGAATCTCGGTCATGAGTTGGGTGAAGTAATATTGTCCCGTGTATGCCAGGTTGGCGGCCTTTTCGGCGGATTCGTTTTCGGTGCGGCGCATTTTGTCCAACTCGGCCAAGGCAGGGAATAACCGGGCACGCGGATGCACCAAGTCTAGGCCTCGCACGACCAGGATGTTTTGCAACAGTGCGTAAACATCCTCGTCAAGCCGGCCATAGGGGGCTAGGCCCATGACTTTCCATTCCTCGCCTTGCATCCAATCAAAGCCGCACAATGCGGTGATATGCATGTAATATAGGCCGAGGCTGCCCAAGCCACGGGACTCGTGGACCCGGTCGAGTTTTCCGTGGCGGAACCGGTAGAAGCACATTGAGCCGTTTTCACCGTATGAATCCACGACGGCGCAGGAGGCTTCGTTGAAGGTGCTGGCGTAACAGGCAGAGGCGGCGTGGCTGTCGTGGTGGTCGAAATTGCGAAATTCAATTTTGCTCGCGGGGTATTGGCGGCGCAGAAGGCTTGCCAGATTCAGCCCCCCGCATGCAAGGCTCTGGCGGTTGCAGGCCATCATGTGGTGGATTTGCATATTGTCCAGAGGGGAGCCTAGCCGTTTGATTCCGCGCCGGTGCAGTCCCCTCGCGCCTAGCAGCCCGAGAGCGGAAGCGGCCTGCTCATACCACGGTCTTTTCCTGCGCCAATTGAAGGCCAGCACGAACCGTCCGGGAGCGGGGCAGAATTCGCGCAGCAACCCAGGCAGCCTGGCCAGGCTGTCAGGTTCGCAGTTGAGCGCCCGCTTGTATTGCAGATATCGTTCGCTGGCTTCGGCAAACAGGGGGGTGCCGGTTTCATCGACTACGGCCAAGGCCGGATCGTGAAAAGTGACACCTAAGCCGACGTAATAGGTTTTCTGGGCCATTGCATATACAGCGTTTTTAATACCGAAGAGTTACTTGTTGGGGTCTATCATTTTGCAAAGCAATTCACACGCAGGATGGTTTGATTGAATGTCCTTTATTATTTTTCTTTGTTTAGATAAAAACGCTGTATGTCCAGTCCGTCCATAAACATAGGCACCGGCCCCACTCGCGCAGGTACTGGTTTGGCGCATTTGGCGCGGGTCTGTGTGGAACCTCTATTATGTTTCATTCTGCCGCTTTCCGCTGGGGTGTTTTTGTTAACCGGACCCCATGCCTGGTATGCGGCGCTGCTATGGACATTGCCGGTTTGGCTCTGCATCATTGCCGATTATTTCAGCTTTAGCGACCGCAGTGCGCCCAAGGCCAGTGGCATGGAATGGCTGTTGGACGCCCGTTTGTATGTTTTGTTCGCCATGCAGATTGGGAATATCGCTTTGTTGCTGGACCTTACCAGCCGTCTGGTTTGGCAAACGCCGTTCGATTTTGCCACGGGGGCCGCCAATATTGCCGCCATGCGCATCCTAGTTGGAACATCTTCTTGTTGTTCGGGGCTGGCCGTCGCCCACGAATTGCTCCATCGCCGGGACAGGTGCTTGCGCTGGATGGGCAGAGTATTGCTGTGGACGGTTTGTTACGACCATTTTGCTTGGGAACATGCACGCGGGCATCATCGCCGGGTGGGAACTTTAGCCGATCCCGCAACGGCCCGCAGTGGCGAAAGCTTTGCAAGTTTTTTCCATCGCTCCGCCTCGGGTCAATGGATGAATGCTTGGCGGATGGAGGGCCAAAGGCTGCAACGATACCGTGGTTTCGCTTGGGCTTTGCGCCACCGTGTATTGCACGGGCTTGCGATAGAGCTTGGTTTTCTCGTCCTAATCATTAACATTTACGGTATGCTGGCGTTGCTGGTTTTTTTGTACCAAGCTCTGGCGGCTATAAGAATGTTGGAGGCGGTTAATTATGTCCAACATTGGGGCATGACCCGTCAAGGGGCCAAATCCGCCGGTGCCTGCGCTTGGACAACCGACTCTTGGTTTACCCTACATTGCTTTATTGGCTTGTCCCGCCATGCCGACCATCATGACCACGTCGGCAAACCTTGCCATAGGCTGCGGCACAGAGAGGAAGGGCCAAGGCTTCCGCATGGCTATTTTGTCATGATAATGATGCTCCGCTTCTGCAATGGACGCTACCTTGAGCTTGCCTGTCGTGAACTGAAGAAAAAAAGAGGGGTCAATGATGAAGTGCCCATAGGGAAAACACCTCTTGACTATCATTCTGGGAGAAATGACCAATGAGATTAAACCTGTTAGAACTTGCCAAAATTGCGCTTGCTTTACTATCGATATTTGCCTTATCCGGTCAAGTGATGGCCGGTGTCTACAAGTGTTTGGATAGGCAGAACCGAACTTACTACCAAGATAGTCCTTGCCAAGAAATGATGGCGGCGAAATTGCCCAACGGCCTGGGCAAAACATCTGACGCAGACGAATCGCGTGCCTTTTTTTGGAAGGCGGCCAAAGGGAAGGCCACGCTCTATTTGCTGGGTTCTTTGCACTTTGGGACGCAATCCCTGCTGCCCCTGCCGCAATTGGTCAATGATGCGTTCAATCGCTCGGATGTGTTAGTGGTGGAGGCGGACATTAACAATCTAAGCAGTAAGGAGATAGCTGATGGATTGTCCGGCAAAGGCCGCTATACCGACAACAGCAAGCTGGAAGAGCACATCAAGCGGATTACAATGGACAAAACCTTGGACATGGCCAATAAATTGGAACTCAGCGATGAATCGCTGACTACTGCCAAGCCTTGGTTTGCCGCTCTTATGCTGAATGCGCAGGCGTTGAAACGGGAGGGTCACAACCCTGCGCTGGGTATTGACAAATCATTGATACAACAAGCCCAAGACAAGAAAACAGTAATGGAATTGGAAAGTGTGGAGGATCAGATTAATTTATTTGACCAATTTTCCGACCAAGAACAGGAACAGATGTTGCTGCATACCTTGCATGAGTTAGGCCGCAGCGCTGAATACCATAAGAGCATTGTCGATGCATGGAAGCAAGGAGATGCGGAAGCGATGGACCTACTTGTCAGGCAAAGCTTTGATTCCGGGCAGCTAGGCTCCAAATTGTTCCAGCTATTTTACTTGGACCGCAACGAAAGAATGACAAACCGGCTGGTGGATTTGTTAAATGACGGGAGGAGCTATTTCGTTGTGGTCGGCTCTGGCCATCTCTGCGGGGCAAAAGGTATTTTGAAGCTGTTGGAGCAAAAGGGCTACACAGTCACCCAGCCTTGATACAGCATTTTCAACATCAAAGAGTTACTTGGTAGTGGGTATGATAACGCAGGTTACTCGGTTAACCTGAAGGGTTAACGGAATGTCTGTTTTAGGTATATTTTTAACTGATGTTACGCAGCGAACACTTGTAGGGCGGCCTTCAGGCCGCTTCGACCTGCCTAATTGCAACGAACTTAGTTTAGCGGCCTGAAGGCCGCCCTACAA
>CAIZPP010000072.1 GCA_903934875.1 uncultured Methylococcaceae bacterium
ATGTTACGCAACCGTGTAGGCTGTAGCCCGGATGTTGTGGAGTGCGGCGACTCGTCGCCGCCTTTTGCGTCCAGCGGCGACGAGTCGCCGCACTCCACAAGTTGCCATCCTCTAGCGATGACTGCGTAACATCAGTTAGTAATTTAGCAATGAATGGATAGGGTAGGGGCCAAGCTTTTCCCGCCCTTTCAGGAAGTCCAATTCGACCACAAACGCCAAGGCGGCGACTTCCGCGCCCAGGCTTTCGAGCAGTTCGCAACTGGCTTTGGCCGTGCCGCCGGTGGCGAGCAGGTCGTCAATGATGAGTACGCGGTCTCCCTTGCCCACTGCGTCCAAATGCACTTCCAGTGCGGCAGAGCCATATTCCAATTCGTAATCAATGGAGCGGACATCGTAGGGGAGCTTGCCGGGCTTGCGCAGCGGCACGAAGCCCAAGCCCAATTCACGCGCCACCAAGGCACCGAAGATAAAACCCCTGGCTTCAATGCCCGCCACGGCGGTGAGATTGCCGCCGATGAAGGGATGCAAAAGCTGCTGCACGGCGAGGTGCAACGCGGCAGGGTCTCTAAGCAAGGGCGTAATGTCCTTGAAGACTATGCCCGGTTTGGGGAAATCGGGAATATCGCGAATCTTCGACCTAAGCCGCTCCATAATTAGCGCCTGCCTCCAGCATTGGCCTGCTTTCCCTCGGGTCTTGCCCCGGCTTGGCGGTTCAGGAAAGCTTGGATTGAGGCAGTGATGCCTTCCACATCCAATCCGCAGGCGCTTAGGCACTCTTCGCGGGAACCCTGCGCGACGAACTGGTCGGGCAACCCTAAGTTCAGCATGGGCGGCAACTGGCCTTGGCTGATTAGGAATTCGTTGACGGCAGACCCCGCGCCGCCTGCGAGCACATTTTCCTCAACCGTGACGATGCAATCGTAGGTTTCGGCCAGTTTCAAGATGAGGTCTTCGTCCAAGGGTTTGACGAAGCGCATGTTGACCACCGTGGCATCGAATTTTTCCCCCGCATCCAAGGCCGGTGCCACCATGCTGCCGAATGCCAAAACGGCCACTCCCCTGCCGTGGCGTTTGATTTCGGCCTTGCCTATGGGCAGTTCCACCATTTCCTCGACGATGGCGGCCCCGGGACCCTTGCCGCGTGGGTAGCGCACGGAGGCGGGGCCGTCATGCTTGAAGCCAGTGTAAAGCATTTGCCGGCATTCGTTTTCGTCAGCGGGTGCCATGATGACCAAATTGGGTATGCAGCGCATATAACTGAAGTCGAAACTGCCGGCATGGGTAGGGCCGTCCGGGCCTACCAGTCCGCCACGGTCAATGGCGAACAGCACATTCAGATTTTGCAGCGCCACATCGTGGACCAACTGATCGTAGGCGCGTTGCAAAAAAGTGGAATAAATGGCGACCACAGGATGGTAGCCCTCGCAAGCCTGCCCTGCGGCGAGGGTCACCGCGTGTTGTTCGGCTATGCCCACGTCGAAATAGCGGGTCGGGTACTGTTCGGAGAAGGCCACCAAGCCAGAGCCTTCGCGCATGGCGGGGGTGATGCCTAAAAGCTTAGGATCGAGTGCCGCCATATCGCAAAGCCACTTGCCAAACACCTCGGTGTAGGAGGGGCTGCCGGGTTTGGCCTTGGGCAGGTGGTCTTTGCTCGGATCGAAAACACCGACCCCATGGTAGGCCACCGGATCGAGTTCGGCGGGCAGGTAGCCCTTGCCCTTGCGGGTGACCACATGCAAGAAGCGCGGACCCTTGATGCCACGCAAATTGCGCAGAGTGCTGACCAGCATTTTAAGGTCGTGCCCGTCTATGGGGCCGATGTAGTTGAAGCCCAGTTCCTCAAACAAAGTACCGGGAGCGACCATGCCTTTCATGTGTTCTTCGGCGCGGCGGGCCAGTTGCCAAACGCTGGGCATGCTGCGGTTGAGCAGTTGTTTGCTGCCTTCGCGTACGCTTGAATAGAATTTGCTGGATAACACTTTGGCGAGATAATTGTTCAATGCGCCGACATTGGGCGAAATGGACATTTCGTTGTCATTGAGGATGACCAGCAAGTTGGCATCCAAGGCCCCCGCGTGGTTCATTGCCTCAAATGCCATGCCGCCGGTAAGCCCGCCATCGCCGATGATGGCCACGGCTTGGCGGCAGCTATTCGCTTGGGAGGCTGCAATGGCCATGCCCAGCGCGGCGCTGATCGAGGTGCTGGAATGGCCGACCCCGAAGGTGTCGAATTCGCTTTCATCGCGTGCGGGGAATGCTGAAACGCCGTTTTTTTTCCGTATCGTGGACATGGCATCCCGCCTGCCGGTGATGATCTTGTGGGGGTAGGCTTGGTGGCCGACATCCCACACCAGCTTGTCGTCGGGGGTTTTAAAGACATAATGCAAAGCGATGGTCAGTTCCACGGTGCCCAAGCCCGCCGCCAGATGTCCACCCGATTGGCTAACGCTGTCCAGCAGATACGCCCTGATTTCTTCTGCCAGTTTAGGCAAACGGTCTTCAGGTAGCAGGCGCAGGTCGGCGGGACTATTTATTCCAGGCAATAGTGCAACAGTATTGGATTCGCTCATTAGGTTTGGCATTCCGTAACTTAGGATTCGACTTTCGCACCCAGATTGTTGGGAAAAGCCGATTATCTTGATTGATAAATTTTTACGCTGTCAATTATGAAACTCTGGACGGTGAGTTTCAAGGAAAGATTGACCACCGCAACTTCGCTGTCAATGTCTACCTTCCGTCAGCCGGATGGCAATATGGCTGCGCGTCAACTTTTGCGCTGCACGATAAACGCTGAAATTTCGCGCAAATAATCGGCTTCCTTAGCAAATCCGGCCAAGCTTCTAATCGCCTGGTCATGCAGGTCGGCAGCCTTTTCCTTTGCCCCGGCCAGCCCTAGCAGTGCGGGATAGGTGGGCTTGTTATTGTCCCTGTCTTTGCCTTGGGTCTTGCCCAGGGTTTGGGTGTCGCTCTCTTCGTCCAGAATGTCATCTTGGATTTGGAAGGCGAGACCTATGCATTTGGCGTAATGGTCCAGCTTGTCTGCAATGTGCTGTTGCAAATCGGGTTTGGCTAGCGCTGCCATGCGCACACTGGCACGGATCAATGCGCCGGTTTTGCGGATATGCATGGTCTCCAAGCCGGGGAGGTCCAGCGCCTTGCCTATCGAGTCTAGGTCTATGGCTTGTCCGCCAGCCATCCCGCACGATCCTGATGCGGTGGCGAGTGTCTCTATCATTTGTATGCGGTTTTCCAGCGGCACTTGGATGCTTGGATCGCTGGCAAGCACATGGAAAGCCAGCGCCTGCAAACTGTCGCCCGCCAAGATGGCCATCGCCTCGTCAAAGGCTTTGTGGCAGGTCGGCTTGCCCCGGCGCAAGTCGTCATCGTCCATGGCGGGCAAATCGTCGTGGATCAGCGAATAGACATGGATAAACTCCACCGCGCAGGCCAGCCCGTCGAGAAGATCCGGCGTCAGGCCCAAGGCATGCCCCGTGGCATAGGTCAACAATGGGCGCAGCCGCTTGCCCCCGCCCAAGGTGGAATAACGCATGGCTTGGTGCAGGCGTTCGGGGATTTTGACAGGGACGGGCAATCTCGCATCCAATGCGGCTTCGGCTCGGGCCTGGCAGGCGCTCATGAAATCATTTAGTGAAAGTTCAGGGTTCATCGTTAAAAGGCTGTAAAGTGGGTTCGCCGTTTTTCTCTTGGAGGACTTGCACCCTTTGCTCGGCTTCCTTCAGGGCTTTTTGGCAGGATTGGGTCAATTGCACACCGCGCTCAAACAACTTCAGCGACTCTTCCAGCCCTAAGTTGCCCTGTTCCATGCGCTCCACCAATTGTTCCAGTTCGGCTAGGGACTCCTCGAAAGGGACGGTTTTTTTGACCATGTATGAAAAGGCTCATTAAGACAAGTTGGTATTATCCCACAATTGTTGCAAAATGGTAAAAAATCAGCAGCCGTTCAGCCATTCGGTGTTTGCGGACAAACCACCCCGCATACTCCATCACCGCAAACCTGCCGCATTTCCTCGACCAAATCGGTATGGCCTTTGAATTCATCCAGCAAGGGATGGTCCAAAGTGTAGACTGGGCATGGCCGCGACGAGCCTTTCAGTTGGAGATCACCGACCAGGGCAAAAGGCCAAGGCCGACTCGCCCCCTCCATGACAGACTTGCTCAATGCGATGGGCTTGGCAATTTCATGGGTCAGTGCCTCCAAACGGGCAGCCAAGTTGACCGTGCCGCCGAGTACGGTATAGTCCATTTTCACCGAAGAACCGAAATTTCCTTCAATCACCGTGCCGGCAGCCACGCCAATGCCGCAGTACAGGAATTTCATGAGATGGCAGTTATGGGTATTTCTGCGCATTTCGCTGATCCGGCGCAATATTTCCAGGCAAGCGGCAATGCACTCGTCGGCTTGGCCTTCCTCAAAATAGGCGATGATGCAATCGCCCACATATTTTGCCACCACGCCGCCGTGCTCGACGAGGGTGATCGAGCAAACTTCAAGAAATGCGTTGACCACATCGGCGACTTCTTCCACCGGGAACAAGTCGGACAGGTAGGAAAAACCGACCATGTCGCAAAATAACACTATTTTTTCCGTCTTGCGGGGCGGCACGGTCAGCGGGTTAATGCCCTCGGTGAGGAATTTAAGCACGCTGGGCTGGGTATAACGCTCAATGATGCGGTGGGATTGGGCAATGTTTTGTAATAAGTTGCGGATGGCCTGTAAAATCACATCCCCTGACTTGGCGAGGCGGATGGTCCGCATTGACCACTTGGGAAACAGCCGTTCGCTGATGCCAGTCTCGGCCTTCAAGATATGCATGTCCCTATGCCGGGGATCCCGGCGGATGCGTTCGACCACGTTGGCAATCGTATCCTCATCCCCTTCCAGCACTTGGAAAAAATAGTCATGCACGGCAATCAGCACCCCGGTGATGCCCACCTCATGGTTGTTCCTGGCCGAAATCTGGCCGATGCTTTCGACTTCTTCTTCGCTCAGGTGTCGATTGACCGTGCTGATGTAAATTATTCTTTTCATATTACCCAAACCTTGGAATCCGATCTCCCAAACCCATCGCATATTGGGAGAGTAGACGCTTGCCGGGCAAGAAGCGGTCCAGCGCCAACAAACCGGCGTTGCGGGCAACGGCCAGTGGTGCAAAGTCGGTGGAGAACAGTCTCACCGTGCTGTCGGTGAAACGGATAACCCTGTCCAAATCAGCCTGGCGGGCTAGTGCATAGCGTTCGAGGAAATCCCTCCCGCCTATGTCCTCGCCAAACTCCAACCGGGCGGACAGCATCTCTGCCAGCATAGCCACGTCCCTCAGCCCAAGGTTGAGGCCTTGGCCCGCCACCGGATGCAACTGGTGCATGGCATTGCCGATCAGTACGACGCGCTCGTCTGTCATGCGTTCGGCCCGGATTAGCTTGAGTGGGAAGGCTTGCCGGCGGGAAGCCAAGGCGATCTTTCCCAGCCAATAGCCGAATGCCGACTGCAGCTTTTCGGCAAATGCAAGTTCAGAACTTGCCAGCAAGTCGGCGGCATCGTCGGCCTTCTGTGTCCACACCACTGAATAGCGTTTTTTGGCTACCGGTAGGAATGCCAATGGTCCCACTGGCGTGAAGCGTTCATAGGCGGTGTAATCGCTGCTCTTGCCCGTTGCCACTTCGGTGACAATGGCGGTTTGGCCGTAATCCCGAACCGTCTGGCCGATTTCCAACAATTTGCGGACTGTGGAATTGCCGCCGTCCGCCGCCACCAATAACTTAGCGGTCAGGTTGGTGCTTGCAGTCCCCATTCTGAGGCAGACGTGGACAGCTTCCCCGCCTGCCTTTAAGCCAGCCACACTGGCGGGACAAATCAGCGAGACAGGGCTTTGTTTAAGCCGGGCGGCGACTTCCTCCTCCAAGGCGCGGGCAGTGGCGACATAGCCTAAAGCAGGGACACCCTCCCGTTCCGCGCTCATGCGCAACTTGCCGAAATGGCCCCGATCCGAAACATGGATATGGCGGATGGGGGCGGCTTTTGTCCCGGCCCCTTGCCACACCCCAATTTGTTCGAGAATTTGCGCAGAACCCCAAGCCAAGGCCAAGGCGCGCTCCCCCGCGCTGGATGTAATTCTCTTTTCCTCCGCAATGGATTCGATGATGCCGATGCGCAAAGCAGTGTTGCCCAAGGCCAGAGCCAGACTGCCGCCAACCAGCCCGCCGCCGACAATCAACACATCATAATCGTAAGTCATCGTCCTGCCCCCATTAATGCTTCTATGTCCGCCACGGTCTTGGGGCAGGCAGCGCTTAGCACATCGCAACTTTTCTGGGTCACCAGCACATCGTCTTCGATTCTGATGCCTATCCCCCGCCATTTTTCGTCCACGTCCATGCAAGCAGGCGGGATGTATAAGCCCGGTTCGACGGTCAGCACCATGCCTGGTTCGAGTTTCCGCCATTTGTCGTCAATCTTGTAAGCGCCCACATCATGCACATCCATGCCTAGCCAATGGCCGGTCCGGTGCATGAAAAAGGGTTTGTACGCCTCGTCCTTAATCAGCTTGTACACACGGCCTTGCAGCAATCCCAGCTTGACTAAGCCTTTGACGATAACACGAACAGCCTCTTCGTGGGGCTGGATCCAAGTATTCCCAGGGCGGATTTTGGCGATGGCCGCCAGTTGGGCTTCCAGCACTAGTTCGTAAAGCAGGCGCTGAGGTTCGCTATACCGGCCATTTACGGGAAAAGTGCGGGTAATGTCGGCGGCGTAGTTGGCATACTCAGCACCCGCGTCGATTAACAGCAAATCGCCATCGCGCAACATTTCGGCGTTCTCCGTGTAGTGCAATACACACGCATTATGCCCGCCTGCGACGATGGATGGGTAGGCTAAATGCCGTAAACCGTGGCGCATGCATTCATGGGACAGTTCGGCCTCGATCTGGTATTCATAAAGTCCCGGACGGCAAGCCGTCATCGCTCTTTTGTGGGCTAGCACAGATACCTCAACGGCTCTGCGCAGGGCGCGGATTTCCTCGGGACTCTTGAATAAGCGCATTTCCGGCACAATACGGTCCAAGGCGATGAATTCGTCTGGCGGTTTGGCCCCAGTGCGTGCCTTGCCGCGCAAACTGTTGACCGCTGCCATCACCTGTTGGTCCAGTTCCTTGTGGAAGCCTATGGGGTAATGGACTGTCCGCTTTCCGTCCAGCAGGGTGGGCAGGGTTTCGGCGAAATCCTCTATGGGGAAAGCCTCATCCGCCCCAAACTGTTTCATCGCGCCCTCCAATCCTGCATGTTTACCCGTCCATATTGCCTTGGTCTCGTCGTATTTGCGGCAAAACAGAATGAATTCTCCTTGTTCGCGCCCCGGTACGAATACCGCCACCGCTTCCGATTCATCGAAACCAGTCAGATAATGAAAGTCGCTATCCTGACGGTAGGGGTATTCCACATCCCTGTTCCGCACCGCAGCCGGTGCGCTTGCCAACACGGCAATGGAGTTTTTTTTCATTTGGCGCATCAATAATTTGCGCCGTTGCTTGAACTCTCCGGGGGTAATCATGTTGAGGCTCGTTCGATGAAGATTGTGTTTTTTGTGGACCGTTGATTTATTATTTATGCTACCATCATACATGGACTAGCCGAAAGCAAACTTTGAAACATCTGGGGCTCCTAAATAATGAATGAAACTAAATCGCCGATCAAAGTGCACCTCCTTGGGAAGGAATATCCGATTGTCTGCCCGCAAAACGAGGAGCATGAGCTTTTGATCGCCGCACGCTACTTGGACGACAAGATGCGACAGATTCGCGACACGGGCCGCGTTTTCGGTGCCGAACGCATCGCCGTGATGGCCGCACTCAACATTACGCACGAATATATCCAATTGCAACAGCAAAACAGATTGCTGTCCGCCGGGTTGAGCGAACGGCTTTCCGCCATGCACGAAAAGATTGATGCCACCTTGGGTACTGAATAATTTGCTGGAAAGGCTTGCGCCCAACTGACAAATAACTAGAAAACAATGTAAAATAGCATTAGGTGTTCCCTGCGGCGTTCGAAGTACGCTGGGTTTTTTCTTGAGCCTAATTCCTAACCCCGGGATAGTAACGGTCGAGGATGTGAGCATGTCCGCAGCTTGCGGAAAGCCTAATTCCTCAGACCAGCGCCTCCCACCTGAACCTCCGGTTCAAGGGCGAAAGCGAACTACGGCGCAGGCGGAGAACACCCCCAACGGGTGCGATTAAAAGTGATGCGGGAGTGCAAGGCCTGCCTTGCGAGTGCATCTAAAAGCAAGGCAGGCCTTGCACTCCAGGTATAAATTCAAAGACTGCCCGGTTTGTCTGCATCACTTTTAATCGCACCCCCGCAGTTCTATAATCTGGCTTGATTAATTGCAAAGGCTTGCTAAAGCAATGAAATACTGGCTAATGAAATCCGAACCGGGGGAGTTCGGTATTGACGATTTGGAAAACCGCCCCAACCAAACTGAGCACTGGGACGGGGTGCGCAATTACCAAGCCCGCAACATGCTGCGCGACGATATGGAAGTCGGCGATCTGGTTTTATTCTACCACTCCAACTGCGAGACTCCGGGTATTGTAGGCATTGCCCGCATCGCCCGCTCAGCCTATCCCGACCATACTGCCTTCGACCCCAATGACAAGCATTTCGATCCCTCCAGCAAGCAGGACAGTCCGCGCTGGTTCATGGTGGATGTGCAGTTTGTCCGCAAGTTGAAACGCACTATCGCGCTAGCAGAGTTAAAGGACAAGCTGGAATTACAAGGCTTGGCCTTGGTCCGCAAGGGCAACCGTTTGTCCATCATGCCGGTCGGGAAGGAAATGTGGGATTACATCCTGGGTCTTGAATAATTGCCACAGCGTTTTAACATCAGATAGTTACTTGTTAACTGTCGTTACGCACAAGGCCCCTGTGCGGTTATTGGCAAAGGATTGCCGACTTGCGGTGATTCGCTTTGGAGTGTCAAGGCCTGCCTTGACAGGCAAAGCGAGCTTTGCCACTCCATGCGTAACATCAGTTGTTAAGTTATTTTCCTTTGTAAACTGATGTTACGCAGCGAACACTTGTAGGGCGGCCTTCAGGCCGCTTGGACCAGCCTAATTCTAACGAACTTAGTTTAGCGGCCTGAAGGCCGCCCTACAACGGCCAACAAACGGCACTGCGTAACATCAGTTTGTTAAGATAAAAACGCTGTACATGAATGCAAGTCGTGACTCCTAGCAATGAAAAAAGTGGCACATAGGCCGTTTTGTCGGGCAACAAAAAGACGTTGCCAGAACTACGGCTTACGCCTATTGCGCCTTACAGTGCAGAGCAAAGCCGATAAGTGCATTATTTGTGGAGTGCGGCGATTCGGTGTCGCACTCCATAACGTCTGAGCTTCAGCAGTGTAGTGCGTAACAAGTTGCTAAGGCAAAAAAGTCCCCCGGCCCGGCAAAGGGGCAGGGGGAAGCAAAAAACGCTGCTTATTTAGGTTTTTTGCTGTTGATGTAATCGTACAGGCTATCAAGGCCCGCTGAGACTTTGGCGTTTGCCTTGTAGGATGGCATTGGGCTTTTGCCTTCCAATACGATAGCGGAAAACAGTGCCTTGTCCGCAGTCTTAGGGCTAGTCAACAAGTTGGGGAACGCGGCTGAACCCTGCAGATTGCTGCCGTGACAGGTTGTGCAACCTTCTCGCTTGTAGAGTAGTTCACCTGCAGCAATAGATGTCTCATCCGCTAATGCCGACTGGGCGGCACCGGCTAGAAATGCGCCAGCGACGATGGCTCCGATCACAGAAAATTTCTTGTTCATTGTATTTCCTCTTGAAAGTAATAGTTTAGTTAACTGAGCACCCGGCGCAAGCATGGCTTTTCCCCTCAAGCTGCAACCGGGTCTGCTGCGTGATTCCGTCGCTTTGTTAAGCAACCTGCGAATTATATTATTGCCAAGCCCGTATCGCCAATGTTGCTTTGCTTTTCTTTCTAATCTTGCATTTTTCGGCTGTATCAGTAGGGAACAGCCAACAACGGCAATTGCCTCCCACACGGGCCAGCGGGCGCAAGGACAAGCCATTTCATGTTACGATAAGGCACATAAAAAATTTTTACCCCTTAGAGGTAGCGAATGCTATGAGTGAACAAAAAATCAACGACGCACTGGATGCTTTGCGTGAGGAAGGAGACCGTCTCGACAACCCCGAGGCCAAGGAGCTGTTAACGAACCTAGTCGAAAATATTGAGCAACATGTGGATTATGCAGGCTTGAGCGAAGAGCACCAAGACTTGGTCGAAGATGTCAAGGATGCCATTACCCACTTTGAAGTTGAGCATCCTAGTATCACCGGCATACTGAACGAAATCATGATGGTGCTGTGCAACATTGGGATATGAACCCGGTGCAGGGCTACTGCGGAGGGTGAGGTTTGGACGGGTTTTAAGTAAGGCGGGACTGTTTTAAGGTTAACCCGTTCGTGGTGAGCCCTGAGCTTGTCGAAGGGTCGAACCATGAACGGGTTAACTGTCCACCCTTCGACAAGCTCAGGACTCAGGGCGGACGTTTAAGCTTTTGGTAATAACTGATGTTACGCAGTCATTGCTAGCGGATGGCAGCTTGTGGAGTGCGGCGACTCGTCGCCGCTGGACGCAAAAGGCGGCGACGAGTCGCCGCACTCCACAACATCCGGGCTACAGCCTACACGGTTGCGTAACATCAGGTAATAAGTGTCCCGCCTTAAGATTGGAAGCCACACAATCAGGGGGACGGATGGGTTTCCCGCCAATAACGACGCCCCCAGACTTGGACATAAATGGTTCCGCTAATCAAGCTGGCAGCCAATACAACCGAAATCAGGAAAAAAATCAACCCGTCTGGCAGCGGGCGTATGCCGTGGCTAAACAACACGGAAACAACCAATAGCAGTTGCAAGAAAGTGTTTACCTTGCTAGTCCAATGGGGTTGCCCTTCAAAGGGCTTTAGTAAAAAATAATAGGCGGTGGCCCCGGAAAGGATGATCACATCGCGCAATACCACCGCAACAGTCAGCCAGAGCGGAATCAACCCCATCCAAGACAAACTTAGAAAAGCGCACACTAGCAACAGCTTGTCGGCCAGTGGGTCCAAGTAGGAGCCTAGGCGGCTTTGCCAGTGGTAATGCTTGGCTAGAAAGCCGTCCAAGCCATCCGATAAGCCAGCTAGGATGAACAATCCGAGGGCAAACTTGAAGTTGTGTTCCAGCAGGAAATAATTTACAGGATAAACCAGTAAAATACGAATAACCGTAATGATGTTAGGAATATGTCGGGCATCCACGATTACACACCTTTTAGCAAGCCGTCAAAGCAATACACGGTACAATAGCACAACGCCGTTAAAAGGCGTTATATTCCATCCTAAAGGCGATAACACACACAACCATGATTCCATTTGAGAAAAAAGAGGTGGCTGCATTGAACACAAGCTTCGACCCGGGTCTCAGTTACAAAAGTGCTGGAGTTGACATTGAGGCCGGCGGCGCATTGGTGGAGCGGATCAAACCTGTGGCGGCAAGAACTTGGATACCAGGCGTGTTGGCCGGGCTAGGCGGTTTCGGCTCCTTGTTTGAACTACCGGTGGACCGTTATAAAAAGCCTGTACTGGTGGCCGGAACTGACGGCGTGGGCACCAAGCTTAAATTGGCTATCGAATCAGGACGGCATCTGGGCGTGGGTATCGATCTGGTGGCCATGTGCGTCAACGACATTGTGGTGCAAGGTGCGGAGCCACTGTTCTTCCTAGATTATTACGCATCTGGCAAATTGGACATAGACACCGCAGCCGCCGTGGTGGAAGGAATTGGGCGGGGCTGCGAATTGGCCGGTTGTGCGCTAGTGGGCGGAGAAACAGCCGAAATGCCTGGGATGTACCAGCATGGCGAATATGACTTGGCCGGCTTTTGCGTCGGCGTGGTGGAAAAAGATAAAATTCTCGACGGCAGCCGTGTGCGCCCCGGCGACGTTATTATCGCTCTTCCTTCATCAGGGCCCCATTCCAACGGTTATTCTCTGGTCAGGAAGGTTTTGGAACGCGCCGGAGCCAGCCTCAGCGACAATCTGGATGGCAAGCCGCTAGGCAACTGGTTGCTGGAACCGACGCGCATTTATGTCAAGTCGCTGCTGGCGCTGTTTAAGTCCGTGCGCGTTCATGGCCTTGCCCACATCACCGGAGGCGGAATCACCGAAAACCTTCCTCGCGTTCTGCATCCAGGTTGCCGTGCCCAGATCGACTTGGATGCCTGGAAATTGCCGGCGATCTTCCAATGGTTGAAGATAGAGGGCGGTGTGGAGGAGGCGGAAATGTTGCGTACCTTCAACTGCGGCATAGGGATGGTCATAGTATTGGCCGCAGAAGACCAAGCCGCCGCGTATGCAAGCTTGCAGGCGGAAGGTGAAAGCCCTGTGGCCATTGGTAAGATTATTGCCGGTGAGCCTGGCGTATCGTACACGGGTAGGCTGTAGATTGGATTTATCGGTTGTCGTGCCCGTTCGCGACGAGGCGGAGAACCTTGCCGCTTTGCTGGATGAAATTGTCCGGGCGTTGGATGGGCACTATGAATATGAAATCGTTTATGTGGACGATGGCAGCACGGACGACACTTTGTCCCGGCTGCTTGCCTTGCGACAAAGTTTCCCCCTTTTGCGTGTATTGCGCCACCCTCAAGCCTGTGGCCAGAGTACGGCACTGGTGAGCGGGATACGCACCGCACGGGGGAAGACCATAGCCACGCTGGACGGCGACGGGCAGAACGACCCCGCAGACATTCCGCGTCTGTTGGATGCGTTGCATGAATTGGAGTGCCACAACTCGAAAGCGATAGTGGTCGGCTACCGCAAACGCCGGAGGGACACCGGTTGGCGCAAGATTTCCTCGCGCCTTGCCAACGCCGTGCGCGGAAGTCTTCTTGGCGACCATACCCCAGACACGGGCTGCGGCTTGAAAGTGTTTTCCCGTGAGCTGTTTTTGCTGTTGCCCTATTTTGACCACATGCACCGTTTCTTGCCCGCCCTAGTTCAACGCGCCGGTGGCAAAGTGGTTTCTTTGGAGGTCAACCACCGCCCCCGTTTGCATGGGTTGTCCAAATACGGCACTTGGCATAGGTTGTGGGTGGGCATCGTCGATATCATCGGGGTGATGTGGTTGCAGCGCAGGGCTTTTGTAGTGGATGTTGAGGAGTTGGGCCTGCAAAATAGTTCGATATTACAGCGTTTTCATGTTTAAAAACTAACTAAAAATGAATATTCAAACAAGCTCTGATTGAAACAATATTTAGCACAACATACGCCTTATTAAGTAACCATTTGATGTTGAAAACGCTGTAAGCGATGCCGAAAAAACTGCGTGAACTTATTCATGAACTTGAACAGGCAGGTTTCATCAACCGGGGCGGCAAAGGTAGCCATAGAAACTTTGAGCATGAAAAAGGCATTAGAATAACTCTTTCGGGCCAACTAAGCGGTGATGCGAAACCTTATCAAGAACGAGAAGTAAAGAAAAAAATACAGGAATTAGAGCGATGAAAGAAAGTGCCCGCTACTTGAAAATTGTTGAATGGTCAGAGGATGACCATTGCTTCGTCGGGCAATGCCCTGGCATCATCGGACCTTGCTGTCATGGAGACGATGAGGCACAGGTTTACCTTGAGCTTTGCCAAATTGTTGATGAATGGATCGAAATTCTCAAAAGCGAGGGTAAAAGCTTGCCATGTCCGACATCAGGCAGAAATTTAGTGGCTAAGATATTGTTGGAAGCGGCTTGATTTTTCGAACAATCATGGAACTATCTGAAGTTTTCACTCAAGTTTTCAATTTCTTGAACAAGAATTCTGGCGCACTGTCCGTTCTGTTCACTGCTGTTTTGACAGTATCCACTGTTATTTATGTCAAGTTGACATTGATGCTGGTCTCGGAAACGAAAAGGATGCGCGAAGTTCAAACCGAGCCAAAGATTGAAATCACTATTAAATCATTTGACTTCGCGGTAAATTTCGTCCGTCTCCATGTGAAAAACATCGGACTTGGTCCGGCAATGAACGTTAGTTTCACCCTTAGTGTAATTTCAGGAGGCGAAGCTGCCCAAGTTCTGCTTAAGGAGTTTACCCAAACCAACTTTTTCAAAGTCGGCTTAAAATATTTCGGTCCAGGACAAGATCGGTTTTCGCATTTCACTCAGTTGGGTCAGGGGCATGAAGGGAAGATTGAATCGGTTCTCGCTATAGACATAGCATATGAGAGCGCATCCGGGGCTAAATACAAGGAACAAGCTATCATTGATATGTCGGAGCTAAAGGGCCAATACCAACTAGGCACCCCTGATCTGCATTCGATAGCAAAAAGTTTGGAAAAAATTCAAAGCAATTTTGCCGATGTTACCAGTAGAAGGAAGATCAATACCAACATCTATACCTATGAAGACAGGACGAGAGAAGAGGAAGAGATAAAATCATGGCACGAAGGAAATTTGGATACGAAACAGCGTCGGATGCATCATTTTTTTTCAAGTACTTAGAAGAAATAGGCGGAAGCAGTTTGATTGAAACTTCCCCAACAAAATTGAGATTGACTTTGCCTAGTACAGCGTTTTCATTTTCAAAGGATAACTAAAAAATGATTTTCAATCAAGCTTATGATTTAACCGGGTGTCTTGTGCGATCATGAGTCTTATCAAGTAATCATTTGATGTTGAAAACGCTGTAATGAACTGGCAAGCAATCTGCGACAATCCGGTCTTCAGAGACATTCCGTTCAAGGTGGAAACCAATAAATGGGGGAAGATTGAGTTGAGTCCGGCTAGCAATGAACATGGAATTTACCAAGCTCTTTTGATCGAATGGCTAGTCAAGCTGGGTGATAATGGCCGACCGATCTCGGAATGCGGAATACAGACATCCCAAGGCGTTAAAGTAGCCGATGTCGCATGGGGAAGCTATGAGTTCTTCAAAAAAAACAAGCGCCAAAATCCCTATCCAGAATCGCCGGAAGTCGTCATCGAAATATTGTCCCCTTCCAACACTCAGTCGGAAATGCTGGAAAAAAAGGAATTGTATTTTGCCAAGGGTGCGAAGGAGTTTTGGCTATGTGGCAGCGACGGATGTATGAAGTTTTTCAAGCATGACGAAGAACTGGGCGAAAGCCGCTTGATTAACAACTTCCCAAATAAAATTGAGATTGATTTTGCCTAACAGCTACGTAACCGTTCACCCCCCTGGGAGCGCGGGCATCCTGCCCGCAGGAATGGCGGTCAAGATGACCGCGTTCCCAGGAAAAGAAAAGGGGAGGCTGTATAGTGGACCCCACTTTTCGGACAATCATTTAAGATGGTGACCTTCTGGAAAACGGGGGTTGTTGTGAGTGAGAAAAAGCGCAAAGTTTTTAGTGGCGAGTTCAAGGCGAAGGTCGCG
>CAIZPP010000073.1 GCA_903934875.1 uncultured Methylococcaceae bacterium
CCGGCAACGCGGGCTGGCAACGCGACCTGACCGTGTCCTATGATAGGATCGGCGACGTGCTGGTGGCGCAGGGCAAGCTGCCGGAGGCCCTGAAAGCCTACCGCGACGGGCTGGCGATCAGTGACCGGCTGGCGCAATCCGACCCCGGCAACGCGGGCTGGCAACGCGACCTGTCCGTGTCCTACGCCAAGCTGGCGAGCCTCTATCGAAAAAACAAAGACAACGCCAAGGCATTGGATATGCTGCGGCAAGGCCAAACCATTATGCTGCGGATGACTCGGCTATCGCCTGACAATGCCCAATGGAAGAATGACGTGGTTTGGTTTGAACGACAAATAGCGGTACTGAAAAATTGACGGCTAGGCATGGATGTCGAGATGACAGGGCTCTCATCGTTTCTGGCCCCAACTAAATGGTTGGCTGAGACTACTAAGCTAAGTAACTGATGTTACGCAGCGAACACTTGTAGGGCGGCCTTCAGGCCGCTTCGACCAGCCTAATTCCAACGAACTTAGTTTAGCGGCCTGAAGGCCGCCCTACAACGGCCAACAAACGGCACTGCGTAACATCAGTTATTCTGCTCATCCTTAATCTCCGCGTCGTGCTCCTGCCCCAAGCCCGCTGTAATTTCGACCAGCTTGTCGCGTAACTCGACTAAATCGCTTGCCATGCCATCAGGCATGGCTAAATCGGACGAGGTGTCTCTTAGCAATTCTGTAAATTCAATGGCGGCCCGCCAGATGCGTTCCTCTGCCGAATAAA
Organism: uncultured Methylococcaceae bacterium; assembly: GCA_903934875.1. Taxonomy (GTDB): domain Bacteria; phylum Pseudomonadota; class Gammaproteobacteria; order Methylococcales; family Methylococcaceae; genus Methylumidiphilus. The sequence goes on from CAIZPP010000073.1 coordinate 763, forward strand.
AATAACCGATCTGTTGGTTGATCCTGTCGCGTAGTCGGGTGATCTCATTCTCGCCGTCGTTATCGTCAAATAAGTCTGACGCGCCAAGGTTTTCCAGCCGCTTGGCGAATAACTCCCCCGCTGCAACGGTTTGTTTGATGGGGGGTTGGATTACCCGAACTTGGATTTTTTCCTTTTTGGCCTCGCGCGCCGCACGGACGGTGGTGCTGCCCGATTTTACGGCTTCCCACAATTTCAGTTGTTCGCTTGGGTTTTCGTGTCGGGCAATCTCCATCAACAGCGATTTCGACACTTTATTATTCGACGTCGAATATTCTTGTTTGATTCTGTCGGGAAGCTTGTTCAGGTTGAGGATGTTGCTAACGGTCGCCTGCGCTTTGCCGACTACCTTGCCTAACGCCTCTTGAGTGTATTGATAGCGGTTCATCAGCTTGGCTAGGGCCTCCGCCTCTTCGATGGGGTTGAGGTCTTCGCGCTGGAGATTTTCGATGATCGCCAGTTCGTCTATATTGCCGCTGGTGAGGACTATCCCGAGTACCTTGGATTTTCCTAGAAGCTGGTGTGCGCGGAAGCGCCGTTCGCCGGCCACCAGAATATAGCGGTCTTGGTCGTCCGCTTTCCGTATCACCGTGATCGGCTGCAACAAACCGTGCTGCTGGATCGAGTCAGCCAATTCGCGCAGGCTTTGCTCGTCAAACGTCTTGCGCGGCTGGTCGGGGTTCGGCTGGATATGGGTGATATCGATATCTTTGATCTTCGGCGTGTTTGGCGAGACGCTGCCGAACAGGCTCACCGCGAGTTGTGGTTTTTTCTCCATAGGGCTTGAACGATGAGGGTTACGGTAGGTTGATGAGTGTGTCTGCGACCTGGTGGTAGGACAGGACGCTGGCGCTGCCAGGGGTGGTCGCGACGGTGGGCAACCCCGTTGAGGTCGCTTTGTCAAACACGGTGCTGCGGTTGACCGGGTCGAAGATGCGCACCGACTGCCCATCCAGCGCCTGCCTCACGCCGGTCAGGATTTCGTTGTCGTGCAAATTGCGGGGGTTGTACTGGGTAGGCAAAATGCCCGCGATTCTCAGCGTCGGGTTAAGGTCGGACTGAATCTGTTCGACGGTCTGGAATAGGCGGGCGACGCCGTGGAAGGAGAGGTTGTCGGTCTTGACCGGCACCAGCACCAGGTCGGCTGCGACCAGCGCGTTGATGGTGAGCAGCCCCAGCGACGGCGGGCAGTCGAGCAGGATGAAGTCGTACCGGTCGCGGATGCCCTTAAGTTTTTCCCGCAACACTTTTTGCGAACTCGACATGATCCTCACCAGCAACTCGGGTTCCGCATTCGCCAGCGAGATGCTAGCCGGCAGCAGCGCCGGGTTGTCGCCGAGAATGATGGAGTCCATTGCTTTCTCGCCCATCATCGCATTGTACAGTGTGTGTCCGGCATCTTCGAGTTCGTCGGGGTTGTATCCGAAGTAGAGGGTGAGGCTACCCTGCGGATCGCAATCAACGGCCAGTGCCCGTTTGCCCTTCTGCGCAAGCGCGTAAGCGAGATTGATTGTGGAGGTGGTTTTGCCCACTCCGCCTTTTTGATTTGCCAGCGCTACAACTTTGCTCATATGCCCTTGGTTTGCCCTTAGCTTGCGAATATTCGACGTCGAATAATTTTTTAAATATTGATAATAACGCGCAACGAACGGGAGTCAAGTAAAATGCGGGGACGGGGTGCGATTAAAAGTGACGCAGGAGTGCAAGGCCTGCCTTGCGATGGCATCTAATGGCAAGGCAGGCCTTGCACTCCATGCGAGGGCATCCACTGGCAAGGCAGGCCTTGCACTCCATGCGAGGGCATTCACTGGCAAGCAGGCCTTGCACTCCATGCGAGAGCATCCACTGGCAAGGCAGGCCTTGCACTCCATGCGAAGGCATCCACTGGCAAGGCAGGCCTTGCACTCCATGCGAAGGCATTTAATGGCAAGGCAGGCCTTGCACTCCCTGCGAGGGCATCCACTGGCAAGGCAGGCCTTGCACTCCATGCGAGGGCATCCACTGGCAAGGCAGGCCTTGCACTCCAGGTGTCTGCATCACTTTTAGTCACACCGGCGGGAACATTATTCGACGTCGAATATTTTTTCATTAGAGGAATGAATTATGGCCACTCAGTCTGTCACGGTAGCGCGGATTTATCTCCGCGAGGGCGAGCATTTGCTCCCCAAGATCATCAAGTTTCTGCATGACGAGGAAAAGGTGTCCGGTGTCACCGTGTTGCGGGGCATCGCGGGTTTCAGCTCGGACGGGAAAATGCACACCGCCTCGCTGGTCGACCTTTCACTAGATTTGCCGCTGATTGTGGAGTTTTACGACGAACCGGGCCGGGTGGATGCGGTGGTCCGGCATTTGGTCGAAAAAATGAGCCTGCCGCACATTGTCACCTGGCCTGCGACAGGGCATAAGCCGTAGTTCTGGCAACGTCATTTGTTGCTCGACAAACAACGGCCTATGTGCCACTATCTCGCTAGGAGTCCCGATTTGCAAAATGACATAACTCAACAAGTAACTCTTCGATATTAAAAACACTGTATATGCAAGTAAAACGCTTTATTTACGCGACTATCGATAACCGTTCGGGCAAACCGGATTTGGCTGCATATAAAGCCGGGGGGATCGACTCCGCGCCGCTTGAAATCGTCTGCTACCGGGACATTGCGGCAGTTGTGAGTACTATTGATATCAACCAGTTTGGCCTTGGTTTGCCGGGGGAAATAGCGAATGGAGAGCAAGAGGAGTCCCACAAAGCGCGTCTGCTAAAGTATCAACAGGTGAATTCATTCCTATTCGGACAGGCGGGCCAAAACGGCATGCTGCCACTAAAGTTCGGTTTTACGGCAAGCAATGACGAAGAGGTTGGCAGGGTTCTGGAACAGGCCTATGTCCAGCTTCGAAGCTATCTTGACAGATTGCAAGGGACGATGGAACTAGTGATTCAAGTCTCGTGGGAACTGCCAAAAATACTTCAAGGGATTGTAAAGGAAAAACCAGAATTGGCCGGTGTGGACCCTGTGCAGGCGGGGAGGTTGCTGTTTGAGGCGGCGGAGAACAAAAAAAGACAATTTGTGGCCGCCATTCATGGCAAGCTCTCAGCTCTTGCAAAAGACTGTTCGGATGCCCCCAGCAAAACGGAGGCAATGATTTTTAACCGTAGTTATCTGGTTGACAAAGACAAGGAGCAACTGTTTGACGATGCGGTGGACGCTGTGGCGACAGAGTTTGAAGATGCCTTAACGTTTCGTTATATTGGGCCTCTGCCTGTATACAGTTTTGTCAATGTGGAGTTGAACCAAGGAAACTTTGCGATGGTGGACAAGTCACGGAAAATATTGCAGTTGCCGGAGAAGGCTAGTTGGGAGAGTATAAAATCCGCCTATCGGCAATTGATCATGGCCTATCATCCGGATAAAAACCCTGATGATCCACAAGCTGCGCAACGCACCAAAGAGGTGGTCTCAGCCTTTGAGATTGTGAAGGCTTATTGCCAAAGTCTGCCGGGTTTTGGTGAGCAGGAAAAGCCCCCAGGCGAGTTCTCTTTCGCCCAGGAGGAGGTCGAGAAAGCTTTTATCCTGGATGACAAAGGTGCGCCATTGGCCCGTGCGGGCAGGGCTGGACACCCCGCATGAGCAAGGCTATTGGCATTGATCTTGGAACCACGAATAGCTGCATGGCAGCGCTAGTAGACGGTAAGCCTGTCATCATCCCTAACGCCGAAGGCGAGCGCACGACGCCATCTGTGGTTGCCTTCACCGAAGAGGGGCAGCGACTCGTCGGCACATCCGCCAAGCGGCAACAACTGGCGAATCCGCGGGGCACCATCTGCTCGATCAAGCGATTCATGGGCCGTCAGTGGGATGAGGTTGCCGAGGAGATGGCGATCATTGGGTACCTTGTCGAAAAGGACGAAGGCGGCGGGGCCAGGGTTAGAGTTGAGGGCACGCGGTACGCCCCCGAAGAGATCAGTGCGATGATTCTGCAGAAATTGAAGGCGGATGCCGAGGCTTACCTCGGTGAGTGCGTGACCGCTGCCGTCATCACCGTCCCCGCTTATTTTAACGATGCCCAGCGCAAAGCAACCAAGGACGCTGGAAGAATCGCGGGGCTTGATGTTTTGCGCATCATCAACGAGCCGACTTCCGCCGCGCTTGCCTACGGGCTGGACCAGGCAGACGATCAGACGGTCCTTGTTTTCGATCTCGGTGGCGGCACATTCGACGTATCAATCCTCGGTCTAGGCGCGGGACTGTTCGAAGTGAAGGCCACGAACGGCGACAACCATCTAGGCGGTGACAACTTTGACAAGGCCATCGTCGATTGGCTGCTGGCAGAGTTCAAGCGTGAACAAGGGATTGACCTGGCCACCGACCCGGTTGCCATGTTGCGCCTTCACGCGGCGGCTGAGAAGGCCAAGCTTGAGCTTTCAACGATGCCGACGGCGCAGCTCAATCTGCCGTTCCTCGCCGCCACGCCGACAGGTCCGAAACACCTTAAGCTGGAACTCTCACGCTTGCAGTTGAATGGCTTAAGCGCCCCGCTGATTGCCCGCACTATAGGCCCCATCAAGCAGGCACTGGCCGATGCCCGCGTCGGCGCACATAAGATCGATCAAGTTGTGCTGGTTGGCGGCATGACCCGTATGCCGGCAGTCCGGGACAAAGTCAGGGAGTTAATCGGCAAGGAGCCGCGCCAGGATATCAACCCGGACGAGGTTGTCGCCATCGGTGCCGCAATTCAGGCGGGCGTTCTCTGTGGCGAGGTCAAAGATGTCCTGCTGCTTGATGTGGCCTCGCTTTCGCTTGGAATAGAGACCAAGGGTGGTGTTTTCACTAGGCTGATTGAGCGCAATAGCAGCATCCCGACTTGCAAGACGCAGACATTCACGACTGCCGAGGACAACCAGACCTCGGTGGAGATTCATGTCCTGCAAGGCGAATCGGAGATGGCCGCCTTCAATAAAACGCTAGGCAAGTTCCTGCTTATCGACCTTCCGCAGGCGCGGCGCGGCGTGCTTGAGATTGATGTCACCTTCGATATCGACGCGAACGGGATCATCCATGTCAAGGCGGAGGACATAGTCTCCGGCAATGAGCGGCAAATTCGGATTGAAGGGGGATCAGGCCTCGCGGAGGATGAAATCAACCGTATGATAAAGTGTGCCGAGGAGTATGCCGATGCGGCGCACCGACTGCGCGAACTCGCGGATGTGCGCAACCATGCCGAAGTGCTCGCAGCCGAAATCGAACTCTCGCTGAACGAGTATCACGACCAGCTTAAGGAGTCCGAGGCGGCTGAGATCGCCTTGCGAATCGCTGCGCTGCGCCTTGCAATCGGCAGTGTCGATGCGCGGGAAATTCGCACGCGCACGGCGGCTCTTGTTGAGGCCGCACAAGTCCTCCGCTACGAAGAGGAAGAGCCTTGGTGATTTCACGCCAGGCTTTTTACAAGCCTTTCCCCCACAAAACCACTTCAATGGTTTGCAGTATGATCAATAAATCAAGGAAACGGCTATAGTTTTTTATGTAATAAAGATCGTATTTCAACTTTTCGACGGTGTCTTCATAGCTCGCCCCATAAGGGTAGCACAACTGGGCCCAACCAGTGATCCCAGGCTTCACCCTGTGGCGTTCCGCGTAAAAGGGTATCGTTCCGGTAAATTGTTCGACAAATTCGGGGCGTTCAGGGCGCGGGCCGACAAAACTCATCTCGCCTTTCAATACATTGTAGAGTTGGGGCAACTCATCAATCCTAACCTTGCGGATGAATTTGCCAACCCGTGTGATCCTGTCGTCGTTTGTCCGCGCCCATTGGGCCATGCCGTCTTTTTCGGCATCCGTGCGCATACTGCGGAATTTGATGACCTTGAACAGTTGCCCATCCAAGCCGACCCTGACTTGCCGGTATAGCACCGGCGCACCCCAGCCGCTTTCGATAATGATGGCCAAGCTTGTCAACAAAAAAACCGGCCAGGTAATGCCCAATAACACAAGGCTTGCAAAAATATCGAACCAGCGCTTGGACCCCTTCGACAGACGAAACCCGTCGGAAAATATCAGCCAGCTAGGCTGGAGGATATCCACTTCGAGCAACCCGGCCTCACGTTCGAAAAACGACAGTAAATCCAATACCTCGTAGCCGGCTATTTTGCAATCGAGTATCTCGCCAACGTTGATGACACCCCGGCGGTCATCGGGTGCGACGACAATTTCGTCAATGTCTTCATCATCGGCAAGCTTCAACAGGTTGGTGGACATTTCCAGTATATTGTCCGCTTTGACCAGAACCGGATCGTTTCCCATGGGCACATAGCCAATCACTCTGAATGCCTTTGGAATTTCCCTCAGCTCGAATTCACGAATCATGTTGGCACGGTTGCCGGCGCCAAGGACTAGGATGCGCCGCCTGAGCGACTGGTTGTCGACGTACTTCAAAAAAAAGAAACGCGACATCAACATTCCCGTCACCGATACAGTCAAGGCGTAGGCGATGACGCGGTGCCAGACGGATAGTGTGGGGAAAACATAAAACAGCAGGTTGAGGAGCGCCCAGCCGAGCAGGAAACTGGCGGATATCCGCAACAATATGGCAATGTCGCTAAAATGGTGGGCGCGGCGCTGGTACAGCCCCATCCCGGCCGAACTGATTAGCATCACCGCGCAAAAAACCATAGAGGGAAGCCATATCCCGTCACTGATGAAGAAGATCAGGTTGCGGTTGAAATCGCGCAACAGATCGCCAAGATAGAATGCAGCGGAAAAAACGCCCAGTTCTATCAGAAAAACAACCAGATAAGTACCGGATATATAATGTCTGAAGATTCGAATCATGATTGCTTGACGGTTCGGTCTGAGGGGCTTGCTTGATGCTGAATGTCGGCCAAACCGCCTTTATCGTTTGGCCGTATCCCGGCTATTATATCCCGTGCGCAGCGCTTCGGCTTCATGATACGCAGCCTTGTGCCAATAATCAGTGGATTTCCCCCCCAAGAACCACGCCCAACAGGCGAGGAAGGCTGCGGCATTGAGCATGATGAAGGAACCTGCCGTGGATGCCAGCGGCAGGCGGGATCGGCCCGGCAGTAAAATCCCCGCCGCTCCGAGGCCGTAGAGCGCGACTTGCGCCAGCAGCGCCAGGCGGTAAA
>CAIZPP010000074.1 GCA_903934875.1 uncultured Methylococcaceae bacterium
GGCTGAGGAGCAAACAGTGTCCAGTCCAGATGGCCGCATACACCATCGCCTTATCATGAACGAGGAGGGGCCGGACCAGTTGCAAGTAGATACTGGCAAGGGCTACGCGATTCCCTATAGCGCTAATTCGCTAAAGCCAAAAGGCTGGAACCATCCGAAATTTGGACTCAGATGAAACGAAGGCCGGGGGAATCCCTAATTCAACAGCATTGGGGCTTCAAGCCTCCATATATTCGATTCTCATCTGCACGGTCCGGTTGTCTCTAAATTCGTTGACATCCAGTTTATATGCGAGTTTGATGCGCTGACAACCCAGCCAGCTTTCCGGGTCATCGACAAAAAATGCGATGCCATCTATCATGCGCTTCTTGTCCGCAGTTTTTAGCACCAGCTTCAAGTGTTTCTCACCAACGACGCGAGCCTGTACCACTTCGAATTCACCGTCGAACACGGGTTCGGGAAAGCCTTGGCCCCAAGGCCCTGCCTGTTGCAGGATTTCGGCGTTTTCCAGGCGCAGTTCGTCGGCTGTCAATTCCCCGTCGCTGTGTACGGCATGGGCTAAATCCAAGCCTGCCAGATGTTTCCAGACTTCCTCATTAAAGAGCTTAGCGAACTCCATATAGTTGCCTTCATTAAGGCTAAGCCCCGCCGCCAGCGCATGGCCACCGAAACGGACCAGCACGTCAGGGCGGGTGGCGGCGATATTGCTGAGCACATCGCGGATGTGGACACCGGGGATGGAGCGGGCAGAACCCTTGACTTCCCCGTTGCCTACCGGCGCAAAGGCGATCACCGGGCGGTGCAGCCTATCTTTGATGCGGGAGGCAAGAATGCCGATGACACCTTGGTGCCAGGAAGCATCGAACAGGCAGACACCGGCCAATTCCTTGGCCCGCTGCATCCCGTCCAGCTTGGCTAAGATGGCGTAGGCATCCAACTTCATTTGCTCTTCGATTTCGCGCCGGTCCCGGTTGAGTTGGTCGAGCTGTGTGGCCATCGCCCGCGCTGCAGCCGACTCTTCGCAGAGCAGGCAGGCTATGCCTTGCCCCATGTCCTCCAAGCGTCCGGCGGCATTAAGTCTAGGCCCGGCGAAAAAACCCAAGTCGGCGGCCACCGCCGCTGACGGTTTGCGGCCTGCGACCTCCAGCAAGGCAACGATGCCGGGCCTTGCCTTGCCCTGGCGGATGCGCTGCAAACCCTGGTGGACAAGAATGCGGTTGACCCGGTCTAGTGCCACCACGTCGGCGACTGTGCCTAAGGCCACCAAGTCTAGCCATTGGGCCAAATTGGGTTCAGGAATGCCCGCGTGGGCAAACCAGCCGCTTTCCCGCAAGCGTGTCCGCAACGCCATCAACACATAGAACATCACGCCCACACCGGCCAAGGCTTTGCAAGGGAATGCATCGCCTGCTAGGTTGGGGTTGACGATGGCATCCGCCTCGGGCAATTCCGTACCGGGCAAATGATGGTCGGTGACTAAGACAGTCAGCCCCAAGGCTTTTGCCACTTTAACCCCTTCAATACTGGAGATGCCATTGTCCACGGTAAGCAGCACGTCGGGTTGGTGTCTGGCGGCGACGGCAACGATTTCCGGGGTCAACCCGTAGCCAAACTCAAAGCGGTTCGGGACGATATACGAAACCTTTGCCGCGCCCATCGCCTCCAGGCCAAGCAGGCCCACCGCACAACTGGTTGCGCCGTCGGCATCGAAATCGGCGACGATGAGCAAGTGTTTTTTTGTTTGTATGGCTTCAATCAAATGACTGACCAAGTTTTCCATGCCGGACAATAGCCAAGGTGATGGCAGCTTCGCCAAGCTGCGGTCCAACTCCTCCTCTGAGGTGAGGTCTCGCGACAGGTAAATTCGGCGCAGCAGGGGAGGGAGGTCGGAAAAATGTCCGTTTTGTTGCGGAACGGGGCGACGGACGATCTGTTTGGGGACGGGGTGGTGGGGCATAGTTATAGTTCGTTTTGGTCCTGTAATACCTTGAGATATAAAGCTTGACTGATGTGGAAACCTGCCATCGTCCGCAATCTGTCCAAGTGTTCTTTTATCGAACCAATAAACCCTTTCTTTTTGGCTTCAATCAACACACCAATCACACCTGTATAATTTAATCCAAAATAGCGGGCTGTTTCCCGTCCCAGCCGTTCATCCATCAGCAACAATTCTGCCTTTTGTTCAACGGCAAGCGCTATGGCTTCCGCCTCTTCGGCATCCAATTCTTGATGTAAAGCGAGTACAAGCAGCCTGTTGTCAACTGCACAAGTATCAATCCAATGGGCACTGCTGACTTCCTCTGCCCCCGGTTGCCCCGCACCCTCTACGACTATTTCATTCCATACGGCTTCTGGAATATGGATAGTGCCATACAATTCATACAATATCTCCAGCCGTCCAATCCAAGCCAGATTAATGATCGGGGAGGTATTGCTGACCACTTTCATAGTCAGCCTAGCTTGGATAATGTAGTCAAGTCCTCATCATACTCGGCTATGTCATAGTGCGGTGAAATCTCCCGACTTCCTAGCAGTTGTTGAAATGAGCAAACCGTCATTCCAGCCATTTCCCTAGCCTTGCCAAAGGACAGTTTATGAATGCTAAACAAATGTATTGCCAATTCTCTGCGCATTTCCTCGGGTGTCATTTTCGCTGCATGGGCTATTTCATAGGGTATTTCAATAGACATTGTTGATGGCATCATGTCACTCCAAAAATTTATAAATCTTAATTAGTGTATAATAGCGAATAATTCTTTTCATTCCTCAGCACAACCTACTACCTTAAAGTTTAACAGAAATGTTATTTGTTTCGTGCTTCAAGAATTGCTTCGACAACTGCTTTTCTAATAATTTCTTTCAAATTCCCGTTCGCCCTCTCCTCGTTAATCACTCTACTAACCGCTTCAAAAATAATAAAATGAAAAACTTTCATAATCACCTCACATGTCAGAATGACTAAAACCAACATTGTGATACAAATTTGCTCGTTTCCAAGCTCTCCAGCTTGGGAATGCGGTCTTTGAAGCTCCGGCTTTCCGAAGAACGGTCAACGAACAAGCTGTAGCTTGCAAGACATGGGTTCCCAAGCAGGAGCTTGGGAACCAGCCAGAATGATGGCCTAGGAACTAGCAAGTTTAGTGATAATGGGTTCATGATATGAGATTCGATTATTGGAGACCGAAATAGCACCTTGTTTTGTAAGTTCTTTTATAATCATTTCCGAAGTAAGCTTATCATCTTTGAAACCACTTTTAATATGGTTAAGCAAAGTTTCCGGTTTCACAGGTCGGTTCTTATTATTTTTCAACAGATATACGCAATATGATTTTATGGGAGAAGTTGATGCCGATGGGTTTACCAAAGTTGGCAACTCTTCTTTTTTTGTATTGATACGTTCGGCGGTTCTGCCTTGGCTTTTTAACAAATTGATGACATGATCCAAATCGGTGTCTTCTGATACCACAGTAAAATGGGTTTGTGTTGGCAGTTGTTGCATTAACTCCCCTGCCCAGAAGGTGATGCCAAAATCGGCGGCATTTTTGCCAGCACCTGGGGTTTTCAATATTTTGAGTTTGTTGCTATTGACTGTGTTGGTCAATGGCAATATCCAGTCGATAGGCACTTTCGCCCCGCTTTGCGCATAACAAATGACTACTTGCGAAAATTGCTCCAGATTTTTCATCAATTGATGAATCTGGCCAGGGCAGTTTTCCAAGTCGATCAATAAGACGCGTTCTGGTTTTTGATCGACAGTGGGGCTATCGTATTCGGTGTTCATAGAGATATTTTATGGGGCCGCCAAGCCCCGGAGCTTGTCCATCCATCCCCGAAAGTGCACACACTCGCGCTCCATGGCGGCAAGCGTGATGTGTTCAGCCGCTAGAGGTCCATGTCGGATTTTGTGGTACTTGGGTTGCAGCAGATTTTCCAGCCGCTTCGAAGGTTTGGTCTCGTAGCTGTCGTTGATGTGTTCAGGCGTTTCAAATGCTTTGCGAACTTTATCCAGTTCGTTTAAATATTTTTTCCATGTGGGTTCCACGCCTATCAGTGCCTCGACATCGGAGAACAGCAAGCCTTCAAATTCATAGGGCTGGATATGTGGCAGAAATCGGTCAGGTTGGCAGCCTATTTGATCAATCAACGCTTCATGCAGCCCATCTTCTAAGCAAGAGGCCCGTGCATAAACGGACGATTTTTGCTTAGCTTCCACAAATTTCGGGAAGTCAGTGGTCAAACCATACAAATCAAGGAAGGTTGATAAAACAACATCTCGCTTCCCTCTCAAGGTGTTCCGCGCATAGAACTTGAGTCGGTCGAAATTGACAGCACCACCTTTGGCATCGGTTGATGTCCTTAGCGTCTCTGGTTTTAGAAATACCTTTAATTGCTTCAAGTTGGGAGCCACCACTAGCTTGATGAACTTCTCTTCCGTTGGCCCTTCGGCAAAGACAATCACCTCCACCATTGATTAAGGTCTCCCGCCGAGTATGTTACGTTTCCATAGCTCGCCCATCGAATATTCTTCTAGCCAACCGGAAAGTTCGTCTTGGCTGAAACGGCGAAAAATGGAGGCATCGTCCTCGTAATCAACCACGATCACATCTTCAGGTGACAATTCGTTGATCAGTTCGACTGATTGGGTGGATACAATCAATTGCTTAGGAAATTGGCCAGAAGAGACTTGCTTGAAAATGTCGGCCAGTATCGAAATAGCATAAGGGTGCAAACCGAGTTCTGGCTCATCAATCAATATAGTGTCAGGCATCAACTCCACTGGTTGGAGCAGTAGGGTCACTAGGCACATGAAACGCAAGGTTCCATCAGAAAGCATTAGTGCTTTAAACGGGGTGTCCGGTCTTCCTCGCTGCGTCCATTCGAGTTCCACATAATCCGGATCGCCGGGACGATGGACAAAATCGCCAAAAAATGGCGCGACCAGCCGAACAGCATCCACAATACGCTGGTATTCAGCCTCATGTTGTTTCCTTAGCATGAGTAGATAAGCCGCAAGATTCGCCGCATCGGTTTTCAGACTGAGGTTATCGTTGGTTGAGTGCTTTTGCTTTACTTTGGCGGTATTGCTGGCATCATGGAAGTGATAAACCAGCCAACGACTAATTGCCGGACGAATGTACATTGCATAGGAATCATCAGATTCTATTAGCTTTGATTCACTATTTCCACTTCCTATTATGCGGCTATAGTCCCCTTTTTGTGGTTTATACAATGAACCACCACTAAACCAAGTGCATTCAGTCTTAAAAATTAGCCGGTTATCCGCTGTCGGTAGCAAGTCGAATTTATAACCATTCAAGCCAAAATAAAATTCCGCATGAAGTTCTTCAGTTGTATTCCGTCCAAAATGCAACAAGGCATCGGGTCCACCTTGCTTCTGCACATAAACCTGTAAGTTTTGCTGATACATTTCATTCAGCAGACGAAACAGTCCGATGAAATTGCTCTTCCCCGCGCCGTTAGCTCCAATCAACACATTCAAGTTGTTCAGTTTGAAATCACGCAGTTCGCGGATCGACTTGTAGCCAATGACGGTCAGTGAAGTGAGTCTAGCCATGATGTGTGATCACCCCGGCACATTCCCCGCAATAAACGCTTTCAAAGCCTCCACCTCGGCATCCATCACCTCGCAACGCTGCGGCAGGTTTTCAATGCCTTCCATCCCCGCAGGGCGTTCCGGCTCGCGGCCTAAGGCTTCGATGATGGTGGCCTCGAACTTGGCGGGCAGGGCGGTTTCCAGGCAGATCAAAGGCAAATCAGCACGGCACTGTTCGATGCCGACTTTCAGCCCGTCGGCGGTGTGGGTGTCGATCATCACGCCGTAGTTTTCCCACGTTGCCCGTATCGTCTCCAAGCGGTCTTGGTGGGTGCTTTTACCGGAAACGAAGCCAAACGATGGCAACTCATCCCAGTAAGGCGTGTCTTTGATATTGAAAGCCCCGCCGGTGTCCACTTGGCTCCAAAACTCCCTCAGTTTGGCCGCATCGCGTCCGACCAGATCGAACACAAAGCGCTCAAAATTGGAGGCTTTGGAGATGTCCATGGACGGGCTGCTGGTGTGGAAGGTCTGCGCGGTGCCACGCGGGCGGTAGATGCCGGTTTTGAAAAACTCGTCCAACACGTCGTTTTCGTTGGTGGCGAGGATCAACTGGGCGATGGGCAGGCCCATTTGTCGGGCGATGTGACCGGCGCAGATATTGCCGAAATTGCCCGAAGGCACTGAGAAGGCAACTTGTTCCTCGTTGGATGCGGTCGCGGCAAAATAGCCTTTGAAGTAGTAGACCACTTGGGCGGAAATACGCCCCCAGTTGATGGAGTTGACCGTGCCGATGTGGTATTCCGCCTTGAACACATGGTCGTTGGAGACGGCCTTCACCAAGTCTTGCGCATCGTCGAAAACCCCGCGCACGGCAATATTGAAAATGTTCGGGTCTTGCAGCGAGTACATTTGCGCAGTCTGGAAGGCCGACATTTTGCCGTGTGGCGAGAGCATGAACACGCGGATGCCGTGCTTCCCCCGCATCGCGTATTCCGCCGCCGAGCCGGTGTCGCCGGAAGTCGCACCCAGAATATTCAATTCGCCATGTTGGCGTTCCAGCGCATACTCGAACAGATTGCCGAGCAACTGCATCGCCATGTCTTTGAAGGCCAGCGTCGGGCCGTTGGACAGTTCCAGAATGTGCAGTCCCGGTTCCAATGTGCGCAGCGGGGCGATTTGCCGGGTGTCCGAATCGGCGCGGGCATTGCTGTAGACGGCTTGGGTGTATGTCTTGTCGGTAATCGCCTTCAGGTCTGCGGCGGGAATGTCCGGCGCAAATTTGGACATGACCGCAAAGGCCAAATCGGCATAGGACAGATTGCGCCATGCGTCCAATTCTTCGCGGGTGACTTGCGGGTATTCTTCCGGCAGATATAGCCCGCCGTCGAGGGCGAGACCGCCAAGCAGGATTTCGGTGAAGGTTTTGGTAGGCGCAAGGCCTCGGGTGGAGAGGTATTTCATATAGCGTTTTTAATATCGAGGAGTTACTTTTAGGTTATATTATGTTGCAAAGCACATACACACAAGATGGATTTTCATCTTAAAAATATACCTAGTACAGAAATTCCGTTAACCCTTCAGGTTAACCGAATAACCTGCGCTATCATACCAACTACCAAGTAACTCTTTGATGTTGGAATTGCTGTAAACGGTGTGAATATGGATATGTTTACTCCGCAGGCCAATAGCCCTCATCCATTACCTCGGCAATACTATACACACAATCAGCCGGAAATGGCGACTTGAGAAAGCCGGTTTCATCTAAAGCGGCGCGAGTGGCGTTTTGGTAACTGCGTGGCAGAAATTCAGCGATGCGTTTAGCCAAACTCGGATTGTCATCCAGCAACAAAGCCAATTGTCGCCTCTGTTCATTGATCGTCAACCGCCAACTGGTGCAGCGGCGTTCGGGTTGATATTGCCATTTGAGCAAGAGCGCCAACAAAACAGCCAGCCGGTTAATTAACTCTCGTCTTTCACGTGCGCTCATGCTTTCCAGTTCCAAAATTAGATGCGGCACATCTAGCCGGGCGAGTTGGCCAGTTTTCAATAATGTCGCTTGCTCTTCGATCCAGTCGTGAAAATCTAATTCATAAGTATGCATTGCTCTGCCTCATGAAAGTTGCTCAAACGGTCAATCCACACCCACACTCCAACGCAACCGCCATCGGCGAAAGTCCATGCTTGGCCCCGTCCCTGCGCACATGCAGCACCACGAGGGTGTAAGGATTGAACACCACCACGTCTTTTACGCCTTGGGCCAGATAGAAGTTGGGGCCGATTTCCAAATCCTTGAATTCATAACCCTTGCTGATGACTTCGATGACCGCTTCAGGAATTAGTTTAACCGCCTCGTCATCCTCTTCGGGTTCACGGCAAAAGATGGAAATGTCGGGCCGTTTCAGGGAGCCGTCCGGGAAGTAAATGTAAACATCCGCCACATGCACACACCCACAGGTTTGCCCTTCGCAGGGCTTGATGCTGGCGCGGATGCGGTCAATCGCCTTTTGGTGTTTGTAGACTGGCTGGGCTTCCCATAGGGGGATGCCACCGACTATCTCTAGGCGGATGCCGAGCTCGTTCGCATTTAGAAGTCTTGGGTCCATGTCAAATTTTCCGGGTGTCATCAAGTTACAGCATTTTCATCGGTTTTGCTGATGCGGTTTACTTAGGTGGCTGGGTCTTCCTAGGGGCCGGAGACGGTTTCACCGTTGGGGTGGCTTTCTTTGCGCTTTTTCCGGTGGCTTTCAGTTGCTTCAAGTCTGCTTGGGCTTGTTCGTCGCCTTGCGCGGCCGCTTTTCCCAACCATTGGAGGGCCAGCCCCCGGTCTTGCTTCAAACCTTGGCCGTCCCGATAGGCGACTCCTAAGTTGTGCTGGGCCTGGGCAAACCCCTGGTCGGCAGCTTTGCGGAACCACTCGGCGGCTTGTGCCGGGTCTTGGTCCACGCCTTGGCCTTGTTTGTAGAGTATGCCTAAGTTGTTTTGCGCTTGCGCCAGTCCAAGGTCGGCTGCTTTGCGGTACCATTGGGCGGCCTGTCCATAGTCTTGCGCCACGCCTTGCCCCCTGTCGTAGGCTATGCCTAGGTTATACTGTGCTTTGGCATCACCAAGCTCAGCGGCCTTGCGAAACCATTCGGCGGCTTGCGTGTAATCCTTCCGTTGGTAGGCATCTTTTGCGGATTGCATGGACGATTGCAGCGTTTCTTCAGGGGCTTTTTTGATGACTGGCTGGTTACAGGCTATCAAAACTGTCCCTAAGGTTAAAAACACTACCCCCTGACGCAACATGGAATGCAGTCTCATTATTATCTCCTTAGAGCTTTGGAATTTAGGAAATTCACTAGGATGGTCAAACTGTGCGGCCTTCATTAACCCAAGGTTTCCAGCCGAATGAGTTTTACAGGTTTGTTGATTGAGGGCAATGCCTCAATCTGAGCGATTGCCGCATTCAACTCATGCTCCAGTGTCTTCTGGGTTAGCATGATAATGGGCAAATGGGTCTCGCCGGTGTGCGGCTCCTTCTGTAGGATGGCTTCAATGCTGATGTGCTGGTTAGCCAGGATGCGGGTCACATCCGCCAGCACACCGGGCTTGTCTTCGCCAGAAAGCCGTAAGTAATAGGCGGTTTTCACCGCGTCCATCGGCAGTATGGGAATATCTGACATCGACTGCGGTTGGAAAGCAAGATGCGGCACCCGGTTTTCCGGGTCGGAGGTGAGCGTCCTGACCACATCGACGATATCAGCAACCACGGCGGAAGCCGTGGGTTCGGCTCCGGCACCGGCACCGTAATACAGCGTGGGGCCGACGGCATCGCCTTTGACCAGCACGGCGTTCATCACGCCATCGACATTGGCGATCAGGCGGCGCTCGGGGATCAGCGTCGGATGGACCCGCAGTTCCACGCCTTGCTCGGTTCTGCGGGCAAGTCCCAGCAACTTGATCCGGTAGCCTAGCGCTTCCGCGTAGGACACGTCCATTCGCGTCACGCCGCTAATGCCTTCGATATACACTTTGTCAAACTGCAACGGAATGCCAAAAGCTATGGATGCGAGAATGGTAAGCTTGTGTGCAGCATCAATGCCTTCCACGTCAAAAGTCGGGTTGGCTTCCGCATAGCCTTTGGCCTGGGCTTCCGTCAGCACGTCCGCGAAGTCGCGGCCCTTGTCGCGCATTTCGGTTAGGATGAAGTTGCAAGTGCCATTGATAATCCCGGCTACCCATTCGATCTTATTTCCGGTAAGCCCTTCGCGCAACGCCTTGATGATGGGTATGCCTCCGGCCACGGCGGCTTCGAAGGCGACCATCAGACCTTTCTCGCTAGCTTTGGCGAAAATTTCGTTGCCGTGCTTGGCTATTAATGCCTTGTTGGCGGTGACTACGTGCTTGCCGTTGGCGAGGGCGGTGAGGATAAGCTGTTTCGCCGGCTCTTCGCCGCCGATGAGTTCGACGACAATATCGACATCAGGGTCGTTGACAACCTCAAAAGCGTCTTCCGTCAACGGGATGCCGCTAGTGTCGCAGGTGCATTTGCCACGGGCCGCCGCACGGTAGATTTGAATTTCCCGCCCGGCCCGGCGGCTGATTTCTGAGGCGTTTCTTCGCAATACGTTGACGGTGCCGCCACCGACGGTGCCTAAACCGAGCAGACCAATTTTCACGGGTTTCAAATCGCTATCCTCATTGTTTGGAATTCTCCGCCAATTATACCGAGTTGTCCTTGCGGAACATATTGCGGATGCCTCGGATCGCCTGCCGGGTGCGATGTTCGTTCTCGATGAGGCTGAAACGCACATGGTCATCGCCGAATTCCCCGAACCCGATTCCGGGTGAAACCGCCACTTTGGCATCTAGCAATAGTTTCTTGGCGAATTCCAATGACCCCATGCCTCGGTACTGTTCGGGTATGGGAACCCAAACGAACATGGTTGCCTTGGGCTTTTCCACTGTCCAGCCGATATCGTTCAGACCTTTGCACAGGGTATCGCGGCGATGGAGGTATAGCTCGCGAATCTCTGCCACACAATCCTGCGGCCCTTCTAGCGCGGTGATGGCCGCGACTTGGATCGGTGTAAACGTCCCGTAATCCAGGTAGGATTTGATGCGTCCCAAGGCCGCAACCAGTTCGCGGTTCCCACACATAAAACCGACGCGCCAGCCGGGCATGTTATAGCTCTTTGACAGTGTGAAGAACTCCACCGCCACATCCATGGCACCCGGCACTTGCAATATGGAGGGTGCGACATATCCGTCGAAAACCAAATCAGCATACGCCAAATCATGCACGACCCATATTTTGTACTCGCGGGCCATCTCGACCACCTTCTCGAAAAAATCCAGTTCCACGCATTGCGTGGTGGGATTGCCGGGAAAGTTGAGAATCAGCATCTTCGGTTTAGGCCAGGATAATTTGATCGCCCTTTCTAGCTCGGCGAAGAAATCCACCCCCGCCACCAGCGGCACATGCCGCACGTCGGCACCCGCCAGGACGCAGCCGTAGGGGTGGATCGGATAGGCCGGATTGGGAACTAGTACTGCATCGCCCGGCCCTAAGGTGGCAAACATCAAATGCGCCAAGCCCTCCTTGGAGCCGATGGTCGCGATGGCCTGGGAGTCCGGGTCCAGATCAATGCCGTAGCGGGTCAGGTACCAATTGCAAATCGCCTTACGCAGCCGGAAAATGCCTTTGGACACTGAATAGCGGTGTGCTGATGGTTTTTGGACCACCTCCACCAACTTGTCTACGATGTGTTGCGGGGTTGGCCGGTCGGGGTTACCCATGCCGAAATCAATGATGTCTTGGCCTTGTGCGCGCTCTTTGGCTTTCAGATCATTGACGATGTTGAAAACATAGGGGGGTAGACGTTTAATGCGTTGAAACTCTTCCATCCTGGTGCCCTTGTGGCGTAGTTATAATTTAGTTGAGGGCTTCGGTTTATCGTGGTGACTGGCCTTGGCCGGGGCGGCAACCTCGTGGGAAGCCGGACTAGTCGCTTATAAAACGACTAAAAGTACTGTTGTGACGGGCAACTGTCAACTAAGCGCTTTGTCAGGCCCTGCTGCCCTGAACATTGAAAGCCCCCTGCTCAACTTCGTCCAGCCCTGTCCGATACGATAGACGAACCACATCAACGTCGTCGCCAGGATGATGGTGGCAAGCTGCACACTCACAGCCGTCGTCGCAATGCCCATGATGAAACCTGCCAAACTGAACCAGAAAGTGTTAAGTTGCCAGCGCAAATGTGTTTCCAGCCAAGTGCCCTCAGCCTGTTTGCGTTTCCACAAAATGAGCAGGGGTGCGATAAAGTAAGTGACGATCAAGGGGATGCTGGCCGCTTGCAGGGCATAGACGATAGTGACCATATTTTTCAAGACCTTGGTTTCGGCTATGGACTTCTGCGGGTCATTGATGCTCATGGATAGTCTCCGGTCAGATAGGGGTGATGGCGGGAATTCGCCTAACAAACAACTGGTTTGACGGTCAAACCAGTCAAGCGTTCATCCAGTTCACGCAACCTTTCCACGGTGCCAATATCCATCCAGAAGCCTTGGTGGATTTGTCCACTGACTAAGCCTTCGGCCATCGCCTCACGCAGCAGCGGGGCTAGCGGGAATTTGCCTGGCTTGCGCTCCGCGAACAGTTCTGGGCGGTACACACCAATGCCACTGTAGGTGAGTTTGGGTTCGCCCTCGGCCATCACCTTATCGCCTTGCAGGGCAAAATCACCCCGCAGATGGTGGGAGGGGTTGTCGACAAGCACTAGATGGGCAAGCCCTGCGGGGTGCTGCGGCAGATTTTCAAAAGGGAAGTCGCTGGCAACATCGCCATTTACCACTAAAAACGGCTCTTTCCCCAGCAGACCCAAAGCTCGATGAATGCCTCCGCCTGTCTCCAAGGCAGCATCTCCTTCATGCGAGTAGGTAATATGGATTCCGAAGCGTGACCCATCTCCAAGCCTGTCCTGAATTTGTTCGCCAAGATGGGCAAGGTTGATCACGAAATCATAGAATCCCGCACGAATCAAAGCGGTGATTATATGCTCAATAAGAGGGCGTCCACCGACTTCCAAGAGTGGTTTTGGAACGTTGTCAGTGAACGGGCGCAGGCGTTCGCCCCGTCCTGCCGCTAGGATCATCGCTTTCATTAGGGTTGTCCAAGAAGTGAATACGTTTGCTGCGTGATGCCGTCTTGCAGAAAGTCAAGGAAACTGGCCATTTCGGGATGGTTTTCGCATACCGCAACCACATAGTTTAGGGTTCGTGGAATATCCTGGAGGTAGCCAGTTTTCCCATCGCGTAAATTTAGGCGGGAGAAAACCCCCAAAACCTTGATATGCCGCTGTAAGCCCATCAAGTCAAACCAGCGCATGAATCGCTCGGCATTGGTTTCAATGACTAGACCCTCATCCAATAGGCGGCGGTGATACTGGCGCACCCAGTTTTCCACCCGCTCCTTAGGCCAAGTGATATAGCAGTCACGCAGCAGAGATACCAAGTCGTAGGTGATGGGGCCGATAACTGCATCCTGAAAGTCCAGCACACCTGGATTGTCTGCACCAGTAATCATCAAGTTGCGGGAATGGTAATCGCGATGTACGCAGACAATAGGCTGCTGTAGGGCCGACTCCACCAGAAGACGCCATGTTTTTTCTAGGACGGACTGTTCGTTTGGCGTGGTTTCCCTGCCCAACAGGCGACCCAGAAACCATTCGCCAAACAGGTTAATTTCACTGCGCAAACGGGTTTCATTGTAGGGTGGCAATTCGCAGGTCTGGACATTGACACCCCGTTTCATCCGAATCAGGCTTTCCATCGCGTCGCCGTACAGTTGATCCACATTTTCGCCATTAAGACTGTCCAGATAAGGGTGGTTGCCGAAATCGCACAACAGCAGAAAGCCTTTGTCGATATTTTGGGCATGTATTTTCGGTGCCAAGACCCCTGCTGACCGAAGCAGCCGCGAAACTTTGATGAAAGGTAGGACATCTTCATGGGCGGGTGGGGCGTCCATTACAATGAAGCTGTCTTCGCCTACCTTCGCACGGAAATAGCGCCGAAAACTGGCGTCGCTGGAGGCTGGACGGATATCTTTTACGTCCAGTTTTAAGTCTCGATACAGCCATGCGGACAGCGCATCCAGGCGAGTGTCGGGTGAATTTGCCATGTGTGCTAATATTCCTGATTGAAAAATGCTTAATTACTGTGGATGTTGCGTTAGAATGATGCCTAATCAATTGGAATATTTCACCACAAAACTGCTCCTTTAAGATATGCCGCCTTTGTTTATCGCTTGTTCTGGCAGACTTTGTTTTTTGCCTGCCACCCAATTTGCAGGATTTGGAAGTCCCATTAAGGGCTTGCTTTCCATTGATTTGTCTTTTCGTGTGATTGCTGTCGGTTGCGGAAAATGATATTTCCTCAAAGGAAGCAAACTGTTTTATCGGTAATCCTTGTGCTAGGGTTAGGCGACGCTTTGGCTGCCGACGGCTGGGATTGCCAGCGTGGCGGCGACGGCAAGGAATGGGTTTGTGTCTCGGGTAAGAAGAATAAGCCAGCCAAACCCGTCGAAGAAGCGCAGCCGATTAAACCCGAAAAGCCAGCGGCAGCCATGGAAAAGCCCCACCCCAGCACGGTTGAGGCACAACAACCGTCCGGTGCGGTCCGCCCCAGCCCGGATGAAGCACAGCAACCGTCCGGTGCGGCCCGCCCCAATGCGGTCGAAGCGCCGCAGCAGGCGGACGGGGCCAATTCCATCCCGGTCGAAAAATCGGCACCAGATCGCGGGACTGCCCCATCCAAGCCGATTGAGGAGCCAACACAGTCCAGCGGCAGCCCAACAGCGGTGGAGCAGGCAAAACATGCCGGGTCTAGTTCCAAGCCCGCGCTGCCGCCCGATCAACACACAGAAGTCGCCCGGTCTCCGATAAACGTTGACAAGCCGAAAGCCACCGCGGGTTTCGCGCCTACGACCCAAGCACCGCCATCCAATATCGCGCAAACCCAGGCCAAGCCAGGTTGGAACTGCCGCTCGGGAGCAGTCGGCAAGGATTGGGATTGCTCGCTGTCAGGCTCTGATCCGCGCGGTGCAACCCATGTTGTGAGTGGGGGGAAGGCCATGGATATCTGGGCGGAGTCCACCGATATGACCAGCCAGGACGAACAACGCTTTTCTAGCATTTTGGCGCATATGCCAGCCAACCCCTGGGCTTTAAGCTGCGGTAAGGATCAAACGGAATGGACAACGCCCACGGAATTTTTATTATCTGATGCCGACCAAAGATTGCGCCAAAAATCGCCCTTGGAAATAACATCCGATCAGGCCGAACTTCTGCAGGGCGAGACTTCCAGTTACCAAGGGGGGGCGGAATTGGTCCGGGCCGACCAAAAGCTGTATGCCGATTTTGTCACCCATAACGGTAAGAGCGGCGCTCTTAACGCTCAAGGCGAAGTGATTTATCGGGAAAAAGGCTTGTCGTTTGCCGGCGATACGGCCTTCATGAAGCTGAATAGCGACGAGGGGGTCATTCGGAATTCACAGTTCATTGTCGAAACTGTGCCGGCACGCGGAACCTCCAGAATAACCCATATCGACAGCAAGAAAAAATCCCGCTATGAAACCGCCACCTTTACCTCTTGCCCCCCTGGCGATCAGGATTGGCTGTTGCACGCCGATTCTGTGACGATTGACAAGGACAGCGGGAAGGGCACCGCCAAACAGGCATGGATGGAATTTAAGGGTGTGCCGTTTTTTTATACGCCACTGATGTCATTTCCTGTCGACAGCCGCCGTAAGACCGGGTGGTTGTCACCCAACGTCGGCTATAGCAAGTTAAACGGCCTTGATTTATACGCCACCTATTATATCAATCTCGCTCCCAATTACGATTTGAGTTTGATACCCCGTTATCTAATGAATCGCGGCCCAATGATGCGCGCCGATTTCCGCTACTTGTCCGAGATCGGCTCGGGCAGGCTGTTTACCGATGTTGTGCCATATGACGAATTGCTAAAGGAAACCCGCGGGCAAATAGGCTGGACGGATAAAAGCAAGTGGACGGACCAGTTGAATACCCAAGTGGACTTGCATTTAGTGTCCGACAAACTCTACACCCAACAGTTGGGCAATCTGCTCGCCATCAATAACACCACTTGGCTTCGCAGTACCGGGAATGTCAATTATAATGGCGGAAAATTTTTAGGCGGAACTTATTCGGCTAGCATGTTGGTGGACTATTACCAGAGCTTGGACGAGACCGTCACCGCCCCCAACTACCCCTACCGGCGCTGGCCGCAACTCAATTTCTCCTATTCACGGCCGGTGGGGGACACTGGCCTGCAATTTCAAACGAACGCTGAGGCTACCAATTTTAACCAACCCTACAAGATTTCGGGCGAGCGCATAAATCTTCGTCCGCGAATATATTACCCCTTCCGTGATGCGGGAGGTTTTATCACACCGAGTTTGACGGTGCAGCACACAGAATATTGGTTAAATAATCTCCAGACTAGTTACAATAATTCTGGTATTTCAATTCCGACTAACGAGTCCAGCACTTTCTTTCGGACTGCGCCGATTTTTTCCATCGACAGTGGTGCGTATTTCGAGAACGAATTCAAACTATTTGACTCGCCTATGCAGCAAACCTTGGAACCTAGGCTATTTTATCTTTATGTACCCAAGGTCAACCAGCCTTATAATTACAATTATGGCTCCGGTGTTGCTATAAATAATGGCAACGGAGGGGCTTTGCTAGGGTATCAAGGCTTGAATTTCGACTCCAACGAATATGACTTTAACTTTTACCAGTTATTCCGCGAAAATCGCTTTGCCGGCGTGGACCGTTTGTCCGATGCCAACAACATAACGCCGGCCTTGACCACACGCTTAATCAGCCAGGACTCCGGCTTGGAGCGTCTTCGGGTGAGTGTGGGCAAGGTGATTTACCTGACCGACCCAAAAGTGGTGATGACGCTCAACGCTCCGCAGACCACTTATAAAAACAATCTCGTCAGCGAAATCTCTTCGAAACTGAACCCATATTGGACGTTTACCGGAACCGGACAGTACAATCCCCAATTTGACAGGCTGGACCGCCTGCAGATGGGGCTGCAATACAACAATTTCTCCAATAATTTGCTTAACCTGTTTTACCGTTATCGCCGTGATCCTTACGAGGGTTCGACCATTCCGTATCCTGTCAATCCGAACAATCCAAGGACCATCAACCAGACCGACATTAACGCCCGCCTACCCATCTGGGGAGGGTGGTACGCCATCGGTCGATGGCAATACAGCTTGGTCAGCCATATTACCGTGGAAGCGTTGGCGGGTGTGGAAAAGGAAACCTGCTGTTGGCGTTTCAGTCTGATTGGCCTGCGCTACCAAAATGGCGCGGCGAACCAAACGGGTTCCTCCGTTGTCACCACAGCTAACAACATCACTACCAATAGCGCCATCTACTTCCAGTTGGAATTCAAGGGCTTGGGCAATTTCGGTGATCAGGTCGACAATCTGCTGTTGCAAAACTTCAGCGGTTACAGGACGGATTATGAACTGCCAGGACTCTACACCCAGCCCCAGCAGGCTTATAACTAAAAATGAATATTCAAACAATCTTTGCTTTAAAAAAATATCTAGCACAACCATGCGCCTTATTGAGTAATCATTTGATGTTGAAAACGCTGTATGCCTGCGGTTTATGGCTAACGCTTATTTCAGGCGTGGCAGGCACCACTGACGCTTTGGACCAGATTGTCGCGGTGGTCGAGGATGGGGTTATCACGGCGGGTGAGTTGGGCGAAAAGGTGGCGATGGTAAAAAAAGGGCTAAGGCAAAGTAATACCCCGCTACCGCCAGACAAGGTTCTAATTTCCCAAGTGCTGGAACGGATGATCATCGACAAGATACAAGCACAGCTTGCGGAGAAGGCCGGCATCAAAGCGGACGAGGAGACTGTTCGCGCCGCCGTCCAGTCGATCGCCGAACGCAACAGGCTTAGCGTGGACGATTTTCGCAGTTCTCTGGCAGCGGAGGGAATTGTTTATGCCGATTTTTTGGAGCAGATTCACAATGAAATTGTGATAAGCCGTTTGCGTAGCAACCAAGTCAACAGCCAAGTTAAGGTCAGCGACCGGGAAATAGAGAATTATCTGAAATCAAAAAATAGTGCATCTTCTACGGATATTGAATATTTGCTAGGCCATATTCTAATCTCCACACCCCGCGCGGCATCGCCTGCCGATGTGCAGAGCGCCAAGGAGAAGGCGGATAAGCTGATAGCAGACATCAGAAAAGGCACAGACTTCAAACAGGCAGCATTGGGTTCGTCTGACGATGAACAGGCATTGAAGGGGGGCGACCTAGGCTGGCGGAAGAAAAGCCAGATACCGTCCATTTTCGTCGATCTGGTGGACAAAATGAAGGAAGGCGATGTGGACGGACCGATACGCAGTTCCAGCGGTTTTCACATCATCAAAATGCTGGGGATTAAGCGCGATGGGGACCATTTGATTACCAAGACTAGGGTTCGCCATATTTTGATCAAGCCTACAGAGGTTTTGACTGACGAGGAAGCCAAGCAAAAGTTGATCGTTTTACGGCAACGCATCGAAAATGGCGAGGATTTTGCCGAAATAGCCCAAGGACACTCCGATGATAAGGGTTCTGCCGTCAAAGGTGGGGAACTCGGTTGGGTACCGCCTGGGGCTTTGGTGCCTGCTTTCGAAAACGCTATGAACGGGTTGACGCCCAACCAGCTAAGCGAGCCGGTGCAGACGCAATTTGGATGGCATTTGATCCAAGTGCTGGAAAGGCAGGAAACCAACGACAGCGGAGAATTTGAAAAGAACAAGGCGCGCGAGGAGATTTTCAAGCGCAAGGTCGAGGAGGAAACTGAATTGTGGCTGCGCCGAATCAGGGATGAGGCCTATGTGGAGATACGCCTTTTTCAATGACCCTGGCAAACCCGCCATGACTGCAAGCGAGTGCTAACTATGTTCCGCATCTTATTGAGTTCCGGGGAGCCTGCTGGCATTGGACCTGATTTATGTGTCTTGGCCGGACGAATGGCCTTTCCTTGCTCGCTGACGGTAGTTGCAGACCCCGATGTGCTGAGGGAACGTGCGAGTATGTTAGGGGTCGATTTGCAGCTAGACTTGCCGGATGAAATTGGCTGGTCGGCCCACCAGCCTGGACAGTTGCATGTGTTGCCGGTGCCGTGTTTGCGCCCGCCGGTCTGTGGCAAGCTGGATGAGGCCAACGCCCCCGCTGTGCTCGACACCATCAGCACCGGTGTCCGTGCCTGTTTGGAAGGTCGTTTCGACGCATTGGTGACTGCTCCAGTCCACAAAGGCGTGATCAATGCGGCTGGTTTCGCATTCACGGGGCATACGGAATATATCGCTCAAATTACCGGTGGGCACCCTGTCATGATGTTGTCCACGGAGGGTTTGCGGGTTGCCCTAGCCACCACCCATCTGCCCCTTAAGGACGTGAGCGCGGCACTCACGCAGGAACGACTGGCGACAGTAATCAGAGTTTTGCAGCATGGATTAGTGGAGCGCTTTGGCATCGTCCATCCAAGAATCCTGGTTTGTGGACTCAATCCCCATGCAGGGGAGGGCGGACATTTGGGAAGGGAGGAGTTGGATGTCATCGAACCGGTTTTGCTTGCGCTTA